>JAICMO010000078.1 GCA_025929185.1 Pseudolabrys sp.
CTCGCAACGCTCTCGTCACGACGTTTCAATGCGCTCGTCCGCGCCTACAACGACACTCCGCGAAAATGCCTTGACTGGCTAACCCCAGCCGAGGCCTTCTCCAAAGCGTTGCACTTCGAGTGTGAATCCACCTTCCCGCTTGCGCGGGAATGAGCGGGCAGCGGCGTCCATCTCTTGCGACCTACTCCGCCGGCGCCGGAAGCTCTGCGTGCCGCCGGCGCTTGCGGCGCAGCCATTGGCTGAGCCGCTCGAGGTAAAGGTAGATCACCGGCGTCGTGAACAGCGTCAGCGTCTGCGAGACAATCAAGCCCCCGACGATCGCGATGCCCAGTGGACGGCGCAACTCCGAGCCCGCGCCGAACCCGATGGCCAGCGGCAGGCCGCCGAACAGCGCGGCCATGGTCGTCATCATGATCGGCCGGAAACGAAGCAGGCAGGCTTCGTGGATAGCGTCGAGCGGGCTCTTGCCGTGGTTGCGCTCCGCTTCGAGCGCAAAGTCGATCATCATGATCGCATTCTTTTTCACGATGCCGATCAGCAGCACGATGCCGACGATCGCGATCACCGTCAGCTCATAACCGAACAGGCTCAGCATGATAAGCGCGCCGACGCCGGCCGAAGGCAGCGCCGACAGGATCGTGATCGGGTGGATGTAACTTTCGTAGAGCACGCCGAGCACGATGTAGACAACGAGAATCGCCGCCACGATCAGCAGCGGCATCGAGGTCAGTGACTTCTGGAATTCATGCGCCGTGCCCTGGAACGTGCCCTGCAAGGTCACCGGGGTGCGCAACTCCGATTGAATCTGGTTGATGCGGTCGACGGCCTGGCCGAGCGCATAGCCGGGCGCAACATTGAACGACAGCGTCACCGCGGGAAACTGGCCTTGATGATTGACCGTCAGCGGCTCGACCTTTCTGGAGAAATGCGCGATCGCGCTTAACGGAATGCGTGCCCCTGTCGCAGACGCGAGATAAATTTTCGATAACGCCGAAGGACTGTCCTGGAACCGCGGCTGCACCTCGAGGATCACCTTGTACTGGTGCGCTGAGGTGAAAATCGTCGCGACCTGCCGCTCGCCGAACGCGTCGTAGAGCGTCTGGTCGATCATCGAGAGCGACAGCCCAAGCCGGTAGGCCGCATTGCGATCGATGGTGATCGCAATGTGCGGCGACGCGATCTGCTGGTCGGAGGTCACGTCCTGAAGCTCCGGCGCTTTTTGCAGCGCGCGCTCCAGGATCGGCGCCCAATGGTTGAGCTCCTCGGCGTCCGTGTCGGTCAGCGTGTATTGGTATTCGGTTTTTGTCAGGCGACCGCCGACGGTGATGTCCTGCCCGGCCTGCATGAAGAATTTCGCGCCTTTGACCGCGGCGACCTTCGGGCGCAGGCGTTGAATGACCTGTTGCGCCGAGACGCCGCGCTCGCTGAGCGGCTTGAGCTGGATGAACATGCGCGCCGTGTTCTCGCTCGCATTGCCGCCGGTTGCGCCGGCGAAGCCCATGACGCCTGAGACCGCCGGATCGGCTCTGATGATATCGGCGAACTGGTGCTCGAGCTTGGTGATTTGCGCGAAAGAGGTGTCTTGCCGCGCCTCGGCCTGACCGAACAGGAAGCCGGTGTCCTGCTCCGGGAAGAAGCCCTTTGGCATTTCCACGTACATCGCGCAGGTGACGACGATGAGCGAGAGCGTGATGATCAGCATCAGCGGCTGATGCCGGAAGACCCATTTCAGCCCGCGGTCGTAGCCATGCACCAGCCGGCCGAACAGGTATTCCGACCAGCGGCTGATGAAATTCGTTCCGTGCGTGCTCTCGCGCGTGAGGAACAGCGAGCACATCACCGGGGTCAACGTCAGCGAGATAAATCCGGAAACCAGCACCGCCGTCGTGACGGTGATGGCGAACTCACGAAACAGCCGGCCGATGATGCCCGCCATGAACAGGAGCGGAATAAATACGGCGACGAGCGAAATCGTGATCGAAAGAATGGTGAAGCCGATCTGCCCGGCGCCCTTGATCGCCGCCTCGAACGGGGGGTCACCCCGCTCCAGATAGCGGACGATGTTCTCGATCATCACGATTGCGTCGTCGACCAGGAAGCCGACGGCAATCGTCAGACCCATCAGCGAGAGATTGTCTAGGCTATAGCCGCACGCGTACATCACGCCGAACGTGCCGACCAGCGAGAGCGGCACGACAATCGCGGGGATGATCGTCGCCCAGACGTTGTGCAGGAACAAAAAGATCACCATCACGACAAGCGTTATGGTGATGAGCAAGGTAATCTCGACGTCGCGTACCGACTCGCGGATGTTGAGGGAGCGGTCGGACATCAGCTCGACGTGAATGTTCTTCGGAACCGAGGCGAGCAACGCCGGCATCTGCGCCTTTATGTTGTCGACGACTTCGAGCGTATTCGCGCCGGATTGCCGCCTGATCAGCAGCAGCTCGGCTCGCCTCGTGCCGAACCAGGCTCCGGTTCTTGGCGACTCAGACGAGTCGATCACGTCGCCCACGTCATCGACGCGAACAGGCGCGCCGTTGCGGTATGCAATGATCGTCTTGGCGAAGGATTTGGCGTTGAACAGTTGGTCGTTCGTGTCGAGCGTATAGACCTGACGTTCGCCTTCCAGGTTTCCTTTCGGTTCGTTCGTGGTGGCGGCGGCGAGCGCGCTGTGAACGTCCTCCAGGCCGATCTTGCGGGCGGCGAGCGCGAGTGGATTGACCTGGACATGCACGGCGTATTGCTGCTCGCCCGCGATATCGACCTCCGACACGCCGGAAATGGTCGAGATCCGCTGCGCCAGGTTGGTGAAGGCGTAGTCGTCGACGCGGTAGATCGGCAGCGCATCCGACCAGACGGCGTAGATCAGGATCGAGCGCTCGGCCGGGTTGGTTTTCTTGTAGGTCGGCGGGCTCGGCATATCCTTGGGCAAAAGACCGCTCGCCGCGTTGATGGCGGTCTGCACGTCGCCCGCCGCGCCGTCGATGTTGCGGTTGAGATCGAATTGCAGCGTGATCGTCGTCGTGCCGAGGCCGCTGACAGATGTCATCTGCTCGAGGCCCGGAATCGACGAGAACTGCTGCTCCAAAGGCGTGGCGACCGATGAGGCCATGGTGTCGGGGCTCGCGCCCGGCAGCTTCGCCTGCACGCGGATCGTCGGAAAATCGACCGTCGGTAGCGCCGCAACCGGAATCAGCTGGTAACTGGCGATGCCGAAGATCAGGATGCCGGCCATCAGCAGCGACGTGCCGATCGGCTTGCGGATGAAGATCTCGGATATGTTCATCTGGCGGCTTGCGTGTCGGCCGATGCCGATTGCGGCTCGGCGGTCTTGACCTTGCTGCCATCGGTCAGCCGGTATTGCCCCTCGACGACGACGCGCTCGCCCGCCGACAGGCCGCCCTCGATGACAGCAACGCCTTGCTCCGTCGTGCCGACGGTCACCTGTTTGCGTTTCGCAACGTTATCCTTATCGAGCGTATAGACATAAGCGCCGTTCGGTCCCTGCATCACGGTTTGCGCGGGCACTGTGACCACGTTTTTCTGCATCGACAGGATCAGGCGCGCGTTGACGAATTCGCCCGGCCATAATGGCTCGCCGGCGTTTGCGAATTGCGCTTTCAGGCGGACGGTGCCGGTCGTCACATCGACTTGGTTGTCGATCAGAGTCAGTTCACCATCGCTCAGCGCGGTCTTGTCGTCCATCGCATAGGCGATGACCTTGAGCGGGTGTTGCGCCTGATTTTTCCGAATGTCGTTGAGTTTCTCCTCCGGCACGCTGAAGCTGACGTAGATCGGCCTCATCTCGGTGATCGTCATCAGCGCCACATTCTGCGAGGTCTGAACGAAATTGCCGATATCGACGGCACGCTGTCCGGTGCGGCCGTCGATAGGAGAGCGGATGGTCGAATAATCCAGATTAAGCTGCGCGGTCGCGATCTGCGCCTCGTCCGCCTTGAGAGTCGCTTCCAATTGGCCGACCGTCGCCTTTTGCTGATCGTAGCTTTGCCGCGTCTGAAATCCTTGCGGCAGCAACTGCGCAAAACGCTCGAGGTCGAGCTTGGCCGATTGCAACTGCGCCTCGTCTTTTTCCTTCGTCGCTTCGGCCTGCTGAAGCGCGTTTTCATAAGGCCGCGGATCGATCTGGAAAAGGCGGTCGCCTTTCTTGACTTCCTGACCTTCCTTGAAAAAAACCTGCGTGATCTGTCCGTCGACGCGCGTCTTCACTGTGACGAGATTGAACGCCTGAACGGTGCCCAGGCCCTCGGTGTAAAGCGGAACGTCCTGCGCCTCGGCAATCCCAGCGATGACAGGAATGGCCTGGCGCGTCGTCGAAGGCGGGTTCACGCGCTTTGCAAACAGTGGCTCCTTCGGCAGCCACAGAAATGCGGCGCCGATAATCAGGAGCCCAGCAGCAAGGATGACAATTGTTTTGGGCCAGCGCATGTCGGTCCTGCTACGGCAAAAAACGTGCTCACTGGCAGCACGCGCCGCGCAAACGCGCCCCATCGCTAATATAATATATTGAGATTGTGTTTCTTCCCGCAATAAGGCGCGAGGAACTTGATCGTGATCGATCAGGTTGTTGAGGGCGCGCGGCTTGGTATGCTTGACGACCGATATGTCAGGTTTGGCTGCTGCCAACGCGGGATTTACATGAGAATTGGTAGATTAACGGCTGCGGCTCTTTTGTGCGCCGCGCTCATCGGCTGCGGTCAAAAACCGCAACAAGGGCCTAAAGGCGATCCGGGTCCGCCAGGGTCGCAAGGCGAGAAAGGCGAACGCGGGCCAGCCGGTCCTCCGGGGCCGGCTGGCCCGCCGGGACCGCCCGGGCCGGCGGGAGCGGCCTCGAATATCCGGATCGTTCAGAAGAATTGCGCAACCGACACTTGCATCGCCGAATGCAATTCCAACGAAGTCCTAATTACCGCCTATTGCGGTGTATCTCGCAAACCGGCGACCTTCCTGACCGAACGCTCGGTGTCGTGCGGCGTGGTGCCGAACGCCGCCAACAGCCCGCTGGTCGCCGTCTGCGTTTCCTCGTCGGCGCAATAGGTCAACATGGCCTAAAGTGGACCAAGTAGGCTGCGAAGGCGCTCACAGCGGGCCGGTTTGGCGTATGATTTATCTTTGCGGAATGGCGCCGGTCACCACGAACACATCAGCGCCAAGCGGTGCAACTTACTCCGGCGGAATGACACAAATAGGCGAAATTCGTGCAAGAAGGTGTGGCAAAATCGGACCGCAATGATGGACATAACGCGCACGAAAAATTTCACGGTTGACCGCCGATTGGGCGCTGTCCTGGTTATCCTCGCTATCGCCGCTATCGCGCCGGCATTCTCGCAGACGCCGCCAGCTTCGCCGGCGTCAACGCCAATACCGGGCGCGGTTGCTCCTGCAAACTCCGTCCCTTCTTCATCTGCCGTCCCCGCCCGAGCGCCGGCAACTAGCTCGTCCGCTTCGCCAAAGGCGACCGCACCAACGTCAAATGCGAGCGGACCGACAACTCCCACAGCGAGCCTCACATTGCCGCGCAACCTGTCGCCGTGGGGCATGTTCCTGTCGGCCGATATCGTCGTGAAGGCGGTGATGATCGGGCTTGCCTTCGCTTCGCTGCTTACTTGGACGATCTGGTTCGCGAAAACGATCGAGCTAATGTTCGCGCGCCGGAGGCTACGCAAGATAATCGCTGTTCTCGCGCAAGCGCGCACGCTTGCCGATTGTCTTGCGCAGACGCAAGCTCGCTCCGATCCGGGCAGCGCGCTGGTGAACGCGGCGGTGAGCGAAATACGCCTGTCGGCCGACGCCCTGGAGCCTGCGGGCGTGAAAGAACGCATTGCTTCGCGCCTCGATCGCATTGCAGCCGCCGCCGCCCGCCACATGATCCGCGGCACGGGCCTGCTCGCGACGATCGGCGCCACCGCGCCCTTCGTCGGCCTGTTCGGCACCGTGTGGGGCATCATGAACAGTTTCATCAACATTTCGAAGCAGCACACCACCAACCTCGCGGTGGTCGCGCCCGGCATCGCCGAGGCGCTGCTGGCGACCGCGCTTGGCCTCGTCGCTGCCGTCCCCGCGGTTGTGATGTACAATATGTTTTCGCGGTGGACCGCGACCTATCGTGCGCTGCACGCTGATGCCGCGGCTGAAGTCATGCGCCTCGTGAGCCGCGATCTCGATCGCGGCACATTGCACCCGCTGGAGCAACGCCGGCGGCCCGCGGCCGCCGCCGAGTGACGAACGATGGCTTTGCGTCTCGGTCACGGCGACGACGATCTCGCTGAGCTGCACGAGATCAACGTCACGCCGTTCATCGACGTTGTGCTGGTGCTGCTCATCATATTCATGATCGCCGCCCCGCTCGCGACGGTCGATGTCGCGGTCAACCTGCCCTTCTCCAATGCCGAGCAGCAACCACGCCCGGACAAGCCGCTGTTCCTGACCTTGAAATCGGATTTGAGCCTGATGCTCGACGCCGATCCGATTAGCCGCGCCGGGCTTGCCGACGCGCTGACACGAGCGACCAATGGCGACAAGGAGCAGCGCGTCTTTTTGCGCGCAGACAAGACGGTCGCCTACGGCGACTTGATGGCACTGATGAATGACTTGCGGAGCGCGGGCTATCTGCACGTCGCGCTGGTCGGGCTCGAGACGGGTAAAACGCCGTGACGACCGATTGGCCCAGCGAGCGGAAACGGGCGTCGCGGGACGCCGCGCGCTGGATCGCGTGCTTAGCGCTCGCGATATTCTTTCACGTCGGCGGCGCGATGGCACTGCTGGCGCGCTGGCACGAAGAATCAGATCTGCCCGCGAATGCGCCCGTCGTTATGATCGAGCTCGCGCCCCTGCCGGTCGCGCCACAAGTCGTGCCGGCTGAATTGCCGCCGGGTCCGCAGCAATCGGACGCCGAGCCGCAGCCCGTGCCCGAGCCGTTCATCAAACCGCCCGAGTTCGAGCAGAGGCCGGACGATACGGGCGATCCGCAATGGGCGGTTCTGCCGCCGCCGAGGCCGGCCGTGAAGCCGAAGGAGCACAAGCCGCCGCACAAGCACGAGGCAAAGCTCACCACCGCGCCGAGCCACGCCGAGCATCACGCCGCGCATGCGGCCGCGCCGGCGCCGGGTGCCACGTCGCATAATCCGAACGCCGTGCCGAACTGGAAGTCGTTGCTGCTCGCGCAGCTCGAACGCCACAAGCGCTATCCGCCGGAAGCACAGTCGCGCGGCGAGCAGGGCGTCGCGCAGATCGCATTCAGCATTGATCGCCGCGGCCGCGTGCACAGTCCGCATATCGTGCGCAGCTCCGGCTCGAACCTGCTGGATCGGGCGACGATGTCGCTGGTCGAGCGCGCCCAGCCTTTGCCGCCGCCGCCGCCGGAAATTCCGGGGACGCAAATCGCGATCACCGTGCCGATTCGATACAATATCCGTTGATGTTCATTGCAGGTTTGGCGGCGCTTGCCCGCGGCCGCTAAGATCGCCGGAATGGCGAATCGCACACGCTTCCGGGCCGCAATGCGGGCTTTGCTTTCGGCCGCCGAGCGGCGCGTATTTGAACGGCTCGACAGCGCGCAAAAGATTCAGTCTTTTCTCGACAGACTCCGCGTCAACTTCGAACTGACGGCCGAGACGGCAATGTCGCCGCGCCACGTGCTGAAAAAGCGCATGGCGCATTGCGCGGAAGGCGCGATCTTCGCCGCCGCGGCGCTTGCCTATCACGGGAAACCGCCGCTGTTGATGGATTTTCAGGCGCTGCCGAGCGACGAGGATCACGTCATCGCAGTCTTCAAGGAGCGCGGCCTGTGGGGGGCGATCAGCAAGACCAACCACGCCGTGCTGCGCTGGCGCGACCCGATTTATCGCAGTCCGCGCGAGCTCGCGATGTCTTATGCGCACGAATATTTTTTATGGGACGGCAAAAAATCGCTGCTCGCTTATTCGCGGCCGTTTTCGATCGCGCGCTTTGCGCCGAAGCGCTGGCTGATTTCCGACGACGATCTCTATTGGCTGCTCGACGCGCTCGATGAATCGCCGCACAAGCCAATCGCGCCGAAGGCGGCCCTGCGCAGGCGCCGGCATACGTCGAAGGTGGAGCGCCGCGCGCTCGCCGTGGTCGAGTGGCCTGACCCGCGCAAGAAGAAGCGCGGCGGCTAATACGTTTACCTCGTGCCGCCACTCGCCTAGATTGCCCGAAACGGCTGGGAGGTGTCGTGACGTCTTTCGTTTATCGTCGGCAGATGACCATCGAATGGGGCCATTGTGATCCGGCCGGCATCGTGTTCAACGCCCGGTTCTTCGAGTTCTTCGACGTGAGCACGTGGCTCCTGTTTGAGGCCGCACTCGGCGTGAAGCGCTCCGACTTGAATGCGACGTTTGGCATTATCGGCCTGCCGCTGGTCGATGCGCGCGCGGCTTTCCGCAAGCCGGCGAAGTTCGGCGACACGATCGAGATCGCCTCGCGCGTGAAAACGTTTCGCCGCTCGAGCTTCGACGTCGAGCACCTGATTACGGTGGGCGGCGAACTGGCGGTGGAGGGCGGTGAGACGCGCGTATGGGCCGGGAAACACGCAAGCGATCCGCACAGGATCAGCGCGTTGGCGGTGCCGGCGGATGTGGTGAAGCGGTTCGGTTTGCAACAGGTGTAGCGCTCGACCCGTCATCCTGAGGCGCGAGCGCGTGAGCGCGAGCCTCGAAGGATGCACGGCCCGGACTTTGCATCCTCGGCTTTGAGGATTCGGTGCCCGCCATCCTTCGAGGGCTTCGCTGCGCGAAGCCACCTCAGGATGACGGGTCAGGCGATCTTCACGTATTCGAAATCGCCGGGCTTGTTGTCGATGCCAACTTTCGGCGGCGCGATCCAGCCCGCAAACTTGCCGGGCTCGGTCTCCGGCTGCATCAGGCTTTCGATGAAGTCTTTGTCGCCGTCCGAGGGTAGATAATAGCTTTTCTTCTTCTCCCATTCGGCGTCGCTCAGCAAATTGCCGTTCGTATCAGTATGCACTCCCGCGAACTCGCCGATGTGACGATGAAAGGCGACGTGCGGCAGCCTGATCTCGAACGGAATGCCGATCTCGGCGATCATCTTGTTCCAGCGCCCAATGCCGTTATTGCAATCGTGCACGTAATCGTCACGCAGGCGCATGTTGAGCGCCGACAAAGCAGGCGCATCTTCGTTTTGAATCTTGCCGTCGATCAGCCGCAGCACCGGATAGACCCCGCTTTCGAGCGAATGATCGTCCTTGAGCCGCTCCTCGCGGAAGCGACCCTTGAGACCGGCATGAAACGCGTTCGCCGCATTGGTCGAGATTTCGTTGCCGAACAGATCGAGCGTGAGCGAAAAATGCAGGTTCGCTTTCTTCTGGATCGTCGGCAGATCGATGACGCCGAGCTTGCGCACTTTCTCCACGTCATACGGATCGTCGACGGCTGCCTCCTTCATCGCTTCGCAGGTGCGCTGGATCGTGCGCGTGACGCCGGTTTCGCCGACAAACATGTGGTGCGCTTCTTCCGTCAGCATGAAGCGGCAGGTGCGCGAGAGCGGATCGAAGCCGGATTGCGCCAGCGCTTCGAGCTGCATCTTGCCGTCGCGATCGGTGAAGAATGTGAACATGAAGAACGACAGCCAGTCCGGCGTCTTCTCATTGAAGGCGCCGAGCATGCGCGGGGTATCAGCGTCGCCGGAGCGGCGCTCGAGCAGCGCCTCCGCTTCCTCGCGGCCGTCGGTGCCGAAATATTTTTGCAGCAAATAGACCATCGCCCAGAGGTGACGCCCCTCCTCGACGTTGACCTGGAACAGGTTGCGCATGTCGTAGAGCGACGGCGCCGTCTTGCCGAGGAAGCGCTGCTGCTCGACGGAGGCCGGCTCGGTATCGCCCTGGATCACGACCAGACGGCGCAGCATGGCGCGATATTCGCCCGGCACTTCCTGCCAGGCGTCCTCGCCACGATGGCGGCCGAACGGAATCTTGCGGCCCTCGTGGGCGGGCGCGAGCAGGATGCCCCAGCGGTAATCCGGCATCTTCACGTAATCGAATTTCGCCCAGCCCTTCGGATCGACGCTCACGGCCGTGCGCAGATAGACGAGCGATTCCTGAAAGCCTTCCGGTCCCATGTCGTTCCACCAGTTGATGTAACCGGGGTGCCATTTCTCCAGCGCGCGCTTGACGCGCACATCCCGCCCGAGCGCCACATTATTCGGAATGAGCCCGTCGTAGTCGACGTTGACGATGTTCATGGCTATTGTCCTTCAACCTTTCCCGGGCGCAGCGCAGCGCGTCGCGGTGCGCTGCAGACCCGGGATCGTTACGAATTCTTTGCTCTTGAATGGTCCCGGATCAGCGGCGCACCACTTCGTGCTGTGCCGCGTCCGGGGCACGAAGTCTCACACCCTCTCCCTGCCGAACACCGGCTTCACACCGCTGCCGTAGAGCTTGAGCGCGCCCTCGTCGCCGATGGCGTTCGGCCGCTGGAAAATCCAGTTCTGCCACGCGGTCAGACGACCGAAGATTTTGGTTTCCATTGTCTCCGGACCGGCGAAGCGCAGGTTCGCCTCCATGCCGGTCATCGCGTCGGGCGAGAAGCTGGTGCGCTCTTCCAGCATCACGCGCAACTCGTCGTCCCAATCGAAGTCTTCATAGACCAAGGTAACAAGGCCGAGTTCAGCCGCCTCCTCGGCTTCGATCGCAACGCCGATTCTTCCTTCCGCTGCCTTGAGCGCCTCGGGTTCGCCGAGGAGGCGCGTTTGCAGACGCGTCAGGCCGTTGCCCATCGGGTAAGAGCCGAAATTGGCGGGGCCGAGCGTGATCGCCGCCGGCCTGCGGTTGTCGCCTTCACGCGTGCCGATAAGCATCAGCGAACGATCCGCGGCGAACGCCAATTCCGCGAGCGTACCGGCAAAGCACGAACCGGGTTCGATCAGGGCAATAAAGCTTTTCGGCGTCACGTCGATACGCTTGAGCACGCGCTTCAAATAGAGGCGAATCTCGCGCATCAGCCAGTCACCGTTGGCCGTGGCGAGAAAATCATCGTGCGCCAGCACAGCCTCCGAATCGCCGTCGGTACGCAGCAGCACGACACCAATCCCGGCTTCGTTCGCGCGCAGATGCAGGATGACATCTTCCAGTTCACGCGCGACCGTAAGCGGCCAGAATGCAGCGCCAAGTGCGTGGCCGGCCTCCACAGAGTGCGGCGCGGCCTGCGAAGGCCCGCGCACCGTCAATGTGGCAAGGCTGCGCGCACGGTCGATCTCGGCCTCGACATACGTATAGGAGACGCGGTCGGTTTTGATCTTGCGCTCGAGCGGCGTCAATGTGATGCCTTTTGCATCCTTCGGGCGATCCGAGCGCGTCGCAATCTCCTTCGCGCGCGCGGCAACGGTGTCGTTCCATTTCGAATTGGCCACGACCTCATCCACCAGCCGCCATTCGACGGCCTTGGCGCCGCGGATGCCCTCCTCGATCGAGCAGAACACGTCGGCTCGGTCACGGCGCACCTTGCGCTTGTCGGTGACGCGGGTAAGCCCGCCTGTCCCCGGCAGCACGGCGAGGAGCGGCGTCTCCGGCAGGGCCACCGCCGAACGGCGGTCATCCACCAGCATGATGTGATCGGCGGCAAGCGCCAACTCGTAGCCGCCTCCTGCGGCATTACCGTTGATGGCGCAGACGTAAATCTGCTTCGAGTTTTCACTCGCGTCTTCGATCGCGAGCCGCGTCTCGTTGGTGAACTTGCAGAAATTGACCTTTTGCTGGTGTGTCGCCTTGCCAAGATAACGGATGTTGGCGCCGGCGCAGAACACGTTGTCCTTGCCCGACTTGATGACGACGCAGTGCACCTCCGGATGCTCGAAGCGGAGGCGTTGAACCGCGTCGTTAAGCTCGATGTCGACGCCGAGATCGTAGGAATTCAATTTCAGCTCGTAGCCGTCGGAAAGCCCGCCGGCCGGATCGACGTCCATAATCAAATAGGCCAGATCGCCATCGCATTCGATGCGCCAATGGCGATAGCGAGAAGGCTCGGTCTGGAAGTCGATCAGCTGCATGACGCCATTATATGAATTATTGTGCATCAGCATAGCACCGGTGCAGGGAGACGACAACAGCTCCATACCACAAGGCGATTGCCGATTTAAGCTATTGATAGAACAAATTAACTTCCTAATTTTTAACCCATCAATGTTGCTCATGTGCTCGGCCCCGCTTGCAATTGGGCGAACCCCGGCTCATATTGATCGGCAATATAGTTCATGCATGGGTCCAGCGGTGAGACAAACGCGCGGCAAATCTCTCGGCGCGAAGTCCGGCACCGACAGCGCATCCTACCTGCGCCGGCTCGGCGAGCGCGTGCGCGTGCTGCGCAATCAGCGCGGCATGACGCGCAAAACGCTTGCCGCGCACGCGCGCGTGTCGGAGCGCTACCTCGCGCAGGTCGAATCCGGGCGCGGCAACGGCTCCATCGTCCTGCTGCGCCGAATTGCGCGGGCGATGAGTGTGCCGGTGACTCAATTGGTGAACGAGAATGCTGACCCTCCGGTCGACGCCCTTCTGCTGTCGCAATTCCTTGAGCGCCTGCCCGCCCCGACGCTGAAGGAAGCGCGCGAGGTGCTGTTGCAGCGCTTCGGCGAGCCCTCCTCCGACCTGCGGCGACAGCGCATCGCGCTGATCGGCCTGCGCGGCGGCGGCAAATCGACGCTCGGAAAGCTGCTCGCCGGGCGGCTCAACGCTCCCTTCGTCGAGCTCGACCGCGAGATCGAGCGGAGGAGCGGCGCGACGCTCAGCCAGATTTTCGAGATGTTCGGCCAGGAAACGTTCCGCCGCGCGGAACGCGAGGCGCTGGAAAACGTTCTCAAAGAGCGCCCGCGTTTCGTCATTGCCACCAGCGGGAGTATTGTCACCCAGCCGGGCACGCTCGAATTGCTGCTTTCATCCTGTTTTACCGTTTGGGTCAAAGCCGAGCCGGAAGAACATATGAAACGCGTGATCGCGCAGGGCGACCTGCGGCCGATGGCCGACCGGGCCCGCGCCATGGAGGATCTGATCTCAATTCTTAAAAGCCGCGAGCCGCTTTACGCCAAAGCGGAAGTTGCGTTAGTGACCAGCGGCAAGACACCTGAACAGAACGTGGCGGAGCTGATGCGCGCGATCGACCGCTCGCCCGCCGAGCTTGCGCGGAGAATGGCATAATGCTGCAAAAAACCGATCAGTTGCTCGGGACCGAAACGATGAGCGAAGAGATCAACACTGACGTGCTGATCATCGGCGCGGGGCCGGTCGGGCTTTTCGCCGTGTTCGAGCTTGGCCTGCTCGACATCAAGGCGCATCTCGTCGACATTCTCGACAAGGTCGGCGGGCAATGCGCCGAGCTTTATCCCGAGAAGCCGATCTTCGATATTCCGGCCATCCCGCGCATCAACGGCAAGGAGCTATGCGACGCGCTGATAGAGCAGATTAAGCCGTTCAAGCCGAGCTTTCACCTTGGCGAGATGGTGACAACCATCGAGAACATCGGCGATCCGCTTTTCCGCGTCACGACGGACGCAGGCAAGGTGTTTCTGAGCAAGGCCGTCGTGATCGCGGCCGGCGGCGGGTCGTTCCAACCGAAACGCCCGCCGATCCAGGGCATCGAGCCGTACGAGGAAAAGTCGGTGTTCTACGCGGTGCGCAAAATGGACGCGTTCCGCGGCAAGAACCTGCTTATCGTCGGCGGTGGTGACTCGGCGCTCGACTGGACGCTCAATTTGCAGCCACTCGCCAGGCGGCTCACGCTCGTGCACCGGCGCGATGAATTCCGCGCGGCGCCCGACAGCGTCAACAAGATGCGCGCGCTGGTGTCGTCCGGCGCCATGGATTTGAAGATCGGTCAGGTGACGGCACTGAAAGGCGAAAACGGGCAACTCACCGCGGCGACGATCAAGGGCAGCGACGGCGCGCTTTCGACCGTCGCCTGCGATGCCATGCTGCCGTTCTTCGGATTGACGATGAAGCTCGGCCCGGTGGCGAATTGGAGCATCAAGCTGGAGAACGATCTCATCCCGGTGAGTACCGCGACCTTCGAAACGAACGTGCCGGGCATCTTCGCCGTCGGCGACATCAACACCTATCCGGGCAAGCTGAAGCTCATTCTCTCCGGCTTCCATGAGGCGGCGCTGATGGCGCAGAAGGCGCACCATTACGTTCATCCGGAGAAGCGGCTTGTGTTCCAATACACGACCTCTTCAACCAGCCTGCAAAAGAAGCTCGGCGTCGCCTGAGTTTTGCCCGCCATGCCGAAGATCACCTACATCGAGCACGATGGTGCGACGCATACGGTCGAAGGCGAAGCCGGCGCGACTGTCATGGAAACGGCGTTGCGCAACGGCATCGCGAGCATCGTTGCCGAGTGCGGCGGCGGTTGCACGTGCGCGACCTGTCTCGTGCATGTCGATGATGCGTGGAGCCCTATCGTCGGCCCGCCTTCCGCGGAGGAAGAGGACATGCTCGATTCAGCTTTCGAGGTGAAGCCGACCTCGCGCCTCTCCTGCCAGATCAAGGTAACGGACGCGCTCGACGGCCTCATCGTGCGCACGCCGGCGTATCAGGGGCGGTAAAGAAATCATTTTGCAGACTCAATTCCGCTCACCCCCGCGTGCGCGGGGGTCCAGGGGCTACAGACATAGACCTTTCAAGGCTCTGGATTCCCGCTTGCGCGGGAATGAGCGCAAATCTGGCGTTCTTAATTGTCACGCACTCTTGCGCTTGTCGCTCACAGTGCCGCGTTCGATGAAATAGGCGCGCGCCAACAGATCGAGCACGTGCACCTCGTTCGACTCAGCGATGAGCACCGACACGCCTTCGGATTTCAGATTCGCGAGCACCTCGCCCAAGCGCCGCGCCAGCGCGGGCGCCAGTCCCTCGAAGGGCTCGTCCAGAAACAGGATGCGTGTACCCGCCATCAGCGCGCGGGCCAGCGCCACCATCTTCTGTTGGCCGCCGGACAATTCGAGCGCACGGCGCACACGAAAGCGCTCGACCTCGGGCATGATGGAAAAAATCCACTTCAGCCGGTCTTCGGCTCGGTCAACAGCGACCGACCAGGTCGGCAGGCGGATGTTTTCCTCGACCGTGAATTCCGGGACCAGCCGCCGGTCCTCCGGCATATAGCCGACGCCGTGGGCAATGCGCCGATGCGGCGGTAGCGCGAGCAGATCCACGTGCTCGAGCTCCGCTTTGCCGGTCGCCGGCACGGCGCCCATCAGCGCGCGGAAGAGCGTGGTCTTGCCGGCCCCGTTACGGCCGATCAAGCCGCACATCTCCCCGTCGTTCACACTGAGCGTCGCGCCGCGAATGATCGGGATCGGGCCGATCGATGCATTCAGGTTGGTGACGCTAAGCATGCGCTTTCCCGGCGTTGCCGGCCTTGAGCCGCGTGCCGCTGATCAATTCCTGCACGCGTGGGTCATCGAGCGTCTGCGTCGGTGTGCCGTCTGCAATCACGGTGCCGTCGTAAAACGCGAGCACGCGATCGGCAAAACGGCCGACGATCTCCATGTCGTGCTCGACGAACAAGACTGTGATCTTGCGGCTCTTCAGCGCGCCCATGACGATCTGCATCAGGTCGAATTTTTCCTCGATCGAAATGCCGCTGGTCGGCTCGTCGAGCA
>JAICMO010000257.1 GCA_025929185.1 Pseudolabrys sp.
GCACAAGCTCGGCATCCATGCTTCGCCAACCTGCACGATGGTCTATGGCGACAACGGCGGTGCAACGGGTTTCCTCGTCGGCGAGGAAAACAAGGGCATGGCCGCGATGTTCACAATGATGAATCGCGCGCGGCTGGCGGTTGGATTGCAAGGTGTTGCAATCGCGGAGACGGCCACGCAACAGGCCATAAGCTATGCGCGGGAGCGCAAGCAGGGTCCCGGCGGAACGATCATTCATTATCCCGATGTCAAGCGGATGCTGCTCACCATGCGCGCCCTCACCTGCGCTGCGCGCGCGATTTGCTACAGGACGGCCATCGCCATCGACCGCTCCCACCGCGCCAAGTCGGAACAAGCGCGTGAAACCGCGCATGAACGCGCCTCGCTGCTGACGCCCGTGGCAAAGGCCTTCTCCACGGATATCGGTATCGAAGTCGCCTCGCTCGGCGTGCAGGTGCACGGCGGCATGGGCTATATCGAGGAAACGGGCGCCGCGCAGCATTACCGCGATGCGCGCATTGCCGCGATCTACGAAGGCACCAACGGCATCCAGGCCGTCGATCTCGTCACGCGCAAAATTTCGCTCGACGGCGGCGCGACCGTCGCTAGCTACATCGCGGAATTGCGCCGCACGGTCGAAGCGGTACGCGCCAGCAACAATACCGCCTTCGGCGAGACCGCCGCACGCCTCGGCGAAGCCGTCGAAAGTCTTGAACGCACGACGAAGTGGCTGCTGGCGCAGAAATCCCCGGATGCCGCGCTCGCCGGCGCTACACCTTATCTGCGCCTGTTCGCCACCGCGGCCGGCGGCTGTCTGCTGGCGGAGGAGGCGCTGGGGGCTTCGCGCGCCGGCAATGGCGAAGCAGGACGCATCGCACTTGCCCGTTTTTTTGCCGAAAATCTTGCCGTGCCGGCTCAAGGACTGGAGCGCGCCATCACGGAAGGCGCCGACGGCGTGAACGGGGCCGACGCAGCTCTTGCCTCCTGATAGAATGCGGCGATCGCCCATTTGCGGAGGCAAAAATGGCGAAGCTTGTGCAAAGCGTCACCATCCTTGAAGTGAAGGACGTCAGGAAGAGCGAGGCGTTTTATCGCAAAAGCTTGGCTTCCGGCCATCTCATCGGCATGGATGAGCACGCGGCGTCCGGGAAGCTCACGTTGCCTTACGAAGGTTAGCGGTTCCGAGACCTGTCATGTCGCTTGAAGGCAAAACGCTTTTTATCACCGGCGCTTCGCGCGGGATCGGCCTTGCGATTGCGCTCAAGGCCGCTGCCGACGGCGGCAACATCGCCATTGCGGCGAAAACGACCGAGCCGCACCCCAAGCTCGAAGGTACGATCTATACCGCCGCCGAGCAGATCGCCAAGGCGGGCGGCGGCGCCTTGCCGCTTGCCGTCGACATCCGCGATGAAAACACCGTCAGGGACGCCATCGATCGTACCGCGCAGACGTTCGGCGGCATCGACATCGTGGTCAACAACGCGAGCGCGATCCAGCTCACGAAAGTTGCGAACACCGACATGCGCCGGTACGACCTGATGCAGCAGGTCAATGCGCGCGGCACGTTCATGGTCTCAAGATATGCTCTCCCCTATCTCGAGCGCGCCGGCAATCCGCACATTCTGATGCTGTCGCCCCCGCTCGACATCGCTGAAAAATGGTTCGCGCCGCACACCGCTTACACAATGGCAAAGTTCGGCATGAGCCTGGTGGCCCTCGGTCTTGCCGGCGAGTTGCGCGAGAAAGGCGTTGCCGTGAACGCGCTCTGGCCGCGCACCACCATCGCCACCGCCGCGATCAAGAACCTGCTCGGCGGCGATGCGATGATCCGCCGCTCGCGCAAGCCGGAAATTGTCGCGGACGCGGCGTACCGCGTCTTCGAAAAGGCCGCCCGCCGGTTCACCGGCAATTTCCTGATTGACGATACATTTCTGGCGGCGGAAGGCGTGAGCGATTTCGATCGGTACCGTGTCGATCCAGGCGAACCGTTGCAGCCTGACTTCTTCGTGCCCGACGACATGCCGCCGCCGAAAGGCGTGAGCTTGAGCGCAACGACGTAGGTCGACATCCTGAGGTGCTCGCGCGAAGCGCGAGCCTCGAAGGATGACCGCCGCTGATCTCGGATTCATAATCGATCGCAATAGACGCGGTCACCGCACAAGTCGACTATTATCGCCTTTCCGTGGTCGTCGCCCTTCGAGGCTCGGCGACCTCGTCGCCTCGCACCTCACAGTCTGGCCGGAAATGCAGCCAACGAAATCAGCGCTTTCGCCCCAGCCCGTCATGCCCGCCTTGCCGGGGATCCATGTCTTTGCGGCACCTCAGCAAGAAAGGCGTAGATGGCCGGGACGAGCCCGGCCATGACGATTAACTCCTTTCCTTGCAACAATTTGAAAGTCTCAACGCATATTCGGTCAGACGCGAAGGATGATCGAGCAGCAGGGTGGCGGTCGTCTCACAAGCGCGTTAGAACGCCCCAATGCCCACTTTGCTCATCACCCATTCCGCGTGCCTCAACCATCTCACGCCCGCCGGCCACCCGGAGCGGCCGGACCGCTTGCGCGCGGTCGCGCAGGCGCTGGAAGAAGAGAAGTTCCAGCCGCTCGTGCGCGTTCAGGCGCCGATGGCGGAGCTGGAAAGCGTCTCGCTCTGCCATCCGATGGAATACGCCGAAGCCGTCCGCGAAGCGGCACCCAAGGAAGGCATGGTGCGCATCGATGCCGATACATCCATGTCGCCGGGCAGCCTCGAAGCGGCGCTACGCTGTGTCGGCGGCGGCATGCTGGCCGTCGACGAGGTGATGAGCAAAAA
>JAICMO010000004.1 GCA_025929185.1 Pseudolabrys sp.
CAGCGTTCGCGGAGGCACGCGATTGAAAGTGAAAAGCAGCGCGGCAACGAGCGCTGCGCCGACCGTCAGCGCGATCAGTTGAACCGCCCTTGACGGGACCGCGAGCGTTAGCGTCGCCAAGCCTACAAGCACGATATTCGTTGCGAAAACACGCGTAACGATCTCATATACCGTTAGGCCGGCATCCAGCGCGCGCTGGTAGAAGTGGCTGCGATGCGCTGTCATGATCGACTCGCCTTTTGCGAGCCGATGTAAGAGCGTGATCGTTGCATCGAACAAGTAATAGAGCGGCAACAACAGGGCCGCTGCGAAATGCCCTCTCGCGGCAAGCAGGATAAGCAGCCAGCCGAGCAATAGGCCGATTGGCAAACTTCCCACATCCCCTAAAAAAAGGCGGGCGATCGGACGATTGAACGGGGCGAAACCGATCATGGCGCCGCACAGCGCGAACGCGACGACGGTCGCCTCAGGGGGTAATGCGCCGGCGAGGCCAAAAAAAGCAAGTGCAGCAGTCACAGGCACAACTTCGGCAACGGTCATCCAGTCGATACCGTCCATGAAGTTCACCAGATTGACGAACCAGAGGAGGGCGATTGCGAGCAGCACGCGTTCAAGCCACCACGGAATTAGCGGTGCAATGTGCAGGTCCGACGGCAGTGCGACGAGAAGGGTGATGACGGCAACGGTCTGCACGGCGAGGCGCAGAATGGCGCCGAGCGCGCGTATGTCGTCTATTGCACCAAGAAGCGCCAGGAGCAACATCGCCAGTAAGGGAAAAATTAGCGGAGGCGACGCAAAGCTTGTGGGCAGAAGGGCGACAACAAGCACTGCAAGCATAACCGCAACACCGCCGCCCTGAGGTGTGGGCTTGGCATGCGACGACCGTGCATTTGGCCTCGCCAATGCGTATTGCCGCCAAAACGGTTGCAGAAGCCAAATCGCTCCGCCGCATATGACTGCTGCCGATACGAAAGTCGCCGCCGGCAATACAGCGTCCGCCAGGTGCATGAATGTCTTCTCGCGAAAGTACCGGAGTCAGTCAGCTGTCGAGTATCCGCACAGATCCGATTGCCGCAAGGCCGTTCATGTCGGTGCCGCAGCGAAGCAGCGTTACTGAATTTCGTGCAGAAGCCGGCGGTATAAATCCGTGGTTTCGCGGCCGACGCGCGCGGTGGAGAACTCGTTTTCGGCAAGATGACGGCTTGCCGTGCCGAAGCGGCGGCGCAACTCCGCGTCGGCTGCAAGTTCCGCGATTGCGTCGGCGAGAGCGTGCGGATCGTCCGGCGGCACCAGCAACCCATTAAGGCCCGCACGCGCGACCTCGCGGCAACCGGGCACGTCTGTTGCGATCAAGGGCCGACCGCACGCCGCGGCTTCAAGAAGGCTCATCGGCATACCCTCGCGGCGCGACGGCAGGACCGCGATGTGCGCGCGGCGCCACACCTCTCTGATGTCGTCGACATGGCCGAGAAAAGTAACGCCGTCTATTTTCTTCCATTGGTCGAGCAACGTTTCCGGAATTGAGGCGGGATTGGCGGAATCGGGTTCACCCACGATGAGCAATTGGATCGAAATGTTCCTGGCTTGCAATTTCCGGCAGGCTGAAATCAGCGTCTTCAAACCTTTGTCGTAAAGGAGGCGCCCAACAAAGGCGGCCACGACCGGTAATGGCGGTTCGGGCAGGGTTTTAAACTTTTCGATGTCAACGCCTGAACCCGGGATGATTATAATTTGTTCTGCTCGAATGCCGGCCGATTTGAGCGCTTCGCAATCGTCCGGATTCTGTACAAGCACCGAGGTCTTTTTGCGCCGGAGCAACCATCGCAGCAATATCGAAAGAGGCCGTCGCATTGTGCGAGCTTTCAGCCCACGGGAGCTGAAGACAAAACCCAGGCCGGCCAAAGCATTCAACTTTGCAAAAGGCAGCCCGATCGCAGCGAGCGAGCCGACGATTGTCGGCGCAATTGCAACGTGATGAACGATTGAAGGCTGCAAGGTGCGGTAGAGCTTTCGCACGTTCATTGTGATACCAACGAAGTGCAGCGGGTCCAGGCTGCCCCTTTCCCAATTGAGTGCGTGAAGGATAAATCCTTCGCGTTCGATCGCATCGCGATGGCGCGTCACACGTGTCGCCACATGCACTTCAAGGCCGGCGTCGCGTGCCGCACGGGCCATGGGCAAACGATGCGAGACGAAATACCAGTCTTCCGTAACGAGATAGACGAGCTTGCGTGACATTCAGCAGGCTCGCATTGGGTTCAAGCGCCTGATCCAGGAACAAGCGACCGCATCGCGGCACTCTGCCTTGGGAGTCACACCACTTGTTTCATGTAAGAAAACAATAAGCGAACAGAGCACGCCAGCGCTGCCGAGCATTCGGGTGACACGACCCTCTCAGTCAAGGCGTGTGCAAAGTGTCGGGGCCTGGGCTCTGGAATGGGCTTCCTCTTGGCCCCATACAGGAGGACCTCTGGTCAGAGGTGCTACAGGCTTCCTATGTTTGCACTTGTCCCGACCTGCCATCGCGGCACAGTAAATCCAAACCATTGATGTACAATAACAATTTCAGCAAAACTTTTGTAACAAATCGTGTTCACGACGTGAACGAGAAAACTTGACGTTCATGCTGTGAACGATCTACGGATCGTCCGTCGAGGGGCTTTCATGAGCCGGTTGGCCGAGGACGAGGCGGAAACGTCACGAATTATGCTCGGCGTTCTCGATGCCGTCGAGCAGGATCGCGTGCAATCCCAGCGGCGGCTCGCTTCTGAACTCGGCATCGCACTCGGCCTTGCCAACGCGTACCTCAAACGATGCGTCAAGAAGGGATTGGTGAAGGTGCGGCAGGCGCCGGCGCGCCGCTATGCTTATTATCTCACACCCCAAGGGTTTGCCGAAAAATCGCGACTGACCGTCGAATATCTTTCGTATTCCTTCGGGTTTTTCCGGCAGGCTAAGACTGATTGTTTGGAAATGTTTCGCTTGGCCAGAAGCCGTGGCCTAGTCAACGTGCTGCTGATCGGGCAGTCGGACCTTGCCGAGATTGCCGCGCTCTGTGCGATGGAGCAGGGGATCGGCATTGTCGGGCTCGTGGACGGACACGCGGATGGCCGGTTTATCGGCGCGCCGATCTTCAAGACGATTGAGGACGTCGAGCGCGCATTCGACGCAGTGCTGATCACGGACGTTAAGGATGCGCGCGCGAGTAGCGAGGCCGCCGTCGCGCGTTTTGGAATGGAACGCGTTCTCGTGCCCGAACTTCTACACGTGCGCATCCAGCAGCGGGGCGGAGCCACAGAATGAGCGCGCAACGCTGGTACGCGGTTCAGTCGCAGCCAAATTCGGAGATCAAGGCGGTTGCCCATCTCAAACGGCAGGGCTTCGAGACCTATTTGCCGCGATATCAGAAGCGCCGCCGGCATGCGCGACGTTTCGAAATCGTACCGGCCCCACTTTTTCCTCGCTATCTGTTTGTCCGAATTGATCTGGAGACGCAGCGCTGGCGCGCTATCTTCTCAACCATCGGCGTCTCACGTCTCGTCTGTAACGGCGACGTGCCGGCCGCCATCGATGACCGTGTCCTCGCCAGTTTGAAGAGCCGCGAAAATGAGCTGGGATTTGTCCAGCTCAATCAGCCTCCAATGTTTCAACCCGGCGATAAACTACGTGTTATCCAGGGTGTGTTCTGCGATAATCTCGGCCTATTCGAGGAAATGACTGACCAAGAGCGCGTGACGATTTTGCTCGACTTGTTAGGGCGAAAGGTCCGGGTTGTGTTAGATGCGGACCTGGTCGCTGCTGCTTAGCGCCGAACGGAAAACCGCAAGTCGTGCTGACCATTCCGCCCGGGCGACATCGAGTCACCCGGATGGCGGTAGCACGGGAAACTCGTTTCGCAGAACGGCCAACAACGGCCGCTCGTCCCGCCACGCGGGCCGCTATCTCTGATTAGAGAACCCCGGAATTCGATAATAGCAATGATCCAGAACACCGTTAATTTGCGCAGCTACGATGCGAAATTGTGCGACCTGAGCGGAAAGTCGATTTTGGTGACGGGCGGCACCGGCTCGTTCGGTCGCTCCTTCGTCGCAGCCGTGATCAAACGATTTCAGCCGGAGAAGCTGATTATCTTTTCGCGGGATGAGTTGAAGCAGTTCGAGATGGCCCGCGAATTTTCTGACAAGGATTATCCCGTCCTGCGCTATTTTATCGGTGATGTGCGCGATGCAGATCGGCTGGAAATGGCGATGCGCGGCGTCGACTACGTTGTTCACGCCGCGGCGCTGAAGCAGGTGCCGGCGGCCGAATATAATCCTTTCGAATGTATTCGGACGAACGTTCACGGCGCCGAAAACGTCGTACGCGCGGCCATCCGCAGCGGCGTCAAGCGCGTCATCGGCTTGTCCACCGATAAGGCGGCCAATCCCATCAATTTGTACGGTGCTAGCAAGCTTGCATCCGACAAGATCTTCGTCGCCGCCAATGCGCTCGCCGGCCGCAACGGCACGCGTTTTGCGGTCGTGCGCTACGGAAATGTCATTGGCTCACGCGGGAGTGTGGTTCAGGTTTATCAGCACCTCATTGACAGGGGAATCGATACGCTGCCTCTTACCGATGCGCGAATGACTCGCTTTCTGATAACATTGCAACAGGGCGTCAACGTCGTTCTTTCGTCTTTTGCGATGATGGAAGGTGGCGAGGTATTCGTGCCCAAGATCCCGAGTATCAAGATTATCGATCTTGCGGAAGCGATGTCGCCGAATGCGAAAGTTGAGGTCATCGGCGTGCGCCCCGGCGAAAAGCTCCACGAAGTGATGATCTCGGAAGACGATTCGCGGATCACACTCCAGCTAGACGACCGCTACGTCATAGAGCCGCTATTTAATTTCTGGAGTCGCACGGCCTATGAAGAGCGCGGCGCGACGCGCGTCACCGAGGGGTTCCGTTACGCCAGCGATACCAATGACGAGTGGTTGAACGTCGAGCAGATTCGGTCCCTGCTGGCGAGCTGCGGCAGAGGCTACGCTTGACGTCCGATCTCGGCTCCTACGGCCGCCATCTCGTGGAGGATGACGACATTGCAGCCGTTGTCGAGGTTCTGCGCGGTGATCGCTTAACCACCGGTCAAACCATCGATGCGTTCGAGCGGGCATTTGCCCTGCAAGTCGGAGCGCAGCATGTCGTTGTATGCAATAGTGGCACAGCGGCGCTATATCTAGCCGCACGCGCGGCCGGTCTCGAGCCTGGCGATGTGGCGATCGTGCCATCGATGACGTTCGCCGCCACCGCCAGCGCCAATGTTCTCGCCGGCATTGACGTGGTCTTCGCCGATGTCGACCCCGATTCCGGCCTGATGCACGTCGAGCATGCTGCGGAAGCGCTTGAACGTGCTAACGGGCAGCGTGCTAGAGCCGTCTTCCCGGTGCATCTGGCCGGCCAGGTCGCCGACCCGCCGGCGTTGAAGCGGCTTGCCGACGCACATGGCCTAGCAGTCATTGAAGACGCATGTCACGCGCTCGGCACACGTTACGGACACGAATCCGTACCCGTCGGCTCATGCTTGCACAGCCAAGCGGCCTGCTTTTCTTTTCATCCGGTGAAGGCGATTGCTATGGGCGAGGGCGGCGCCGTATCAACCCACGATGCGACATTGGCAAACCGTGCCCGGCTTCTGCGCAATCACGGCATGACCCGAGAGGCTACCGCTTTTACGAATTCCGACCTCGCGAACGGTGTGGATGGTGTCAACCCGTGGTATTATGAAATCGGCGAGATCAGTCACAATCTGCGCGTCAGCGACATCAATTGTGCGCTTGGTCTCAGCCAGCTTCGTAAGCTCGACCGTTTCGTAAAGGCGCGCCAAAAACTGGTAACGCGCTATCGTGCCCGCCTGTCGGAACTGGCGCCGCTCGTTCGTGTCGTTCCGGAAACGCAGCCGGGCGAGACCGGATGGCATCTGTTCTGCGTCCTGATTGATTTCGATGCGCTCGGCATGGATCGCAAGGCCTTTATGGAGCGATTGCTGGCAAAGGGCATTGGATCGCAAGTCCATTACATCCCTGCACACCTTCATCCCTACTATCGCGCTCGCTATTCGTCGCCGGAATTGCCGGGAACGATGGCCTATTATCGGCGGATCCTCTCTTTGCCTCTGTTCGTGTCGATGACCGAAAGCGACGTCGACTATGTTGCCGACGGTTTGCAAACGATTCTGCACGAGGCTACGGGCGTATGACGGTCGGCGTGGTCGATTACGGTGCCGGGAATTTGCGCTCGGTTCTAAACATGTTTGCATATCTCGGCGAAGACGCGACCATCCTTCGGGAACCCGAAGATGTTCTCGGCGCGGATCGTCTTGTGCTGCCCGGCGTCGGTGCGGCGGGCGAGGCGATGGATCGTTTGCGGACAAGACATCTCGACGAAGCGCTCGATGAGGCCGTGCTGGAAAAGGGTCGGCCGCTGCTCGGCATCTGCCTCGGCATGCAACTCATTTCGGAGCGGCTCTTTGAGTTCGGCGAACGTCGTGGTCTTGGCTGGATCGACGGCGACGTCATCAACATACGACATTGTACGAACGATCCCCATTTGCGGGTTCCACATATGGGATGGAATCAGATCGAGATTATGCCGACCGGCGAAGAGTTTCTTTCCGGGATAGGCAACAGCCAGCAGTATTATTTCGCACATTCTTTCACGCTGCGGCCGAGCGACGACAATGTCGTCGCGGCGCGAACGTCATATGGAGCGGACCTCGTCGCGGCCGTTCGTAAGGACACGATATTCGCAACGCAGTTTCATCCTGAGAAGAGTCAGGTCGCCGGTGAGCGGATGATTTCGGCATTCCTCGAGTGGAATCCGTGACGTGCTGTTGCAGCGTCTCATTCCGAGTCTGCTCCTTCGGGGCGGGCGGTTGGTCAAAGGAGTCGAGTTTCAGAGCTTCCGCGATGCCGGACGGCCCGAGACGACGGCGCGGGCGCATAACGCACAGGGTGCCGACGAGATCATTGTGCTCGACATCGATGCATCGCGAGAGAAGCGGCCGCCGGATTTCGAAGCGCTTCGTCGCGTCACTGCCGAATGCTTTATGCCAGTTACTTTCGGTGGCGGCATCCGCTCTCGCGACGATGCGGCGCGGGCGCTTGATGCTGGCGCAGACAAGCTGACATTGACGATGACCGCGCTCGAGAATCCGGGCCTGATCGATACCCTTGCCCATTATCTTGGCTCCCAGGCGGTGGTTCTTGGAGTCGATGTGGTTCGCGTCGATGGGCGCGCCATGGTTTACGATCACCATCGCCATGAGCCTGCCCTCGACCGGAGCGTAAAAGGATGGATCGATGAAGCGATCGATCGCGGCGCCGGAGAGATTCGCCTGATGTCGGCCGACAGGGAAGGGCGCCGGATGGGCATGGACCTTGACCTCATTGGCAAGGTCGCCGCGAGCTGCGAGGTACCGGTGGTGGCGGAAGGCGGAGCCGGTACCCTCGAACACTTGGCGGAAGCTTTGCATGCCGGCGCAAGCGGCGTCGCCGTGGGGACGATGCTGGTTTTCTCCGACAATAATCTCGTTAAAATCAAAAGCTTCCTCAAGTCGCGCGCCTGCGCCATGAGGATGTGATCGTGCGTCCGCTGCATCCGGTCGAGGGTAACCGCTTGGCGTTGTCTGGCCTCGATGTCTCCCATGCCGGGGGCCGATATCTGGGCTGGCTCCACGACCCCGAAGTGACGAGGTTTCTCGAAGCGCGTCTGGTCGACTACGATCTCGATCGTTTGAGCGCATATATCAGGGCCGAGAACGAACGTTCGGACGCCGTACTGTTTGGCATGTTTCTGAGGCAGTCCGGACAGTTCGTCGGCACAATCAAACTGTCGAATATCCGCACGACGCACCGCAGTTGCAATATTGCGCTGATGATCGGCGACAAGGCCTTATGGGGTCGAGGGTACGGTACCGAGGCCATTGCGCTGGCTTCAGGTTATGCGTTCGACGCTCTGAATCTGCACAAGATTCTTGCCGGATGTTACGCCAACAATCTCGCTTCCGCCGGTGCGTTTCTGAAAGCCGGTTACGGTGTCGAAGGCCGACTTACGGATGACCGGTGGGACGGCCATCGCTTTGTCGATTGCATCCTCCTCGGAAAGCTCAATCCGTCGGAAACGGATCTATCCGTGGCCCCTAATTCCCGGAAGGAAACGGAATGAACGCGCAGCGTCGCAGCGTCAGGATCGGTCATCGCGATATCGGGGACACGTCGCCGGTATTCATCACGTTCGAAGCCGGGCCGACGCATGATGGCGTTGAAGCCGCGAAGGCGCTGGTGAGCCATGCGGCACGTGCCGGCGCCGATGGGATCAAATTCCAGATTGTCGATCCCGATCGGCTTGTTGCAGACCGCAAGCAGACAATCAGTTATGAGGTGTTGGTCGATCGAGCGAGTGGCAAGACTGAAACGATTCAGGAATCGTTGTATGAGGTTCTGGCGCGCCGAGCGCTTACGCACGATCAATGGCGGGAGGTCAAGGCGCACAGCGACAGCCGCAATCTTGCGTTCTTTGCGACCATAGCGTTCGAGGATGAGATCAAGTTGTTGCAGGATATCGGCTGTCACTCGATCAAGATCGCCTCCGGCGACGTTAACCATCTGCCGTTTATTCGCAAGGCGGCTCGTACCGGTATGTGCATTCAACTCGATACCGGAAACTCCACTCTCGGAGAGATTGAAGCGGCTGTGGATGTGATCCGCGGCGAGGGCAACGAGGATATCATTATCCACCAGTGTCCGTCCGGCTATCCGGCACATCTCGACAGCATCAATCTGCGGATCATAACAACGCTGCGGCAGATGTTTCCGTATCCGATCGCGTTTTCCGATCACACCCCGGGCAACTCGATGGACATTGCCGCCGTGGCGATCGGTGCCAACCTGACGGAGAAGACGATTTCGCTCGATCGCATGACACGAAGCATCGAGCACATCATGTCGCTCGAGCCGGACGAGATGACCGGGTTCGTAAAATCGATTCGTGATCTCGAAATAGCCCTCGGAACGTCGCGCCGCCTCCTGCATGAAGCCGAACGGAAAAGGAGGATGGCGATCCGTCGGAGCGTGTTTCTCGATGCTCCTGTCCGTGCCGGCCAGTTACTGCACGAAGCCGCCGTGGCGTTTCGCCGGCCCGGCTTCGGTCTCGCGCCGGATGCTTTCGAGGGAGTCCCGTCGGCGCGGTTCCGCCGTGATCTGCCGGCCGGCCACATGGTGACGCCGGCGGACATCGAATAGCGGGTGTGCTTGTCAAGGCTTGCCATCATTCCGGCGCGAGGCGGGTCAAAAAGGTTGCCGCGCAAGAACGTCATCGATTTCCACGGACGTCCGATGATTGGTTACACTATCGAAGCGGCGCGCGAGAGCGGATGTTTTGACCGCGTCGTCGTGTCAACCGAGGACCCCGAGATCGCGGAAATTGCATCAAGCTTCGGCGCTGAAATCGACCACCGTTCTCCGAAACTCGCAACCGACCAGGCTAAAGTAATCGATATCTGCCTTGAGTTCCTACGCCGGGAGGCGAACGAAGGCCGTAGATGGACAGTCATGGCGTGTCTTTACGCGACCGCGCCGATGCGATCTTCGTACGACATCAGGGCAACGGTCGATCTCTTGAAGCCGGGGCGCTGCGACTTCGCCATGGCGGTTACAGATTATGCGCTAGCACCCCATCAGGCACTGAAAAGGGAAGCTGACAATGTGCTCGTGCCGATGTGGCCGGACCTGATCGAGAAACGGGCCAGCGAACTCCCGCCGCTTGTCGTCGATAACGGCAGCACATATGCGGTCACTGTCGAGGCATTCGAGAGGCTTAAGACGTTCTACGGTCCCAATCTGCGCGGCCATGAAATGCCGCGCGACCGGTCGATCGATATCGACACGCGCGAAGATTATAAATTTGCTCTCTGGCTGGCTGGCCGCAGCGGATTGTGCGGTGAGGACAGTCGTTCGAGCAAGGCATAGAACTGGAACATGCCGATGAAATACTGCACCAAATGCGTCATGCCAGAAACGGCAGAGTCCTTGAGCTTCGATGAGGCCGGCTCCTGCTCGGTTTGCCGGCAAATCGAATACAAGCGCGAGTCGATCGACTGGCCCGAGCGCCGGAAGTGGCTCGACAAACTCGCCGACAAATACCGCGGCAAATATGAATATGACTGTATCGTTCCATTCTCTGGCGGCAAGGATTCGACCTTCACGCTTTGGTATGTCGTCCGCCAACTGAAGCTGCGGCCGCTGGTCGTGCGCTTCGACCATGGTTTTCTGCGACCTACCGTTCAGGAGAATTCAATCCGTACTTTCCGCACGCTCGGCGTCGATGTCCTGCACTTCACGCCGAATTGGCAGGTGGTCCGCAAATTGATGTTCGAATCGCTTCGTCGCCGCGGTGATTTCTGTTGGCACTGCCATACCGGCATTTTTTCTTATCCGATGTGGATTGCGCTCCGTTTCAACGTGCCGTTGATGTTCTGGGGCGAGCCCGATGCCGAATATTCGTCGTTCTATAGCTATGAGGACATCGTCGAGCACGACGATCGGCGCTTCAACCGGCTGGTTAATCTCGGAATCAACTCCGAGGACATGCTGGGCATGCTCGACGACACGATTTCAGACTATCACGTCGATCCGCGCGACCTGAAGCCATACACATTTCCGCAAGCGGTGGAGCTTCGCAAGGCCAAGATCAAGTCGGTGTTCCTGGGCTCGTTCATTCCTTGGGACGTCAAAGAACAGGTGAAGGTGATCAAGGCGGAGCTCGGATGGAAGGGCGACGAGGTTGAAGGCATTCCGCCCGAATACGACTACGAGAAGATCGAGTGTTTCATGCAGGGCGTGCGTGATTACATCAAGTTTCTCAAGCGCGGCTTCGGACGCACGACGCATTTGACGTCGATCGACGTCCGTAATGGGCGGATGACGCGCGATGAGGCGGAAAAGCTAGTCGCCCAATACGACGGCAAACGGCCTGTTGCGCTCAACATTTTCCTCGAATTTCTCGGCATCAGCGAACAGCAGCTCATGGAGGTCGTGTCGCCACACGTGGTGTTGCCGCACGAAATGCCGAAGCTTGACGATATCCCGCGCGCCAATCGCACGCCTTGGGACTACGACAAGTGGGTGCGGATCGTCGGCGATCGCAAGAAAGACGACGGGCAGGCGGATGCGGCTGGCGCCGCCGAACTCAAACCGCATTGAGCGGATGACATTCGTCAATGGGTCAACGCGTCGCCATTGTCGATTATGGTCTTGCTAATCTGCAATCGGTCAACAATGCGATCGAATGCTTCACGCCTGACAGCTATATCGCGGAGTGCGGCGAGGCTCTCGCGGGCGCCGACAAAATCGTGCTGCCTGGTGTCGGGCATTTCGACGAGGGCATGCGCGGCTTGCGCGACCGCGGCCACGAGGCGGCGCTTGGCAGGCTAGTGCTTGAACGGGGGATTCCGTTGCTCGGCATCTGCTTGGGATTTCAATTCCTGTTCTCCGGGAGCGAGGAGGGCTCCCAAAGGGGTCTCGGCTGGCTACCAGACCGGATCGTCCGGATTCCCCACGGCGAGGGCAACAAGGTGCCGCACATGGGCTGGAGCGAGGTTCAGCTTCGGCAGCCTTCGCGACTCCTGGCGGGCATCGAGCTGCCCGTCGAATTCTACTTCGTTCACAGTTACTGCGCGCCCGATGCGGGCGAGGCCGCGAAATGTGCTTCTGCGCTGTGCGATTACGGCATTCCTTTCGTTGCGGCGCTTGAGCGGGACAATATATTCGCGACGCAGTTTCATCCGGAGAAGTCGCAGCTCGCCGGAATGAAACTCCTAGAAACCTTTCTCGCGCTCTGACTATCCGCACATGCCGAAGCACCGCTTGATCGCGACCCTGCTCGTCGACTCCGGACGAGTCGTCCAAACGCGCCACTTCAAGCGAACCAATATGGTCGGCAGCGCCTTCACCGCGGTCGACTTCTTCAATAGTTGGACGGTCGACGAGATCATCGTGCTCGAGATATCCAACGACACGTCTCATCTCTCACGCATGCAAGAGATTGTCGCAGAGCTCTCACGGCGATGCTTCGTCCCGCTTTCGGTCGGCGGGAAGATTCGCGATCTCGAACTCGCGCGCCGTTATCTGCGGCTCGGGGCGGACAAGATCGTGCTGAATACGGGCGCGGTTGAGTGGCCCGAACTGATTTCGGAAATTGCATTCTTTTTCGGACGACAATGCGTCATCGTGTCGATCGACGCTAAGCCTGATGAAGGCATGCCCTCCGGCTACCGAGTCATGATCGACAATGCGCGGCGGGAGACCGACCTCGATGTGCTCGACTGGGCGCATCGCGCGGTCGACCTTGGGGCAGGCGAGTTGATGATCAACGCGACCTCGCACGATGGGAGCAAGCAGGGCTACGACCTTGCGCTGACCAATAAGGTATCGACGTCGGTGCCGGTCCCGGTGATAGCGATGGGTGGTGTCGGCAAGCTTTCGGACTTTGTCGACGGCATAAAGCGAGGCGGCGCCGATGCTGTCGCCGCCGGCAATATCCTTCACTATTTTGAGCACAGCACAAAGAAGGCCAAGGAGGCGATGGCCGCGGCGGGGGTGCCCGTCCGCCACATTGGGTTCTACAAAGTGGCGATGCCGCGCCGGCCGAAATATCGTCCTTTCTAAGGTTATCGAGCGGAGACCAGGTCTGTGGAATATTGCAAGCGTTGCGTTTATCCGGCCAATGCCAAGCCTGGCATTGTCTTCGACGACGATGGGATTTGCTCGGGTTGCCGGACCTTTGAGCACCGCACGTTCCTCAAGCACCAAGTGGACTGGGCCTCGCGGCGGCGTATGCTCAAGGAACTGCTCGAGGAATATGCCGCACGCCAGCGCGCCAAGGGTAATCCGTTCGACTGCATTATTCCGGTATCCGGAGGCAAGGACAGCCACTATCAGGCTGGGGTGATCAAGCGCGAATTTGGTCTCAATCCGCTGCTGGTCTCCTACAATCATACGTTTAACACGCCGCTCGGTATCCGCAATCTGACCAACATGGTCGAGAAGCTCGATTGCAATCTAGTCCGCTTCACGACTGCGCCGGGCTCAGCCGTCCGCATGGCCAAATACATGCTCAAGAAGGTCGGCGACGTGACCTGGCATTATCATGCGGGAATCATGACGTTTCCGATCAAGGCGGCCGTACAGTATGACGTGCCCTTGATCGTCTGGGGCGAGGAAGGCTTCAGCGAGCTGGTCGGCATGCACAATCTCGACGATTTCGTCGAGTTCACGAAGAAGAAGCGGCAAGAGCATTCCATGCGGGGGTTCGAACCGGAAGACCTTTTGGAAGAACCGGACTGCCCACTCAACCGCTACGATCTTGCGCCGTTCTTCTACCCGACCGACGAGGATCTCGAACGCGTCGGCGTTCGTGGAATTTATCTTGGCAATTACCTGCTATGGGATGGCCGCAGTCAGACCGAGTTCGTCATCAAGGAACTCGGCTTTGAATCGGCGCAGTCGCGGGACCGCACCTTCAATATCTACGGTAAGACCGACGACATCCATGCCAATGGCCTGCATGACTATCTGAAATATCTCAAGTTCGGGTACGGGCGAGCGACCGATGATGCGGCCAACGAAATACGTCACGGCCGCATGAGCCGTGAGCAGGGTATCGACATGGTCATGCGGTTCGATCATGTGCGGCCTTACGATATGGACATTTTTCTCGACAAGGCCGGAATGACCGAGGATGAACTGCTGGCGCTGGTCGAACCCATGCGCGATCCGGCCATTTGGGAAAAACGGAATGGCGGCTGGGTCTTGCTGGATGACGTCGGCAATCACCGAAGCGACGCGGGTGTGGACCGGGCGCGCTTGCCGCACGTCGAGAACTGGCGGCCGTTTGACCCGACGCCCAGCCGCGCGTCGGAGCGCTTCCAGGAGGACGGAAAGCAAACAAGCTATGTCATTCTCTAGGCACCGGCTTGCTCCAGGCGTCGCTTGCCGGCTTTGGCTTGGTCGAGTGAGAGATGGAGCGAAGGGTTTTTTTTCGCGCTGATGCCTCGCCTCAGCTGGGGGGCGGCCATATACGCCGTTGCCTGGTGTTGGCGGACGTCTTGCGGACAGCCGGGTGGGATTGCACTTTTGCCGTGGCGGCCGGATCGGTCGCCGTCGTGCCGCTGTTGGCGCGTTCTGATCATCGGGTGATTGAAATTTCCATCCATGATTCGTGCGATCTCAGCGCGTTCGCGCTGCACGATTTCGATCTCGCGGTGATCGATCACTATGGTCTTGGCGCGGAATTCGAACAGAAGTGCCGCGCCTGGGCAAAGCGGATTCTCGTAATCGATGATCTCGCCAACCGTCCGCATGACTGCGATATTCTGCTCGACGCGACCTTGGGCCGCACCGAGGGAGCCTATCGCTCGCTCGTGTCCGCATCGACGGCGCTGCTGCTCGGGCCTCGCTTTGCCCTTCTGGAGTCGCGCTTTTTTGCACGACGCATGACGCTGCGTGATCCGATGGAAACGGTCGGAGCGGCGTTTGTGAGCTTCGGCACAGTCGATTCGGCCGACTTGAGCAGCAAGGCCGTGATAGCCCTGAGGGCAGCCGGCATGCCGATCAAGATCGATGTGGCGGTCGGAGCGGCGAGCCCGAACATCAGGACTTTGCAGGAGATGGCGGACGATGACGTTTCTCCCGCCCGCATCGTTGTCGATAGCGACGATATGTCCGCTTTGATGGCAGCCGCAGCCATCGCGATCGGTGCGGGCGGGGTCACGAGCTGGGAGCGCTGCTGTCTCGGTCTACCTTCATTGATCGTTACGGTTGCCGACAATCAGAAAGAAGGTGCCTCGACGCTTGACCGGGCCGGTGCCGCAAAGTGGCTTGGCTCCGTGGGCTCACTATCGGATGATCAGTTGAGAGCCGCAGTCAAATCGTTGATCGAAGATCATACCGGCCGCGCCGCCATGCGGGCAGCGGCGCTGACGATAACCGACGGCCTCGGCGCCCGGCGTGTCGTTTCGGCAGTGGAAGATCCTGTAAGGGCAAAGGATGGACTGCTTGTTACCTTGCGGCCTGCTGGTCCCGATGACTGCGAAATGATGTTCGCGTGGCAGACGGCGCCTGGTGCCCGGAAATATTCGCGCAACCCGCAGCCCTTCCGGTATGAAGAGCATCGGGAGTGGTTCCGCAGAAAGCTGGCCGATCCGAAGTGCGTCTTCAACATTGCAATGCATGACGGCAAGCCGGCAGGCATCTTACGTTACGACGGGCGCGCTGAACAAGCATTTGAAGTTTCGATTCTTGTTTCGGCGGATCATCAAAGGCGAGGCATTGCATCCACGGCATTGACGTTGGGCAGGCGCCTTTTACCGGATGCAGTTGTCACTGCGGAGGTCGATCCGGCCAATCTCGCAAGCGCGAGCCTCTTCACGAGAGCGGGCTACCGGCGCATAGACGAGCGTCGTTACATTCTGGCACCGGGCGATGCCTCTCCGACGCATCACGGCCTGCCGGCCGCGTGAAGGTTTCGTCATGACGCGCGCAATATCGATCAATGGACGGGCGATCGGCCCCGATCATTCACCTTACATCATCGCTGAGCTATCGGGAAACCATAACGGCGATCTCAATCGCGCATTTGCGATTATGGAGGCGGCGGCCAGAGCCGGCGTAGACGCGATCAAATTGCAGACCTACACCGCCGATACGCTCACGATCGACTGTGACAATACTGATTTCGTGATCAAAGGCGGGCTATGGGATGGGCGCACGCTTTATGACCTTTACCAGGAAGCTTCGACGCCTTGGGAATGGCACCACGCATTATTCGCCAAAGGACGCGAATTGGGTGTGACGGTATTTTCCACGCCGTTCGACGACACAGCGGTAGAGTTTCTTGAAGCGCTGAATGCCCCGGCCTACAAGATCGCATCGTTCGAACTGCTCGACTTGGCCTTGCTCCGTAAGGTGGCCAGGACTGGCAAGCCGGTCGTTGCTTCGACTGGGATGGCAAATCTGGAAGAGATCGGTTTGGCCGTGGAGACATTGCGTGCCGAAGGATGCCAGGATCTCGTACTGTTCCACTGCATTAGCGGCTATCCGACCCCTCCCGAGGAATGCAATTTGCGCACCATTGCCCATATCGGTTCGACCTTCAGCACTCTCGTTGGATTGTCCGATCACACCCTCAGCAATGCAGTCGCCGTCGCAAGTGTTGCGGTCGGCGCGGTCATGATCGAAAAGCACGTTACCCTGGAGAGAACGGCCGGCGGTCCCGATGTCGCTTTCTCTCTCGAACCGGCCGAATTGGCGGCATTGGTTCGTGATTTGCGGACGGCATGGAGCGCGCTTGGGAAAGTGAACTACGAACGGCAGCCGAGCGAAGCCGACAATGTGATATTTCGGCGCTCCATTTATGCTGTTCGCGATATCGCGGCAGGTGAAGCGTTCAGCCGGGATAACATTCGGGCTATCCGCCCGGGTTTCGGCCTCGAGCCGAGGCACCTTGACACTTTGCTGGATCGAAAGGCGGTCTGCAGGATTCCGCGCGGCACGCCGCTTCGCTGGTCGATGGTGAGTTGACAGGCCGCGATGCTGAGAATGTTCACTTGAGGCTACTCGTTCTCGGAGCCGGTTCTGCGGGCGTTCGCCACGCTTTGTCGGGCCAGGTGCTCGGACTTGACGTCGGCATCATGGACGTCGACTCCGCTCGCGCGGCCGAATCGGCCGTGAAGGTTGGCGCATCGGCACACTTTAACGATCTTGACGCGGCGCTGGCCTGGAAGCCGGATGCCGTTCTCGTTGCGACGCCGCACGTGCATCACGTTTCGCAGGCTATAGCAGCATTGCGATCGAATGCCGACGTTCTCATCGAGAAGCCGATTTCCGATCGCGTCGAGCGTGCCCAGGAATTCCTGGCCGTGGCGCGTGAATCGGGCCGCAAGGCTTTTGTCGTGTGCAATATGCGATTCCATCCGGCCGTTGCCGTTCTGCGCGATAATCTTCATCGTGTTGGCGCGGTTCGCTATGCGCGCGCGCACTATGGGAATTATCTGCCGAATATGCGGCCCGGTGCCGATTACCGGACACTCTATTGCGCACGGGCGGAGACCGGCGGCGGCGTCATGCTCGACGCCATTCACGAGATCGACTACCTGATGTGGCTGCTCGGCCCGGCAAATGCCGTGCAAGGCGCGCACGCGCACCTGTCCGATCTCGATATCGATGTCGAAGATTTCGCCAATATTGTGCTCGCGCACAAAGGGGGCGCGCGATCAGTCATTACCCTCGACTATCTGCGTCCGTACAAGCGGCGAGGTTGCGAAATCGTCGGCGAGAAAGGCCTTCTGCTCTGGGAGAGCGAAGGAAGGAAGCCCGAGTGCTGCTCGGTCCGTTTCTATGATGCCAAGAGCGAGCACTGGGAAACGCTACTCGACGATGCCGCTCTCGATACCGACAAGCCCTACGTCGAGATGCTTGGCGACTTCGTGGGCGCCGTTCAAGGGCATTCGCACAGGCTCCAGACCGTCGCCGATGCGGTGGAGCGGCTCGCCGTTACCGTTGCTGCACGACAGCAGTCGTTATCGTCACTTCCTCAGATGCATGTGAGCCCGGGGGGCAACGCCGATGTCTAAAGAGATCATCTCCTTCGAGGCCAGCAAGCAATGGCTCGCCCGGGCCCTCGAGCGCATTCCGACCGGCTCGCAGACCTTCTCGAAGAGCTATTTGCAATATCCGGTCGGCCATGCGCCGTTGTTTTTGGATCGTGGCCAAGGCGGAAGGGTATGGGATATCGACGGCAATGAGTTCGTCGACCTCGTCGCAGGCCTACTGCCGGTAACGCTGGGTTATCGCGATCCGGATGTCGATAACGCTATCAAGGCTCAGCTTGAAAAAGGCATCTCGTTCAGCCTCGCCACGCGGCTGGAATTGGAGCTTGCCGAGCGGCTCGCAGAGATCGTCCCCTGTGCGGAGATGAGCCGTTTCGGTAAAGCTGGCTCTGACGCGACATCGGCGGCCGTCCGCCTGGCGCGAGCGGCGACGCGCCGGGACCGGATCGTCATCTGCGGATATCATGGCTGGCACGATTGGTACGTCGGTTCGACTGTGCGGTCTTTGGGCGTTCCCGAGGCGGTCAGGGGACTCTCGCACCGCATTTCCTATGGCGATATCGACGCATTCCGCGTTGTCCTCAAAGCCCACCCTGGAGAGATCGCAGGCATCATCATGGAGCCGATGAATTCGGCTGAGCCACCGGTGGGCTATCTCGCCGACATGCGGGATCTTGCGCATGCGCATGGCGCGCTGTTCATCTTCGATGAGATCATCACCGGGTTTCGCTATGCCTTGGGCGGCGCTCAGGAGCTATTCGGCGTCACCCCGGATCTTGCCGCCTTTGGTAAAGGCATGGGCAATGGGATGCCGATCTCGGCCCTTGTCGGCAAGGCCGAAGTCATGCATCTGCTTGACGAGGTTTTCTTCTCGGGAACGTTCGGGGGCGAAGCCCTGTCGCTCGCTGCGGCGATCGCCGTCATCGATAAAATGCGCCGCGAGCCGGTGATCGAACATCTCTATAGCTTCGGGCGTCGCCTGAATGCCCAACTCGCGGGTCTTCTCAGGCAGCACGACCTCGACGAGACCATCTTCCTCAAGGGGCAGCCGTGCTGGACGATCCTGGTGATCGCCGATCATGCGGCGGCGACGAAGGAGGAAATCAAGACTTTCATCGTTACGCGATTGGCTCGGAACGGCGTTCTCTCGAACGTCACCCACAATATCTGCTACGCGCATAACGAGCAGGATTTGAACGACTGCGTGAGCGCTTATCAGAACGTACTCACCGAACTCGGTGATCATGTGCGGTCTGGGCCGGGCCGGCTAGGGGCCATGCTCGGATGCGACCCGGTAGCGCCCGTGTTTTCGCTTCGCAGCCACAGCCGATGACCCTCGCGGCTCCCGGATCGCACCGGCGGGGGCGGCATTACGTCCAAACTTTCTGCGGCAACGGAGGCGCCTTCTTCCGATGGGTAACACCGAATTGACGTCCCGCGACAAGGGAGCGCTGTGGCTTCTTGTTCGCGACTTCGCGCTCGCCTATCCGGGCAGGACGTCGAGCATTGTCTTGAGCTATCTGGCGGCCGGCGTGCTGGAAGGTTTCAGCGTCATTGCGCTGTTGCCGTTGCTGACGATCGCCAGCCCGGCCAGTGCGGAGCCATCAACTGTGGAGACGATGCTGCGACATGTTCTCGCCGGCGTTGGGCTCGAACCGACGCTGCGGGTCCTGATGTCCATCATCATTGTGGGAATGTTGGTCAAGGCCGCGGTCATGCTGATGGCGACGGTACAAGTCGGCTATTCGGTCGCTTCCGTCACTGCGGATCTTCGCCATCGGTTCATTCGTGCAATCGTCGCAGTGCGCTGGGATTTTTTCTTATACCGCTCGGCTGGCGCTTTTTCCAACACCATATCGAGTGAGGCCGATAGAGCCGGCCGGGCTTACGAGTCGCTATGCCAGATCGCGGCACTGTCCATCCAGGCACTGATCTATTTCGTTTTGGCGCTGCTGGTGTCGTGGAAGATTTCGCTAGCCGCATTGGCAGCCGGCGGTCTGCTCATCCTCTTGCTCGCGCGGCTTATCAAGCTGTCCCGGCAGGTGGGACATCGGCAAACCCGGTTGATGGAGAGCATGAATGCTCAAATCGCCGATGGCCTCAATGGCATGAAGCCGCTCAAGGCGATGGCGCGCGAGGCGAAGCTCGGCACTTATCTGCATGAGGCCGTCAGTGGGCTCAATCGGGCCGCGCAGGACGCGCTGTTCTACCGTCAGGCGCTGGCCACGCTGGTCGAGCCGATCGTTGTCGTCTTCCTAGGTATCGGAGTGCTGCTAGGCGCTACCGTGTTTTCGATACCCTTGGGCACGCAGATCATTATGGGCCTGTTCTTCTTCCGGCTGGTAACGCGGATCGGCAACATCCAGCAGCAATGGCAAAGCGTGGCTCTGGCAGAGAGTGCCTACTGGTCGATGCGAAACAGCATCGCCACGGCGGAGGCGCAGCGCGACGTTCTTTCCAGCGGCGCGAAGCCGCCTCTTCCGGCCGTCATTACCATCCAGGACGTCAGCTTCTCGCATGACGGGGCTGCGATCCTGGAGCACATCGATCTCGAACTGCGGCCGGGCGAAATCACCACGGTGATTGGTCCCTCCGGCTCGGGCAAGACTACGCTCGCCGATCTGATTGTGGGACTGCGACGGCCGAGTTCCGGACGAATTCGCGTCGGAGCCATCGATCTGCGCGAGATCGATCTCGGCTATTGGCGATCGCATATCGGGTATGTGCCGCAGGAATTGTTTCTATTCAATCAATCGTTGCGTGACAACGTCGGTCTCGCCGATCCCGACATCGAAACGCCTCGGATCGTCGAAGCGCTGAAACAAGCGGGCGCATGGGAATTCGTCGAGCGCCTGCCGGAAGGTCTCGATACCATTGTCGGCGCGGGAGGCAGTCGATTTTCCGGCGGTCAACGCCAGCGCATTGCCATCGCGCGTGCGCTCGTTCGCGATCCGGCATTGCTCATCCTCGACGAAGCTACATCAGCGCTCGACCCGGAAGCAGAAGCCGCCATCTGCGCCACCGTCCGCAATCTCGCGTGTGCCCGCGCGGTTTTGTCCATCACCCATCAACCTGCGTGGATTGCGCAGGCTAATACGGTCTATCGCTTCCAGGGAGGGCGTGTGACCCAGGTCGATAAAGCTGAAACGAACCGACTTGCCTCGCCGATCGGACTTTTTCGGGCAGGTTGAGCTGGACAACGGTACGGTCGGACCGAAATGTTGCAAACACAGAAGAGCATCATCTTTCAGTTTGGCATCGAAGGACACGCCCAACTTGCTAAGGCCTGTCAGGATGAATTTCGCGTGCCGATCGCTGGCATCGTCCTGACGCAGGCGATGGAGCGATGGCTCGCGCGCTGCGAAATCTATCAGCCCGATAGACTCTATTCATTTCCGGCGTTTTACAGCGAAAATATCGCTCGGGTCGCAAAACTGCCGCTGGATGAGGTTCGCAGTCGTATTTCGTCCTACGAATCGCGCTGGAATATTCCCTCGATCGCAACCTATGTTTACTTCGACCGGTACTTTCGCCGCGAATTGAATTATCCGAAAGCGCTCCGACTCGCGCTTGTGTTCATGGAATTTGCTGATCACATCCTGAGCCATGAAGATCCATTGTGGGTGCGCGGCAATCTGGTCAATTTCTTCGGCCTTGTGCTGCAGCAGGCGTGCCTTGCGCGCGGTATACCATCGTTGAAGCCGCGCGCCGCTTGCATCAGCGGTCGCATTGAATTCATGGACGAGACGTCGAACGGCGGTCTGCGCGGCTGGTGGTCGCTCTATCAACGGCTTTGCCGTGGCGAGGAGGGGGTGCCGAAAGAGGTGGTCGAGGAAGCTCGTGACTGGCTGAAGATGTTCCAGGACCGCCCCGCGCGGCCGAAATACGCCGAGATTGCCTCCAACGTCCAATTCCGACTTGGCCGCTTCGCCCGGCAGATGCTGCACAGCGTGTCGGTGCGTTTTGACAAGAATTATTGGGATGAGCTGCTTAACTGTCGGCTCGACCGACAATTATACTTCCGGGAAAGGCCTGGACGCGCGTTTCTGGTTGAGTTTCTCGGCTATCAGCTTCGCGCGATGTGGCAGCGGCGCGCCGCATGGTTTCGAGAGCAGCCGGATCTTGACGAGCCTTTCGTCTATCTGCCGCTCCAGTACACGCCCGAGATATCGACGCTTACGCACGGCTTGCGCTGGGAGGATCAGGCAAATCTGGTCTCGAATCTCGCCAAGTACCTGCCATCCGGGTTGCGGCTCTATGTCAAGGAGCACACGTCGATGGTCGGACACCGCAGCGGCGCGTTCTACCGCCGGATTCAAGAGCACTATAACGTGACGCTGGTGAGCCCCAACGTCGGCACCTTCGATCTTATCCGCAAGGCGCGGGCGGTCGCCACCGTCACGTCGACGGCCGGGTGGGAGGCGTTTGTATTGGGCAAGCCGGTGCTGGTGTTCGGCGAGGTCTTCTTTCAGGAGTTTCCCAACGTGCTGAAGCTCGGAATCGACGACGATACGCCGCAGAAGATTCGAGCCTACATCGAAGGTTTCGAGCGGGACGAGAGTGCCATCGAGAATGCCGTCATTGCTTATTTCGGTGCGACAAGTGCGGGTGAGACGGGGGATATCGGCAACGACATTGAACCTGACCAAGCGGACACCAACGCGGCGGCCTTTGCACGGTCGGTCCGCTTTCAGCTTTCAGAATTTCCGCTGCATGTGTTGTCGGGCGTAAGCCGTGTCATTCGAAGAGATATGACCGCAGCATGACAAAGCTGCCCAACTTTCTTATCGTCGGCGCCGCCAAGTCGGGCACGACCTCACTTTATGAGTATCTGCGGACGCACCCACAGATATTCATGTCTAAGCGCAAGGAACCGGCACATTTCGAACCGAAAGCGGGCGGGATCACGTCGTGGGAGGAATATTGCCGCCTCTTCGAAGGGGCCGACGGCTTCAGGCGCGTCGGCGAGGCATCCGTCAGCTACCTGATGTCGCCGGAGGCGCCGGAGCGCATCGAACGCGCGCTCGGCAAGGACCTCGACATCATCGTGCTGCTGCGCAATCCCGTCGACATGGCCTATTCCAATTGGGGCCATCAGGTTCGCGAGGGCTATGAGAAACTCGATTTCCTGGCCGCGCTGCACGATGAGGAGCGGCGCCTCAACGATTCCGATTTTTCGCAGACCGCCGGCCGATGGATCTACGACATGAGCTATGCATTCCGCGCGGCGTACTCTGCCCAGGTTCAGCGCTATCTCGATCGATTTGGCCGCGACCGCGTGCATATCTACCTGTTCGAGGAATTCTTCCGGCCGGGTCTTGCGCTTTATCCGCAATTGCTGCGGACGCTGGGCGTGGATCCGCACCACTGCGCGGCCGAGGAGGCACACAACAGGGCCGGCACGGTGCGCTCCGTCTTCGCCCGTCGCGTTCTCACTGAACGGATGACTTGGAAGGAGCCGTTCAAGCTGGTGATACCGGCGGCACTGCGTGCGCGGATGATGGATTCTCTTGCGCGCTTTAATCGTGTCGATCAGGCGTTGGCGCCGATGTCGATGGAGGCGCGGCGCTACTTGAAGGCCAAGCTTCGGCAGGATGTGGAGGCCCTTTCCGGCCTGCTCGGGCGTGACCTCAAAGCGATCTGGCGCTTCGATGGCAGCTGAATTTTCCCCGTGCGTCGAACGGCTACGGCGTAACGAAATTCGCAAGATGTTGAAGCACCTCATTCCCCAGGCGTTGGTGTCGTATCGAAACTGGCGCCGCTACAGTAAGAGTTTTCCAGATGCGTTTGTTTCGTCGGAAGCGAGCGTCGATCTCGACGCCGCGATCGAGACCGGCTGTATCGTGCGGGCGGGTTGCACCGTGGCAAAGTCCGTTGTGCTCAGCCGCTATTCCACCCTGGGCGACAATTGCCTGCTGCGCGGGGGCGGCCGCATCGACATTGGTCCATTTTGCTCGATCGGCCCTGAAGTCGTCATGCTCTCGGAAAACCACGAGATGGACCGGCTGACACTCTATCCGCTTGCCCTTTATGCCGGAGCGGACGATCGGCATTCGGACTTCAGACCCGCCGATATCACGGTCGGCGCCGACGTGTGGGTCGGCCAGCGTGCAGTAGTGTTGGCTGGCGCCCGCATCGGCAGCGGATGCGTGATCGGCGCGGGCAGCGTCGTCCCGCGTGGCGAATACGAGCCCTACACCGTCTTGGCGGGTGTTCCCGCTCGCCCGATCAAGAAGCGACTCGACGAGGATACGCGCCGGGCGCTGCTCGACAGCCGATGGTGGTCGTCGTCTGCCGAGCTGATTTTCGGAGACTGGGCGACCGATCTGCAAATGTCGCGCTGGAGCGATGTCCGTCGCCTCGGGCGGAACTAGCGGTGAGTTCGACCAAGCGATTTTTGACTATACGGGAGGCTCTACTCGAGCCCGCGGAATCGACTTCCGATGCGGTCGATATCTCCTATTTCGACAACATCCGATTGTCGAACGGAGTTTATCGCACAACCTCGCCGCGTCGTCTGGACGACATCAATGCGGCTGCCTCGCGTTATATCGCAAAGCACCATTTACCGCGTGTTTTGGATGTGGGCGCGAGTTCAGGCGTGTCGTCAGCAGAGTGGAGCGCCTCTGTGCTCGATGCGGGCATCGAGCATGATCTTTACGTGTCCGACCTCGCAATGTGGGGCCTGCAGACGGGATTCCTGGGCGTGTCGGTTCTCTATGAGGCGTGCGAAAAGCCAAGCCTGTTGCAAGTGGATGTCGGCGGCGTCGCATTTCCGAACTCGTCCGGATCGTTTTGGCGGAATCGCATTTTCCGAGCAGTAAACGCGATGTTGCCGCACAAGCGGATTGCCGCAGCAGCGCAACCAGTGATGCTGGTCGGTCCGAGCATCAGGCGCTATGCCGCCGCTCGGCGCCGCGTTTCGTTTATTCAACTAAACATGTTTCGGATATCGTCTAGTCCAGAAGGAGCCCCGTATCAGGCGATACGCGCAGCGAACGTGCTCAATAAGGGCTATTTTCCCGATGACGAGTTGGTGGTCGCCTACAGGAACCTGCTTACGATTCTTGATGATGGCGGGGTCTTGATATTGGCCCGTACCGTCAAGGATGGCAGCAATCATGGCTCCATCTACGTTCGCTCGGGAAAGCGCCTCGATTGCGTCGCAAAAATTGGCGGCGGCTACGAAGCCGACGAGCTTTTGCTGCGTCTTGAGCGCGACAGTATCGCGCTCCGCACTTAGTTGAATGTCGTGAGCTTGCCGCGAAAGGCTCTTATCGAACGATGCGTATTCTGACTTTGATTTCGCAGCTTGGCCCCGGGGGGGCCGAGCGTGTGATGTCCTATCTGGTGACCTACCTTTCGAGCAGGCATGAAGTAACATTAATGACCTGGGGCGACGCGTCGTCCTTTTATCCGATCCCGCCGAATGTCGCGCTGGTCGGAACCGATTTGTCCGGTTCTTCGCAAAGTTCACGGTTGATGGGCGTTGTGCGTCGCGTTGAGGCTGTGCGGCGCCAAGTGAAGGGCCTTCGCCCGCATGTGGCTTTGAGTTTCATGGACGCCGTGAACATTGTCGCATTGTCGGCATGCGTGGGGCTGCGTGTACCCATCGTTGTTTCCGAGCGGGTCGACCCGCGTCACCACGATATCGGCCGCTTCAAGGCCGTGATGCGGCGCTTGCTGTATCCGCGCGCGCAGCGCGTGGTCGTGCAATCGAATCGGATTGCGGATTATTTCCCGAAGCGGCTCCGCAGCAGGATATCCGTCATTGCGAATCCCGTCGCCGTCCCGGATCGGATCGCAGACCCGCGCCAGCCGGGAGTGGATGGACGCTTCCGCATAGTCGCGGCAGGGCGGCTCACTTATCAGAAGGCGTTCGATGGCTTGATCGACTCCTTTGCCATGCTTGCCGATAGGTTTCCGCAATGGGACTTAACCATCTTCGGTGAAGGTGAGGACCGGAAGCGTCTCGAACAGCGCGTCGGCGAACGGCGGTTGGTCACCCGCGTGCATCTGCCGGGTCTATGTAACGGTCTCGCGGACGAACTGGCGGCGGCGCATATCATGGCCTTTCCATCGCGTTACGAGGGGTTTCCGAACGTGCTGGCGGAAGGACTGGCGGCGGGCCTTCCGGCGGTGGGTTATGCCGAGGTTAGCGGCGTCGAGGATTTGATCGTTGACGGTTGGACGGGCTTGCTCGTCAGCCCGGCACAGAACCACGTCGCGTTTGCGGAAGCGTTGGCAAAGTTGATGGCTAACGCAGGTCTGCGAGCCAGTTTGGGACAAAAGGCTCGCGACCATATGACTCAATGGTTGCCGGAGCGCGTATTGCCTTTGTGGGAAGAGGTCTTGGTTGGCGCTGCGCGGAGTAGACAGGTTGCTGCCTGATATCCTTCCAGGAAAGCGCCACCGCTCGAACCCCGTGCGGCCGAGCGTGCCTATTCCGAATGATGGCGGTGCTGCAGGAGGGGGCCGGCCGGACATTCTTTTCGTCATTGGTCAACTCGATGTCGGCGGCACCGAAAACCACCTTAAGATGGTGGCGCCGGCATTGGTGCGAAAGGGCTGGCGCGTGGCCATCTATTCGCTGGAAGGAGGTGGCCCCCTCGGCCCAATACTCGAGGCGGGCAACGTCGAGATCATCAAACCGTCGCTCGAGAAATCCGCGCGGCGGCAGAATATCGCATTGCGCAGCTTTCGGCTTGCGCTCGTAAGCGGTCAGCTGTTGACGACGCTGATCCGGCGCAAACCGACAATCGTTCACTTTTTTCTTCCAGCCGCCTATCTGATCGGAGCGCCACTGGCGGCGTTAGCATCGACTCCGATACGCATCATGAGTCGCCGCGGTTTGAACGCCTATCAGGTGTCGCACCCGCTACTGGCCGGTATCGAGAGGCGGCTGCACGCCGGCATGAACGCCGTACTGGGCAATTCACAAAGCGTTCTTCGCGAGCTTCTCGATCGGGAGCAGGTGCCTGCCGCGAAGCTCGGCCTCATCTACAATGGATTGGATTTGAGCCGTTTCGCGAATCCCGAGTCGCGCGCATTGGCGCGCCGCCGCCTTGGTCTTTCACCGGAGGAACTGGTCTTCGCCATAGTTGCCAATTTGATCCCGTACAAGGGACATTCCGATCTGTTCGTGGCGCTCGGCCAAGCAAGGCTTCGGTTGCCGGCCAAGTGGCGGCTGTTGGTGATCGGTCGAGACGACGGTATCGGAGCGGATTTGAAGCGTCAGAGCGTCGCGCTCGGCCTCGCCGATCACGTCAGCTTCATGGGATTGAGGAGCGATATTCCCAGGCTCTTGGCCGCCGCCGATATCGGCTTGTTGTGCTCGCACCAAGAGGGGTTTTCAAATGCGATCTTGGAAGGCATGGCCTCCGGCTTGCCGATGATAGTGACCGATGTCGGCGGCAATGCCGAGGCTGTTCAGGACGGTTCGACGGGATTGATTGTCCCGCCGAAAGATCCCGACCGGCTTGTGCATGCGTTGATTCGGCTGGCAAGCGATCCGGATTTGCGCGAGCGGTTGGGGCTCGCCGCTCGCGAGCGTGCGTTCCAGCACTTCACGCTTGAGCGCTGCGTGGACGCTTACGATGCGCTTTATCGCTCCCTGCTCGATGGCCGGTCGGCGAGCGATGTAGCCCAAATTCGAATTTTCGACCGGTAAACGCACCATGCGCTGCTCCGGTGCGTTCGGTCTTGCTGCATCTATCCCCAGCGCTCGCGCCAGGCTTCAAGCATCAGCACACCCCACAGTGGATACTGCCGATTGCGCTCACCGCTGAGATGCGCTCTCCAGGCCCGGCGCACCTGTGCGGCATCGACGAGGCCTCCCTCGTGCAGGCGCTGCTCCGAAAGCAGTGTCTCCGCCCAATCTCGCAGCGGGCCGCGCAGCCATTCCGCAAGAGGAACGCCGAATCCCATCTTGGGCCGCTCGATCAGCTCACGCGGCACATGACGATAGAGGACTTGGTGCAACGGCCATTTGCGCACGCCGCGGACCAGCGTTGCCCGAGGAATCCGCCAGGCGAACTCCACGACGCGATGGTCGAGCAAAGGAACACGTGCTTCCAATGCCACGGCCATGCTCACGCGGTCAACTTTGGTCAGGATGTCGTCCGGCAGATAGGTGATGAGATCCAGGAACTGCATCCGTTCGAGTTGGCCGGGAAAGGTGCTGCGCAGCGACTCGTCCCATAAGGGGCCGTGCGGCTCCTCGACGCCGGGCATCACCTCGGCTGGCTCCCAGTGCGTCACCAGCCTGCGGTAGACAGCGTCGGCATCTTTGAGCGCAAGCACGGAGGCGAGCTTGTGCAGCTTGTCGCCGGCTTGGCGCGGCCGCAAGCGCTCGGGCACGAGCTCGAACATGTGCGACCAGCGTTCGGCGGACACTGCGGTTATGCCGTTGGCCACGCCTTGGCGAAGGCCGCGCGGCAGCATCGACAATGTTCGCCAAAATCGCTGGGCGAGCTGATAGCGGCTATAGCCGGCGAACAACTCGTCACCTCCATCGCCCGACAGCGCGACCGTGACATGCCGGCGGGTCATCGCGGATACGAGATAAGTGGGGATTTGGGACGAGTCGGCGAACGGCTCATCGTAAATGTCTGCAAGGTGGGGAACGACCTCTAGCGCTTCTCTGGGCGTGACAGTGAGCTCGGTGTGTTCCGTGTGCAGTTGTCGCGCCACTGCGGCCGCATGTTGTGCCTCGTTGTAGCCGGCAACGTCGAAGCCGATTGAATAGGTCCGTACCGGGCTGGTGTTGCTGGCCTGCATTAGCGCGACGACGGTGGACGAATCGATGCCGCCCGACAGGAACGCGCCGACCGGCACATCGGCCACCATGCGGCGGCGCACTGCATCCTTAAGCAGGTTCTCGAATTGATCGATCAATTCGCCATCGCTAGCGTCGAGCGGATCGTCCAGACCGGCGCGAGCGATGCAGCGGGCATCCCAGTAACGTTCGATCTGTGGCTCGCCGCCCGAAGGCAACGTGAGGATCGTGCCCGGCTCGAGCTTGCGCACGCCTTCATAGATCGTATGTGGCGCCGGGATGTAATTGTGACGCATGAAAGCCGCGACCGCCGGCCGATTTATGCGCGGGCTCCAGCCGGGGTGGGCTCGCAGCGCTTTTAGTTCCGAGCCGAATAGAAACAGCTTGTCGAACTTTGCCCAATAGAGCGGCTTAACACCAAGCCGGTCGCGGATCAGCGTGAGCGTGCGGTCCCGGCGGTCCCAAACGCCGATCGCGAACATTCCAATGAGGCGTTTCACGGTCGACGCTATGCCGTAAGTCGAAAAAGCCTCGAGCATAACTTCGGTATCGGAATGGCCGCGAAAATTTACGCCGCGCGGTTCCAGTTCTGCTCGCATCTCCTGGAAATTGTAAATCTCTCCATTAAAAGTAATGATGAAGCGTTGGTCGGCGGACACCATCGGCTGATGTCCTGCGGGGGAAAGATCGACAATCGAAAGGCGGCGATGAGCGAGCGCAATTCCAGCATCGGTGTCGCTCCAGACTCCGTGATGGTCCGGTCCCCTGTGCGCCAAACTATCGGCCATTGCAACGGCATCGCGCGCGATCTGCCCGGCCGGACCGGCGCTGGTCGTCAGCACGCCTGCGATGCCACACATAGTCTCATCCTCGTGCAAAAGACGCGTGGGTTCGCATAGGGAGTAGCGTGCAACATCTGACTAGACAACAACCAGGGTCAGTGTTGGTGAAAAAATCGAAGTCACGCGAGAGACAGACTTTGGTCTATCTCGTGAGCGAAGATTGATATTTTTTATCGCGCTGCTCGCAGCCAAGATTCCAGCTTTATACGATCACTTGCTCCGGCGGAGATCGTTCGCCTATCCGTGATCAAGAACGGTGAGTTATGTGAAGCGCGGTTCTGGAAAGTCCATCATTACTAATATCATTGCCCGATGGGCATACCCGCGCTAGAGAACCATTCAAAAAGGGACTTCAGTTGCCACACAAACGCAAAATCGCAGTTGTTGGTCTGGGCTACGTTGGCTTGCCGGTAGCAGTTGCTTTCACGCGTCTGAATACGCCGGTTATTTGTTTCGATGTTGATCGCGCCCGAATTGACGAATTGCGCGCCGGAACTGATCGCACGTGTGAAGTCGATTCTTCAGACCTTCTTCTACCAAACTTGGTTTATACCGACGATCCCGCCCGCCTGTGTGAAGCTGACTTCTTTATAATAACTGTTCCGACGCCAATTGATCGCGCCAACAGGCCCGATCTCAGTGCCATGTTGGCGGCATCGCGGACTGTCGGAGAGGCACTCAGACGCGGGGCTATCGTGGTGTACGAATCGACGGTTTACCCCGGCGCGGTTGAAGAAGAGTGCGCGCCTGTACTTGAGATTGCTTCCCGCTTGAAGGCTGGGACTGATTTCAAGCTCGGTTACTCACCAGAACGGATAAACCCCGGCGACAAGCATCATCGGTTCGAAAGCATAACGAAGGTCGTCTCTGCACAGGACAAGGAAACGCTAGACATCGTGGCTGACGTCTACGGCTCTGTTGTTAAGGCCGGAATCCATCGAGCCCCGTCGATAAAGGTCGCCGAAGCCGCAAAGGTGATCGAAAATACGCAACGCGATCTCAACATCGCATTCATGAATGAGTTGTCGGCAATTTTCCACAAATTAGAAATCGATACCGGCGACGTACTTGCCGCCGCAGCGACGAAATGGAATTTTCTTAATTTTCAGCCAGGCCTTGTTGGCGGACACTGTATCGGTGTCGATCCTTTCTATCTTACTTATCGCGCGGAGAAGGCTGGTTATCATCCCGAAATCATCCTTTCTGGCCGACGTATCAACGACGAGATGGGCCGCTGGATTGCACAAGAGTGCGTGCGTAGTTTGATGGCGCGCGGCTGCGTAAAGCCGTTGGTGACGATCCTTGGAATAACGTTCAAAGAAAACGTGCCGGATATTCGCAATTCGCGGGTGGTGGACATTGTGCTCGAGCTTGAGCGGTTCGGTGTCGGCGTCCAGGTGCACGATCCAATGGCATCGGCCGATGAAGCAAACGCCGAATATGGCGTGACGCTTACGGCTCTTGAGGCATTGGGGCCAGCCGATGCAGTCGTATTTGCGGTGGCGCACAAGAGTTATGTGGCGGCAGGCTGGGGCTTGATGACGCGTCTGCTCAAGGACAGTCGGGGTACCGTGATTGACGTCAAATCGAAGCTCGATCGCAGCAAGAAACCAGAGAACATCGAGTTGTGGCGCCTGTGAACCCCGTCTTGGTAACCGGCGCAGCCGGGTTCATCGGCTTTCATGTGGCGGAGCGGCTGCTGAAAGACCGCCGCGACGTCGTCGGCGTCGACGATCTGAATGCTTACTACGATCCCAAGCTAAAGCATGATCGTCTGGCAGTGCTTGCGAAACGCGCGAATTTCCAATTTGTGAAGCTCAATCTGGCGGACCGCGACGGAGTCGCAGCGCTGTTTGCCTACCATCGGTTTCCTCACGTCGTGCACCTCGCCGCCCAGGCGGGAGTGCGCCATTCGCTGATCGACCCGCACGCTTACGTTGACGCCAATCTTGTCGGATTCACAAATATTCTGGAAGGCTGCCGCCACAACGGCTGCCGCCACCTTCTCTACGCATCATCATCATCCGTTTACGGCGGCAACACGCATATGCCTTTCTCGATTCATGACAACGTCGACCATCCGCTGAGTCTGTATGGAGCGTCGAAGAAAGCAAATGAGTTGATGGCGCACGCCTATTCACACCTGTTCAATCTGCCGGCGACAGGATTGCGATTTTTCACGGTCTATGGTCCATGGGGGCGCCCCGATATGGCCATGTGGATTTTTGCGTCGGCGATCATTGCAGGGCGGCCGATCAAGCTTTTCAATCACGGCAACATGCGCCGCGATTTCACCTACATCGACGATGTTGTTGAATCCGTTGTGCGCCTTGTAGACCATGCGCCCAAGGCCAATCCGGCCCTCACGGGCGCCGAACCTGACCCAGGGTCAAGCGCCGCTCCGTGGCGCGTTTACAATATCGGCAACAACAAACCGGTTGAGCTGCTGGAAGTTGTCCGCTTGCTTGAGGAGGCGATCGGCAAAAAAGCGAAGCGTGAACTTCTGCCGATGCAGCCGGGTGACGTGCCGGCCACGTACGCGGACATCGACGATTTGATGCGTGAGGTTGATTTTAGACCGTCTACGCCGATCGCCGAGGGCATTTCGCGCTTCATCGCGTGGTATCGCGATTATCACCGATTGTAGACGAGAGGGGTTCCGCGAAAAAATCGCGTGGGTTCTTTCGAGGTCAAGCTTGATCCATCGTGGCCGGAAGTGGGATAACCTCCTCCGTGGGCAAGAAATTGCCAGGTGCGCGTTATGCCGAAATTATCTGATCTGAAAATCAAGCTCTTCACCGACGGCGCCGACAAGGCGCAGATCGTGGAGATGGCCAAGCAGCCGTGGATCGCCGGCTTCACGACCAATCCGTCGCTGCTCAAGAAGGCGGGCGTCAGCGACTACGAGGCCTACGGCCGCGACATGGTCGCTGCGGTTCCCGACCGGCACATTTCATTTGAAGTCTTTTCGGATGACATTGCGGAAATGATCGCGCAGGCGCGGGTCATCGCGACCTGGGGCAAGAACGTCTATGTCAAGCTCCCGGTAACGACCACGCGCGGGGAACCGCTATTTGAGGCGGTGCGTTCGCTGTCGCGCGACGGCGTCAAGATCAACATGACGGCGATCTTTACCGGCGAGCAGGTTGCGCGCGCGATTGAGGCGCTCGATGGCGGCGCGCCGGCATGCGTCTCCGTGTTTGCCGGCCGGCTTGCGGATTTTGGCCTGGATTATCGCCCGCTGATGCAGGACGCGGTTGCCCGCGCGCGCAAAACCTCGAACGTCGAGATCATCTGGGCTTCGACGCGTGAAGTCTTCAACGTCGTGGAAGCCGATGCCATCGGATGCCATATCATCACGGCGCCCGCTGATGTTCTGAAGAAGCTGCCGGCGCTCGGCACGAAAGCGGCCGCGGAAATTTCGCTCGACGCGGTCAAGGCTTTTCGCGCCGACGCCCTGGCGGCAGGTCTGCAACTCTTCGTCCCGGCCTCGCGCGCGGCCGAGTAGTAATTGCCCGGCTTGGGCTTGTGTTTTGCAGTAGATGGCGCCTGTAACGCTTTGAAGCAAAACGTGTACGCGGCTAACTGAGCCAGCGGTCGCCATGCGACGTAGTGCATGGTAGTCCGGACCAAATCGGGGGGATGGGGAACCAGCGAGGCATGGCGAATCCTGACAGAGCGGGCGAGGATCGCGCATTGCGCATTGGCGTCATCGGCGTGGGCGTTATGGGCAGCAATCATGCCCGCGTTTTTGCCGGCTTGCCGGGCGCCCGGCTGGTCGGGGTCGCTGATCCGGACCGCAAGCAGGCGGAATTCGTCGCTGATACGCTCGGCTGTGCGGCTGTTGCCGACGTGGAGGAGTTGCTTGCGCTCGGCGTTGACGCCGTGACCATTGCGGCGCCGACGCATTTGCATCACAGCATCGCGCTGACCTGCTTTGTGGACGGCATCCATGTCATGGTGGAAAAGCCGATCGCGTCGTCAGTCGAAGAGGGGCGCGACATCATCGCCGCCGCACGCCGCGCCAAGCGGACGCTCATGGTCGGCCACGTCGAGCGCTTCAATCCGGCGGTCGAGGCGATCAAGGACGCGGTGCGCAACGAAGATATCCTCTCGATTGCGATTACGCGCGTCGGCCCCTTTCCCCCGCGCATGTCGAACGTCGGCGTGGTGATCGATCTCGCGGTGCACGATATCGACCTCATCCGCTGGTTCACCGATTCCGACATCGTCGAGGTGCAGCCGCAACTTTCGAACGCGGTCGCCGAGCGCGAAGACATCGCGCTGTTGCAGTTCCGCACCGCCTCCGGCGTGCTTGCGCATATCAATACCAATTGGCTCACGCCGTTCAAGGCGCGCAGCGTCACGGTGGCGACGCGGGGCAAATATGTCATGGGCGATCTACTGACGCGGCAGGTGACGGAATGCTTCGGCTTTCAGCCGGACGGCAGCTACTCGATGCGCCACCTGTCGGTCGGCCACGCCGAGCCGCTCCGCGCTGAACTGCTCGCCTTCCTTCATGCCGTGCGCACCGGCGAGCCGCCCGCGGTTACGGGCGAACAGGGCGTCGCCAGCCTTGAGATCGCATCGCGCTGTCTTGCCGGACGCTCGCCCGCAGCTGCGCCCGTCGCACGTCAGGCGCCCCGCGTCGTCGTCAGCTAGTGAGAGCCAAGCAGAGCCCCGCGATGAATCAACGAACAGCGCCCCCGCCTATTCCTTTCATCGATGTCGCCGCGCAACGCCGCCGCCTCGGCGACGCGATCGATGCCGCGGTGGCGCGGGTGCTCGCCCACAGCCAATTCATCCTCGGACCTGAAGTACAGGCATTTGAAAAGGAGCTGGCCGCCTTCTGCGGCGCGCGTTACGCGGTCAGTTGCGCGAGCGGCACGGACGCCTTGATGCTGGTGCTGATGGCCCGCGGCATTGGGCCCGGCGATGCCGTCATTTGCCCGTCGTTTACATTCTGCGCAACCGCCGAAGTCGTGGCGCTGGTGGGCGCTACGCCGGTCTTCGTCGACATCGACGCGGATACGTTCAATATCGACTCCAAAATGATCGGGCCGGCGGTCGCGACCGCTCGGCGGCTTGGTTTGAAGCCGAAGGCGATCGTCCCAGTCGATCTGTTCGGCCTGCCGGCCGATTTCGATTCGGTAGAGGCGGCGGCGCGTGCCGAAGGCCTGTTCATCCTCGATGACGCCGCGCAAGCCTTTGGCGCGACATACAAGGGCCGCAAGCTCGGTGTTTTCGGCGATGCCACTACGACAAGTTTCTTCCCGGCCAAACCGCTCGGCTGCTATGGTGACGGCGGCGCCGTGCTCACCGACGATCCGGCAATGGTCGATGTGCTCAAAAGCTTACGGGTCCACGGGCACGGTAGCGACAAATACGACAATATTCGCGTCGGCCTCACGTCGCGCCTCGACACGTTGCAAGCCGCGGTCCTTATTGAAAAGCTCAAAATTTTTCCGGACGAGATCGCCGCGCGCGGCCGCATCGCCGCGCGTTATGCCGAAGGCTTGCGCGACATCGTATCCGTGCCAAAGGAGCCGTCGGGCTGCATGTCGGTCTGGGCGCAATACACTATCCGTGTTTCCGGCGGCCGGCGCGACACGCTCGCCGCGGCGTTGAAGGCCGAAGGAATTCCGACCGCGATCTATTATCCGATCCCGCTGCATCGCCAGCAGGCGTACAAGCATTATCCGGTCGGGGAGGGCGGCGTCGCCGTCAGCGATCGCCTGGCCGGCGAGGTCATCAGCCTGCCAATGCACGCTTATCTGGATGCTGCGACGCAGGACCGGATCATCGGCGCCGTCCGCCGCGCACTCAAGCGCGGCTGATCACGACCGCTGGTAGATATCGTCGAGCCGCACGATATCGTCCTCACCGAGGTAGCTGCCGGTCTGCACCTCGATCAGCTCGAGTGGAATTTTGCCCTGGTTGGCCAGCCGGTGAACGCTGCCGATCGGGATATAGACCGACTCGTTCTCATGCACTTCGCGGCTCTCTTTCCCGATTGTGACCTCCGCGGTGCCGCGCACGACCACCCAGTGCTCGGCGCGATGCTGGTGCTTCTGCAGTGACAGCTTGCCGCCGGGAACGACGACGATGCGCTTGACCTGAAAGCGCTCGCCCATGTCGATCGACTCATAGTAGCCCCAGGGTCGATGCACGCGACGATGATCGGTTGCTTCCGGCCGTTTGGCTGATTTAAGGGCGCCGACGAGCTCCCGCACCTCCTGCGCGCGCGCGCGGGGGACGACCATCACCGCATCTGCGGTGCTCACCACAACAAGATTTTCGACGCCGACGACAGCGGCGAGCCGGTCGTCGGCGTGAATGATGCTGCCTTTGGTATCGACGACGACGGCAGGCCCGTGCACCACGTTTCCATGGGCGTCGGCCGGGAGAACGTCGGGAAAGGAGTCCCAGCTGCCAACGTCGGACCAGCGGAAATTCCCGACCACGACGACCGCGCGGTCGGTCTTTTCCATGATGGCGTAGTCAATGGATTTCTGCGGCGCGCTCGCAAATGCTTCCGGTTGCAGTCGCACAAACCCGAGATCGTTCGTGGCTCGCTCGACCGCCGTGACAACAGCGGCGGTCATATCCGGCTCAAAGCGCTGAAGCTCGGCAAGCAGCGTGGCGGCGCGGTAAAGAAAATTGCCGGAGTTCCACAGATACCCATCGCGCACGTAGCGCACCGCCGTCGCGGCGTCCGGCTTTTCGACGAATTTTTGCAGCGTGTAAACGCCGCCTTTTCCGAGCGGCTCTCCGGGTAAAATGTAGCCGTAGTTCGTTTTTGGTTCCGTGGGTTTGATCCCGAAAGTGACAATGCGCCCGTCTTCGGCAGCATCGCGCCCCGCCACGCACGTCGCCCGGAACGGCTCGACGTCCAAAATGATGTGGTCGGCGGCAAGCGCAAGCACCACAGCATTGGGGTCGCGGCTTTTGGCGACGGCGCTCGCTGCGGCGATTGCCGGTCCGGAATCGCGGCGCAACGGCTCGATCACGACAGTCGCATCGACGCCGATTTCCTCGGCCTGCCGCCGCGCAAAAAAATGAAAGTTCGGCCCGGTAATGACGATCGGCGGCGCGAACATCGGCGCCTTCACGCGCAGCAAGGTTTCCTGATAGGTCGAGCGCTCGCCGAACAGGGGCAGGAACTGCTTCGGATAGCTGTCCCGCGATACGGGCCACAATCGGGTGCCGGCGCCGCCGGCAAGCAGAACGGGGATGATCGGAGCGGGCATGGCTATGGCGGATAAATCCGGCGCGCTATGGTCGCTTGCAGAGTCGTTCCAGCGGTTCGTACCCGGCTATCGGTATCGCCGCTGAAGGTTCACGTCCATAGGCCGGCGCTCGAAAAATGCGCCCGGCGGGATTCGCGATGATCGAACGCATCCTTACTGTCGGCGGCCTGACGCTGCTCTCGCGCGTCACCGGATTTGTTCGCGACATAATTCTTGCGGCGATTCTCGGCGCGGGGCCGATGGCCGACGCCTTTTTTGTGGCATTGAGACTACCCAACCACTTTCGCGCCATATTTGCCGAGGGCGCCTTCAACGCGGCGTTCGTGCCCGCCTATGCCCGCATCCGCGAGCAGGGCGGAGCGGAGCGCGCCGGCATTTTTGCCGATCGCGTTTTCACACTGCTGCTCGCGAGCCAGATCGTTCTGCTTGCCGTCGCGCTCGTTTTCACGCCGCAAGTCATCGGGATCTTGGCGCCGGGCTTTTCGAGCGACCCCGGTCGCTTTACCCTTGCGGTCGAGCTGACGCGCATCACCTTTCCTTATTTGCTGCTGATCACACTGGTCACGCTTTACGGCGGAATTCTCAACGCGCTCCACCGTTTTGCTGCTGCTGCTGCTGCGCCTGTCCTGCTCAATCTTTCCATTATCGTGGTCTTGCTCCTGGCATGGCTGTTTCCGACCGCCGGCCACGCCGCGGCGTGGGGCGTGCTGATCTCCGGTATCCTGCAAGCGCTGCTTGTCGGTGGCGACACCTGGCGAGCCGGCGCGCTGGCGATGCTCCGTCGTCCGACTCTTGATGCCGACGTTCGCAGTTTCTTTCGCGCGCTCGGTCCGGCGACTGTTGGCTCGGGCGGCGTTCAACTCGCGTTGTTTGCCGACACGATCATCGCGAGCTTCCTGCCCACCGGCGCGATTTCCGCGCTGTATTATGCCGACCGCATCAACCAGCTGCCGATTGGCGTGATCGGCATCGCGGCCGGCACCGTCGTGCTGCCCGAAATGGCGCGGCGCATCGCTGCCGGCGACGAAACGGGCGCGGCGCACGCGCAGAGCCGCGCGCTCGAATTTGCGTTGTTCCTGTCGATCCCGTGCGTCGCAGCGTTCTTCACGATTCCGGATCTCATCATGCGCGCGCTGTTCATGCACGGCGCATTCACCGCTGCCGACGCGGTTGCAGCCGGCAACACGTTGATGGCCTATGCGTTTGGCCTGCTTCCGTTCGTGATGATCCGCAGCACGGTCGCAACGTTTTTCGCCCGCGGCGACACGGCGACACCGGTGAAGGCGGCGCTTATCGCTGCCGCCGTCAACATTGCGTTCAAGGTGATCCTCATGGGGCCGCTCGCGCAAGTCGGTCTTGCCCTGGCGACATCGATCGGCGCCTGGATCAATCTGGCGCTGGTGATGTGGTTCGCACAGCGCGCCAAACTCGACCGCCTCGACCGACGCCTACGCGAGTCGGCGCTGAAGCTTGCGCTCGCGGGGGTGGCGCTCGGCGCAGCCCTGTGGCTCTGCCGCGCGCCATTGTCAAATTTCGCTGATGGCCTGCATCGTTTTCGTGAATTGTCCGTGCTCGCAATGCTCGGCGTTGTCGGGCTTGGCGTGTACGGCGCGGTTGTGTTGGCGTTTTTTGGGCAAAGCTGGATAGCGGCGTTTCGCGCACGCTCGCGTATTTGAGCCCAAATTCATTGAGCGCGGTAGACATCTCAGGCTGCCGCGGCTATTGGGACTGGTTCGCCAGCAACCCGGCGCGCCGGTAATTCGTGACTCGCACATGGAACACCCGCCTTTGCCGCTCATTCGCGCCGCGCGAGGCATCGCCGTCTCCGTGTCGGCCGCTGCGCTTCTCGCCGCTTGCGGGCAGCGCGAACAGCAGGCGAGCGCCCCGCCGCCGCCAACGGTGACCGTCGCAACGCCGGTGAAGCGCACGATCGTCGATTACGATGAGTATGTCGGACGCTTTGTTGCCGTCGATTCGGTCGAAATCCGCGCGCGGGTATCCGGGTATCTGGACAGCGTCGATTTCAAGGACGGACAGATCGTCAAGCAGGGCGACCTTCTGTTCACCATCGACAAGCGGCCGTTCCAGAATACGCTTGATCAGGCCCGCGCAAACCTGGAGCAGGCGAAATCCAACGTCACCTTTACCAAAGCCGATCTTGATCGCGGCCAGCAGCTCGTGCGCGACAAGACCATCACCGCCCAGATATTCGAGCAGCGGACGCAAGCTTATCGCAATGCGCAGGCGTCGGTGAGCGCCAATGAAGCGGCAGTCCGTCAGGCCGAACTCGACGTCGAATTTACCGAATTGCGTGCGCCGATCACGGGCCGCATCGGCGATCGGCGCGTGTCGCCGGGCAATCTGGTGACCGGCGGCGCGGGCGGCAACACGACGCTGCTTGCAACCATTGTCTCGACCGATCCGATAAGGTTCGAATTCACATTCGATGAAGCTTCATATCTGCGCTACGAGCGCCTCGCCAAAAACGGCCACGATATCGCCAGCCGCGGCGGCGGCGTGCCGGTCGCGTTAAAACTTATCGACGAGAATGACTTCGATCACGCTGGCCGGATGGATTTCGTCGATAACGTGATCGATCGCGCCACTGGCACTATTCGCGGCCGCGCTGTGTTCGACAATCCCAACGGCATTTTTACGCCGGGCATGTTCGCGCGCATCCGTGTGCCCGGCACGTCGCCCTATGAAGCCTTGCTTGTCCCGGACTCGGCGGTCGGCACCGAGCAGACGCGAAAGTACGTTCTCGTGATCGGTCCCGATAACAAAGCGGTCAACCATTACGTTACGCTCGGCCAGACCACCTCGGACGGCCTGCGAGTCATCAAAACCGGACTCGGACCGGACGACCGCGTCGTCGTCAACGGCTTGATGCGGGCTCGCGCCGGGCAGGCGGTTACGCCGCAAGAGGAGGGCAGCGCTGCGGCGGAGAAGGTGAGCCAACAGCAGAAGCAGCAGTAGCAGCAGAAGCAGCAGTAGCAGCGGTTGTGACCGATGCGCATTTCGCATTTTTTCATCGACCGGCCGATCTTTGCGGCGGTTGTTTCGATTATCATCGTCATCCTCGGCGCGGTCGCCTTCTGGCGCCTGCCGGTCGCGCAATATCCCGAGATCGCCCCCCCCGTGATCAACGTCAGCGGGCAATATCCGGGCGCCAGCGCCGACGTCGTCGCCACGACCGTGGTCGCTCCGATCGAGGAGCAGATCAACGGCGTCGAGAACATGCTTTATGTATCGTCGAACTCGACCGCCGACGGCCGCTTCTCCATCGCGGTGACCTTCGACATCGGCACCAACCTCGATATCGCGCAGGTGCAGGTGCAGAACCGCGTCGCCATCGCGACGCCGCGGCTCCCGGCCGACGTGCGCAACATCGGCGTCACGGTGACCAAAAGCTCGCCCGACCTGATGATGGTCGTGCATCTCTTCTCGCCCGACAAATCACGCGACCCGCTGTACATCTCGAATTACGCCACGCTGGAGATCAAGGACGAGCTCACGCGCGTCGATGGCGTCGGCTCGCTCATCGTGTTCGGCAGCCGCGACTATGCCATGCGGATTTGGCTCGATCCGGACCGGCTGCAGTCGCTCGGACTGACCGCGGGAGACGTGGTCAATGCCTTGCAGGCGCAGAACGTGCAGGTCGCCTCGGGCACGCTCGACCAGCCGCCGGTCGCGCATCCTGGCGCGTTCCAGATCGCCGTGCAGACGCTCGGACGGCTGAACAACCCTGACGAATTCTCAAACATTGTCATCAAACAGACGCCGACGGCGGTCGTGCGGCTGAAGGACGTGGCGCGCATCGAGCTTGCGGCGCAGGATTATTCTTCGAATTCCTATCTCAATCTCGATCCGGCGGTGGCGATCGCGGTGTTTCAGCGGCCCGGCTCGAATGCGCTGACGACCGCGAAAGCCATTCGCACGACGATGGCGGAATTGTCGAAGCGCTTTCCGCCGGGCGTCAAGTACGACATCGTCTACGATCCTACGCAATTCATTCAACAGTCCGTCGACGCAGTGGAGGAGACGATCGGTGAGGCCACCATCCTGGTGGTGCTGGTCATCATCATGTTCCTGCAAACCTGGCGGGCAGCCGTCATTCCGCTCATCGCGATTCCCGTTTCGCTGGTCGGTACGTTTTTCGTCATGTCGTTGTTCGGTTTTACGCTGAACACGCTCTCTTTATTTGGTCTCGTCCTCGCCGTGGGAATCGTGGTCGACGACGCTATCGTCGTCGTCGAGAACGTCGAGCGCAATATCGCGGCGGGCCTTAATCCGCGTGAGGCCTCGATCAAGAGCATGGATGAGGTCGGCGCCGCGCTGATCGCGATCGCGCTGGTGTTGTCGGCAGTGTTCGTGCCATCGGCGTTCATCACCGGCATATCGGGGCAGTTTTACCGGCAGTTCGCACTGACCATCGCCGGTGCGACGATCATCTCGCTGACGTGTTCGCTAACGTTGTCGCCGGCGCTCTGCGCGCTGCTGCTCAAGCCGCACGGCGAGCAACATCAGGGCCGCTGGTGGCAGAGGCCGTTCGGCTTGTTTTTCGGCGGTTTCAACAAAGGCTTCGACTGGATTGCCGCGAATTACGGCAAGCTGACGGCCCGAACCGTTCGCATCGCCGGCGTCATGCTGATCGTCTATGCCGCCGTACTGGCCTTCGGGTTCAACGAGTTCCGCAAGACGCCGGTCGGCTTCATTCCGCAGGTCGACGCCGGCTACCTCATCACCGTCGTGCAATTGCCGCCGGGCGCTTCGCTCGACCGCACCGACGCGGTCAACCGCCGCGTGGTCGAGAAGGCGTTGAAAATTCCGGGCGTCCTGGGCGCCGTGAACATCGTCGGCTTTTCCGGCGCGACGTTCACCAACGCGCCGAACTCGGGCGCAATCTTCCTCGTGCTCGCGCCGTTCGAGGAGCGCGCCAAGCATGCGGACCAGTCCGCCGCGGCAATTCAGGCCAAGCTGTTCGCGCAGGTCGCCTCCATCCAGGAGGCTCTGATCGTGGTCGTCACGCCGCCGCCGGTGCGCGGTGTCGGCAACGCGGGCGGCTTCCGCATGATGATCGAGGACCGCGCCGGCCGCGGGCCTGAGGCTTTGCAAGCCGCCGCCTACGCCATGATGGCGCGCTCCGCGAAAACGCCGGGCCTCGAGCACGTCTTCTCGCTGTTCGAAACCTCGACGCCGCAGCTTTACCTCGACATCGACCGCACCAAGGCGCAATTGCTCGGTGTCAACGTGCAGGACGTCTTCTCGGCCCTGCAAATCTATCTCGGCTCATCCTACGTCAACGACTTCAATCTGTTCGGCCGCACATTCCGCGTGGTCGCGCAGGCGGACAGCCAGTACCGCAACACGACGCGCGACGTGCTGAATATTCGCGTGCGCAACGCGAGCGGCGAGACCGTGCCGCTCGGCGCATTCACGACCGTGCGCGACATCTCCGGACCCTATCGCGTGCCGCGCTACAACCTCTATCCGGCGGCCGAACTCGACGGCAATGCGGCACCGAGCTACAGCCAGGGGCAGGCGATCGGCATCATGGAGAAGCTCGCGGCTGAGACGCTGCCGGAAGGCTTCGGCTACGAATGGACGACGCTCGCCTTTCAGCAGATCCGCGCCGGCAACACCGCGATCTTCGCCTTCGTGCTGGCGGTCGTGTTCGTGTTCCTGGTGCTTGCCGCCCAGTTCGAAAGCCTGACGCTGCCGCTTGCGGTGATCCTCATCGTGCCGATGTGTCTCGTCGCGTCCATCGTCGGCGTCGTGCTCCGCGGGCAGGACAACAACATTCTCACGCAAGTCGGATTCGTCGTGCTGATCGGCCTTGCGGCGAAGAACGCCATCCTGATCGTGGAATTCGCCAAGCAAATCGAGGATCGCGACAACGACCGTTTCAAGGCGGCGGTAGAAGCCGCCCGGCTTCGGTTCCGGCCCATTCTGATGACCTCGCTTTCGTTTATCTTCGGCGTGTCGCCGCTGGTTTGGGCGGTGGGCGCGGGTGCGGAACTGCGGCAGACGCTGGGCACCGCGGTCTTTTCCGGCATGATCGGGGTCACCGCTTTCGGCCTGATCTTCACCCCGGTATTCTATGTCGTGTCGCGCTGGGCGGCGTCGCGGGCGAAAAAGCGGGCGGCGCCCGCCTCGCAGCCCGCGGAGTAACGCGCTGAAATTGGGGTGGCGTCCATGCCCCCGCTCAAATTCGGCTTCGGACAGGCGGTCACACGCAAGGAAGACGATCCGCTCTTGCGCGGCGCGGGCCGCTATATCGCCGACGCCGTCCCGGCCGGCGCGCTGCGTGCGGTTGTGCTGCGCTCGCCACATCCGCACGCCCGCTTTCGGATCGCTGATCTCGGCAAGGCGCGGGCCATGCCCGGCGTGCGGCTGATCCTGACCGCCGAGGATATTGGCGATCTAGGCAACATGCCCTGCGAAGGGTTGATCCCGGATGTTTCAATCGCGATTCCGCCTTACCCGGTGCTGGCGCGCGAGACCGTGCGTCACGTCGGCGATGCGATTGCTTTTGTGGTCGCGGACGATGTGGATCTCGCTCAGGACGCCGCCGAAGCCATCCCGGTCGAATGGGAGCCGCTGCCGCACGTCATCGGTGCGATGGCCGCCCTTGCGCCGGGCGCGCCGCAGGTCTGGCCGGACCGTCCCGGCAATGTTGCGTTCGAAGTTGCGGTTGGTGACGCGCAAGCGACGCGTGAGGCTTTCGATAGCGCCGCACGGGCCGTTTCGATCGACCTCGTCAACCAGCGGGTCGTCACGAACTATATCGACACGCGCGGGGTCATCGCGGAATACGACGGCGAGCGTTACACGCTGACCCTTGGCAGTCAGGGCAGCCACGCCATTCGTGACTCGCTCTGCGAGGCTGTGCTGCGGATTCCGCCGGAGCAGATGCGCGTCATCACGCCGGATGTGGGCGGCGGTTTCGGCACAAAATTGTTTCCCTTCCGGGAATATCCGCTTGCCGCAGTCGCCGCCGAATGGTTGCGCCGGCCGGTTGCCTGGCTGTGCAGCCGCAGCGAGCACTTCCTCGCCGACAGCCAGGGAAGAGACAACATCACGACAGCGCGACTTGCGCTCGACGCCAAGGGCCGATTTCTTGCGCTCGACATCGACATCATCGCCGACATGGGCGCTTATCTCTCGTGCTATGCGCCTTACATTCCGTGGCTCGGCGTCGGCATGGCCCCCGGCCTCTACGACATTCCCGTTTGCCATGTGCGCTTGCGCGGTGCGTACACGAACACCGTGCCGGTCGATGCTTATCGTGGCGCGGGGCGGCCGGAGGCGTCTTACGTCATCGAGCGACTCGTCGATGCCGCTGCGCATGATCTCGACATCGCGCCAGACATGCTGCGCCGGCGAAATTTCATTCGCTCAAGCGAAATGCCTTATAGAACGCAGACCGGGAAGATTTATGACTCCGGCGATTTCGCCGCGCATCTCAAGCGCGCGCAGGAAATCGCGGACTGGGATGGCTTCAAGAAGCGCGCCGCGGCTTCGAGACGGGCAGGGCGCCTGCGCGGCATCGGGCTTTCGACATACATCGAAGGCTGCGGCGGCAACGGGCCGGAGACGGCAACCGTACGGCTCGAGCGCGACGGCGGCCTCACTGTTCTGATCGGTTCGCAATCGAGCGGACAAGGACACGCCACCGCTTTTGCTCAGGTCGTCGCGGATCAACTTGGCCTGCCGCCCGAAAAAGTGCGTGTCGTGCAGGGCGACACCGATGTGATTGCGACTGGCGCCGGCACCGGCGGCTCGAGTTCGATACCGGTCGGCGGCGTGGCGCTCGAAGGCGCGAGCCGCAAGCTCGCAGAGCGCATCAAGCGGCTGGCGGCCGAGGCCCTCGAAGCCGCGCCCGCCGATCTGGAAATCGATGGCGGAGCCGTGCGGGTCGCCGGGACGGATCGCTTAATCTCTCTTGCCGATCTGGCCGCGCGTGAGGGGATCGAGCGAGAGCAATTGACTGCGAGCGACACGTTCGCTCCCGATCTGCCGACGTTCCCGAACGGCACGCACCTTGCGGAGGTCGAGGTCGATCCGGATACCGGCGCGGTGACGGTCATCAATTACGTGGTGGTGGACGACTTCGGCGCAACGCTCAATCCCGCGTTGCTGGAAGGCCAGGTGCATGGCGGCACGGTGCAGGGCATCGGTCAGGCGCTGATGGAGAACACTGTGTATGATCCGGCATCTGGTCAACTGCTGACTGCAAGCCTGATGGACTATCCATTGCCGCGTGCGGCCGACGCGCCGTCGTTCACTTTCGAGACACGCAATGTGCCGTGCAAGAACAACCCGTTGGGAATCAAGGGAGCGGGCGAGGCCGGCGCGATCGGTTCATGTCCGGCAGTCTTGAATGCCATTGTTGATGCTCTCTGGCGCGCGTATCGCATCCGCGACATCGACATGCCGGCGACGCCGCAACGCGTTTGGGCGGCGATCGAAAAGGCCCGAAAAGCCGCCGCTACTTGATTTTTTTGCATTCACGAGTTCGTGATCGCCGCGGCGCCTGCGACGTTTCCGCTGCGGCAGGAATAAGCCCAACAGGGTGGTGTTTGCTGAGGGTCGGACAAACCGATCCAACGGGGGAATTTCATGAAAGTTGCTACGATCGTGGTGGCCGTTGCCGCCGTCGCTCTGGGCGTAACCTCTGTCCTGGCGCAGCAAGATCCGATTGCGGCCCGTCAGAAGCTGATGAAGGCGAATGGCGCGGAGGCCAAGATTGGCGTCGCCATGACCAAGGGAGAAACCCCGTTTGACCTCGCAAAGGCGAAAAAGATTTTCGTGACGTTCGAGGAAGCAGCGGACAAGATGCCTAATCTTTTCCCGGAAAATTCCAAGACCGGAGAAAAGACGAGAGCGTCGCCGAAAATTTGGGAGAACATGGCTGACGTCAAAGCCAAGTTCGAGAAACTCGGCAATGATGCGAAAGCCGCTGAAGCTTCGGTCAAGGACCTGGCGACCTTCAAGACCGCATTCGCCGAAATCGGCAAAGATTGTGGAGGGTGCCATAAAGCGTACCGCTTAGAGAAGAAGTAACTTTTCGCCTGAACAGCGGCAAAGTTTGGCTGGGCGGCCATCCGACGGGGATGCGTCGCCCAGCGGCTTTTCGGGGGTGCTTTGAATGAATAGGATTGCGCGCCATTCGGGAGGATTGATGATGTTGCGCAAGGTGATCGTCGCTGCGGTCATCGTGGTGATTGTCGGGCTTGGCGCATTTTGGGTTCTCACAATCCCATCGACCGTGTCGGCGAGCGCGCTTTCGCCCCACACGCCGGATCTCACCAACGGCAAGGAGATGTTCTTTGCCGGCGGATGTGCATCCTGCCACGCCATACCGAAGCAGAAAGATCACACGAGGCTGGGCGGCGGCCTGGCACTGCGCTCGCCTTTCGGCACGTTCTACGTGCCGAACATTTCGCCCGACATGAAGGATGGCATCGGGTCTTGGACCGAAGTGCAATTTGTTACGGCTGTGACCAAAGGTACGTCGCCGCAAGGCCACCATCTTTACCCGGCCTTTCCCTATACGTCCTACCAGCGCATGCGCGTTGATGACGTGCGCGATCTCTTCGCCTACATCAAGACGCTGCCGCCCGTTTCAGGCCGCGCGCGCGATCACGACCTGCCGTTTCCGTTCGACATCCGGCGCACGATTGGAATCTGGAAGCTGCTCTTTCTCGACGGCAAACCCTTCAAGCCGGATCCGACGAAATCGGCGGAATGGAATAGAGGCGCTTACCTCGTCAACGGACCGGGACACTGCGCTGAGTGTCATTCACCGCGTAATGCATTAGGCGCGATCATCCCGGACAAGCGCTTCACCGGCGGACCGAGTCCCGACGGACAAGGCGGCGTTCCCAACATCACGCAATTCAAGCTGAAGGACTGGTCGATATCGGATATCGCGGAAACGCTGAAAAGCGGCTTCACGCCCGACGCCGACAGCGTGGGTGGCAGCATGGTCGAGGTCGTGGACAATACCTCGAAGCTGACCGACGCCGATCGCAAAGCGATGGCGACCTACATCAAATCGTTGCCGCCGGTTGAGGGGCAACCGACACCGAAGCAGAAGCAGGACGAAGAGAATGAGGAGGAAAATCAGGACGATGAAAATGAAAATAAATGAATCTCACGCCTGAAACGCCTTGAAAGTGATGATCGTGCGCGTGTCCTGGATGCCCGGAATCGTCTGCACCTGCTCGTTGACGAAGTGGCCGATATCGGTGCCGGGCTCGACATAGAATTTCACCAGCAGGTCGAAGTCGCCCGCCGTCGAATAGATTTCGGAAGCGATTTCGGACTCGGCGAGTTTGTTCGCCACGTCATAGGATTTGCCGAGCTGGCATTTGATCTGCACGAAAAAGGGGGTCATCGCGGCCTCCGGTTTATTGTCAATCCAGCAAAAACGCCTCTCTATGGCAAGGCGCCAAGTTTCCGTCATTCCGGGGCGCTCGCGCAGCGAGCGAACCCGAAATCCAGTGCGATCTTCTGGATTCGGGTCCGGCACCTTCGGTGCCGTCCCGGAATGACGCTGAGGGTACTTTCTCGCGCTTGCGTTGAGCATCCGCGCGGAATATCTACGGTCCGGCAATCTCGTGGGGTGTCCGGCATTGGCCGGGCTGAGAGGCTTTTGAAGCCAACCCAACGAACCTGATCCGGGTCATGCCGGCGGAGGGAGAAGAGATGCACGCTCCTGAAGGTTCTCGGTCGGCCGAGCTGCCGCACATGGCCGCAGACGTTCTGGCGCGCCTGCGCGCGCGGGCGCCGCGCGTGCATTGCATCACCAACGGCGTGGCGCAGAATTTCACCGCCAACATGCTGCTCGCGGCCGGCGCCGCGCCGTCGATGACCATCTCACCGGAGGAGATCGCGCAGTTTGTCGCAGGCGCCGATGCGCTGCTGGTCAATCTCGGCACTCTCGATCGCGAGCGCCGCGAGGCGGTGGAAATCGCGGTTGCTGCGGCTTCACAAGCCGGCAAGCGCTGGGTTCTCGATCCGGTGTTCATCGATCGTGCGCCCAAGCGCGCCGGTTTTGCCCGCGCGTTGATGAACAAGCATCCCACGGCATTGCGTCTCAACGGCGCGGAGTTTCTGGCGCTGTCAGGCGCGGGCGACGATCGCGAGGCGCTCATGGACTATGCGCGCGTGCATTCCGTCGTGGTCGCGCTCTCCGGCAAGACCGACCTCGTTGGCGACGGTGCGCGCATCGCGGCGATTTCCAACGGCGATCCGCTGATGGCGCGCGTGACCGCTATGGGCTGCGCGGCTTCCGCGCTCGTCGCGGCCTGTGTCGCGGTCGAAAACGACGCGTGGCGCGCCTGTGCCGCCGCGCTTTTGATTCTTGGCGTGGCGGGCGAAATTGCCGCGGCGGAGGCGAAAGGGCCGGGAAGTTTCGGCGCGGCGATCGTCGATGCGGTTTTCGCACTCGACGGCGAGACGCTCATGCAACGCGCAAAGGTTTCGTGATGACCGTCGACGTCCGTCTTTATGCCATTGTCGATCCGGAGCATACCGGCGGGCGCGATCTCGCCGACCTTGCGAAAGAGCTCGCGTTAGGCGGCGCAACGCTGGTGCAGTTGCGGGACAAGAAAGGTTCGACGCGCGAGATGATCGAACGCGCCCGGACCTTGGCGCATGTGCTCGCGCCGACCCATGTGCCGCTCCTTGTCAACGATCGTGTCGACGTCGCACTTGCCGTCGAGGCCGATGGCGTGCACATCGGTCAGGACGACATGCCGGCTGCGGACGCGCGGCTGCTGCTTGGCCGTCAGGCCATCATCGGCCTCAGCGTGAAGACGCTTGAGCAGGCGGCTAACGCGCCGCTCGACCACCTCGACTACGTCGCCATCGGCGGCGTGTTTGCGACGACATCGAAGCACAATACTTCGCGGCCGATCGGTCTCGACGGTTTGCGCGCGATTGCGCAGGCGGTCCGGTCGCGCGCGCCGAATTTTCCGATTTGTGCGATCGCGGGAATCAATGAAGAAAACGCGGCAAACGTCATCGAGGCCGGCGCCGATGGTGTTTCCGTTATCTCAGCTCTTTCGCTCGCGGCCGATCCGCGTCTGGCAACACAACAGTTGCGCGAGATTGTCGATGAATCTCTGAAAAGGCGAGGGCGGCTATGACCGCAATCGCCCTGACCATCGCCGGATCGGATTCGAGCGGCGGCGCCGGCATCCAGGCCGATCTCAAGACGTTTGCCGCGCTCGGCGTTTATGGGGCGTCGATCATTACGGCGCTGACGGCGCAAAACACGCGCGGCGTTGCCGGCATCCACGACGTGCCGCCGGATTTCGTCGCGGCACAGATGAGTGCCGTGTTTTCCGACTTGAAAGTGGATGCGGTGAAAATCGGCATGCTGTCAAATCGCGCGATCATCGAAACGGTGGCGACGGGACTCGATCGCCATCGCGCGAAAAACATCGTGCTCGATCCGGTGATGGTCGCAACCTCGGGCGACCATCTGCTTGCGGCCGATGCTGTGGAAGCGCTGCGTGCTCAGCTCATTCCGCGCGCTTTGATCGTCACGCCTAATCTGCCGGAAGCTGCCGCACTGACCGATAGGCCGCTCGCTGGCAACGAAAAGGAGATGGAAACGCAGGCGCGAGCGATCCTTCGTCTCGGCCCCGCGTACGTGCTTATCAAAGGCGGCCACGGCGACGGCGCGGAGAGCATCGATCTGCTGGTGGGGCAGAGTGATGTCGTCGGTCTGAAGGCGAAACGCATCGATACGACGAACACGCATGGAACCGGCTGTACGCTGTCCTCGGCCGTCGCTGCCGGCGTTGCGAAGGGTCTCGAACTCGTTACCGCGGTGCAAGAGGCCAAGACCTTCGTCACTTACGCCATTGCCGCCGCCGATCGCCTCAACGTCGGCTCCGGCCACGGCCCGCTGCATCATTTTCACGATTACTGGAAAGCGCCATGAACCTGAAAGCGCCATGAGCGTGACACTGTTTGCATCTGTTGGAGGATACGCATGACCACACGCCGCACTTTCATCGCTACTGTCGCCACGGGGGCGCTTGCCGCGGCGGCGATCGCACGCGCCGACACGAAGAAATGGCGCATGGTCACCTCCTGGCCGAAGCGGCTGCCGGGCCCCGGCATGTCGGCCGAGCGCGTCGCCTCGCGCATCCGCGCGCTCTCCGGCGGACGGCTCGACATCAGCGTTCACGCAGCGGGCGAACTCGTTCCCGCCTTCGGCGTGCTCGACGCCGTCGGCAACGGCGTCGCCGAGATCGGGCACACCGCCTCGTTTTACTGGCAGGGCAAGATGCCGGCCGCCGCCTTCTTCACCACCGTGCCGTTCGGCCTCACGCCGAACGAGCACGTATCATGGGTCGACGTTGGCGGCGGGCAGGCGTTGTGGGATGAGCTTTACAAGCCGTTCGGCGTCAAGCCCTTCATGGGTGGTAACACCGGCGTGTGCATGGGCGGCTGGTTTCGCCGCGAGATCAAGAGTCTCGTCGACGTCCGCGGCCTCAAGCTGCGCTCGCTTGGACTCGGCGGCGAAATCTATCGCCGGCTCGGCGCCACGCCGCAGACCATGGCGCCGTCGCAAATTCTGCCGAGCCTGCAATCCGGCGTCATCGAGGCCGCCGAATTCGTCGGCCCCGGCTCCGACATCGCGCTCGGGCTCTACCGCGTGGCCTCGTTCTACTACTACCCCGGCTTCAACAAGCCGAACGGCACCGGCGAGTGCATCGTCGCACGCAAGGAATGGGAGACGCTCGACTCCGAGCTGAAGGCAATCGTCGCGCACGCTTGCGCCGCGGAGGCTTCCTACGCGCTCGCCGAGATGGAGCGGCTCGATGCGGAAGCGCTCGCCGCGCTCACCGGGGAGCATCACGTCAAGCTGCGCGCGTTCCCGTCCGATTTCGTCGCCGCCGCGCGCAAGCAATCGGTCGACGTGCTCGGCGAAGTGGCCGCGCGCGACGCCATCGGCAACAAAGTGCACGGCTCCTACATCGCATTCCGCGACCGCACGGCCAACTGGTCGCGCGTGTCGATCGAGGCGGTGCTGGGGGCGAGGGGAGTCTAGACCTGCCCGCGCGCCATCCGCCACGGGCCTGTCAGCATGATAGACTGCGCGTAGGTGGACGCCACATGGATTATCGAAGCATCATCACCATTGAGCCCGGCAAGCGGGGCGGCCGGCCCTGCATTCGCGGTATGCGTATCGCGGTTAGCGACGTACTCGGCTGGCTCGCAGTCGGCATGTCGCACGCCGAGATTCTCGCCGACTATCCGGAATTGACCGACGAAGACATCCGCGCGTCCCTTGCGTATGCAGCCGATCGCGAGCGGCGCCTGATCACCGCTCAATGAAGCTGCTGTTCGATCAGAATCTGAGCTTTAAACTCTGTGGACGCCTCGCCGATCTATTTCCCGGGTCCAGTCACGTGCGGTTGCTTGAACTGCACCAAGCGGACGATCGGGCGATTTGGATACGCGAAGGATAATGGTTTCGTGCTGGTCTCACTTGACGCTGATTTTGCGGAGATGGCGGCGCTGTTTAATCAGCCGCCCAAGGTGATCTGGCTGCGCCGCGGCAATCAGACAACATCGGCCATTGAAGGCTTGCTGCGCAGTCATGCGGAGATGATCGCTGCATTCGAGCACGATGATACCGCATGCATGGAGCTCTATTGAGCTGACCGCGGCCGCGCGCAAACATTCCGCTTAATGCGATTGCAAACCCGTAAGTCGCCTGCTCACTAAAACCTCGTCCGCTCAACCGAAATCGCCGTGTTTTTCGCGCCATTTCGGCCCGGGCCCGCGCATGTAGTGCCGCTCGGGCCGATAGCGTCGCTCATGTTCCGGCCAGCAGGAGAAAATGGCGGTCCGCAGCGTCCGAACCAGGCTCCACCAACGACTCCTGTGAGACAAAGCTGACATTCCGGTGTGTGAGCGCATGCGACACTCCTTACGTTAGCGAACTTCTGGGCCGCCTTCGGCAGCTTTTGCGATTTCGCGGGAGAGACGGTTCGGCGCAAACGCCGCATGATCGCGGCTGAAGCGATCCGCCTTCATTTGCCCCTGATCGAAAAGCCCGACCGTCGCTTCAATCTGGCGGGGCGGAGATGCCGCGTCGGGAGCAGCCGCGGTCATCGTATTGAACACCCTCGGCAATACGACAACCGCGGCCAGCGCCAGAAGCAGATACGGCAGTTGTTCCAGAACGAACCGGGACGTGAGCCTCAGCACGACAGACCCTGCAAAATCGTGGACCGGCTTCATGTGCGAACGCTCATTTCAAACGCTACATCGTAATTCAAACGATTGTTTGAGGCGGAATGATGACCGGCTGAAAAGCATTACTTTGCAGGAAAACTTTGCGATTTGCGCCGGAACAAGCTAGAAATTCAGTTCAAACAGCTGTTTGAATTGGGAAACCGATGACCCGCCCCGCCGAGCACACGCGCAACCTGATCATCAAGGCAGCGGTCTCGCTGTTCGCCGAAAAGGGCTTCGAGCGCACGAGCGTGCGCGACATCGTCACCAAAGCCCGGGTCAACCAGGCGGCCATCAATTATCATTTCAAGGGCAAGGATGGTTTGTATTCCGAAGTTCTCAAAATGGCCTTTGAACGGCTAACAGAGAGTGCGGGAGTCGATGCGGAAGAACTCAAATCGCTTTCACGCGAACAGGCTTTACAACGCTTCGTGCATCACCAGCTGCGGCCACTGCTTTTTAAGGATGAGATGAGTCGTTACATCCACATGTTCGCCTGGGAAAGCGCGCATCCATCAAAGGTCTTTCGAAAATTCATCGCGACCAATACAACCTCGTATCTTTCGGCCGCGGTCGACATTGTGCGGCGTTTCCTGCCGCCAAACACGCACGAGCGGGCCGCGCTCTGCGTAGCCATAGGTTTGATGGGGCAATGCAGCGTTTTCGTGCGAAACCGCGATCTGTTTGCGCAGGATCCGTTTCGCATGGCGATCGACGAACGGTTTGTCGATGAATTGACCGATCTCATTACCAGGGTGGCGATCGGCGGGCTGCCGCATGTGAACGGCGCCAACTTGAATACAGCCTAG
>JAICMO010000049.1 GCA_025929185.1 Pseudolabrys sp.
ATTTTCTTCAGGCCGGCGGCCGCGCGGTCGAGCGCTTCTTCCCATGTCGCTTGGCGGAAATGCGTCCATGGATTCATCGGATCGATCTGCTCGTGCGGCACTTTCGGCACGCCGTCCTTCCGGATCATCGGATGGGTGAGGCGCTGCGGATTGCTGACATAGTCGAAGCCGAAGCGGCCCTTGACGCAGAGACGATTCTGGTTCGACGGCCCGTCGTGGCCGGTGACGTAAAGCAGCTTGTCGTTCTTGATGTGGTAAGTGAGCTGGCAGCCGACGCCGCAATAGGGGCACACGCTGTGCACCTCGCGGTCGGCAAATTCGGTGCGCACGTTGTTGTCGTTGAGAACAGACGCCGGCATCAGCGCGCCGGTCGGACACGCCTGCACGCACTCACCGCACGCCACGCAGGTCGAGTGGCCCATCGGATCGTCGAAGTCGAACACAATTTTCTCGGCCACGCCGCGGCTGGCCATGCCAATCACGTCGTTGACCTGAACTTCGCGGCAGGCGCGGACGCACAGATTGCACTCGATGCAGGCGTCGAGATTGACCGCCATCGCCGGATGGCTGCGGTCGGGCGCGGGCATTTTCCCGCGCTCGGGAAATCGGCCGACGGAGATGCCCATCTTGTCGGCCCAGTTCCAGAACTTCGATTGCGGATCGTGCGAGGTGGCGCGCTCGGGCTGGTCGGTGACCAGCAGGTCGAAGATCATCTTGCGTGACGCCTTGGCGCGCTCCGATGCGACCTTCACCTTCATGCCTTCGGTCGGCGTGCGGATGCAGCTTGCGGCAAGCACGCGCTCGCCTTCGATTTCGACCATGCAGGCGCGGCAATTGCCGTCGGCGCGATAGCCCGGTTCGGGCGAATAGCACAGGTGGGGAATTTCGACGCCGTGGCGGTGCGCAACTTGCCAAATGGTTTCGCCGTGGCGGGCCTGGACTTCCTTGCCGTCGAGCGTGAATTTGATCGCCTTGGGTCCGCGGCCTTCGCCCTCGACGGCGCTCATCGGCCCCGTGGGCGTGGCGCCAGGCAGCCCAGCGTGCTTTGTTGCCCCGCCCGCGGCGCCTTTTTGATCGTGGCCGTAGCCGGCCGGCTTCTGTCCGTTCGTGTCAGCCATGGTTCACCAAGTGCGTAACGGCTTCGTCAATTCTTGCGGGAAATACTTTAACACGCAGATCAACGGATTGGATGCCGCCTGGCCAAGGCCGCAGATCGACGCATCGCGCATCGCCGCCGAGAGCTCGACTAAGAGCGCCTTATTCCAGGGGCCTTGCTCCATCAGCTTCACTGCCTTTTCCGTGCCGACCCGGCATGGCGTGCACTGGCCGCAGCTTTCGTCCTCGAAGAACTTCATCAAGTTCAACGCCACCGCTTTCATATCGTCCTTGTCGGACAGGATCACAACGGCGTGCGACCCGACGAAACACCCATATTTTTCCAGCGTGCCGAAATCGAGCGGCAGGTCGGCCATCGACGCCGGGAGGATGCCGCCCGAGGCACCTCCGGGCAGGTAACCGGCGAAGGTGTGGCCGTCGGCGATGCCGCCGCAGAATTCATCGATCAGTTCGCGAACGGTAATGCCTGCGGGCGCGAGCTTCACGCCTGGATTTTTCACGCGGCCGGACACGGAGAAGCTGCGGAATCCTTTGCGCTCGTGACGACCTTGCGAGGTCGCCCATTCGACGCCCTTCTCGACAATGTCGCGCACCCAGAACAGCGTCTCCACGTTCTGCTCGAGCGTCGGGCGACCGAATAACCCGACTTGCGCCACGTACGGCGGACGATGGCGGGGCAGCCCGCGCTTGCCTTCGATCGATTCGATCATCGCGGATTCTTCGCCGCAGATGTAGGCGCCCGCGCCGCGTCGCAGATGGATCGCGGTGTGCGGCGACAAGCCGGCGCTCTCGATTTTTTTGATTTCCTCGCTCAGCATCAGCCGAATCTCGGGATATTCGTCCCGGACGTAGATGTAGGTCGACGGCGCTTCGACGACCCAGGCGGCAATCAGCATGCCTTCGAAGAATCGATGCGGATCGCGCTCGAGATAGAAGCGATCCTTGAACGTGCCGGGCTCGCCCTCGTCTGCATTGACTGCAAACATGCGCGGCGCGGGCTCCGCGCGCACCAACGACCATTTGCGCCCGGTCGGGAATCCGGCGCCGCCGAGGCCGCGCAATCCCGCGTCGCTGACGATTTTAATCATTTCGTCGCGCGTGCGCTTGCCGGCGAGGCAATCCTTCAGCAGCGAATAGCCGCCCGCCTTTTGGTAAGCGGCGAGATCGATGTGCTCGTGCCAGGCATGCGCGTGCGGCTTCGATTTAACGGCGGCGGCGACATTACCGGGTGTCGCACGAAACGTCTGCACGTGACCGACGGCGCACACCGGTGCGCGATCGCAGGCGCCCATGCACGGCGCGCGCACGACGCGCACGTCTGCGCCGAGCTTGCCGGGAAGCTCCTTCAGCAGCTTCTCCGCGCCGGCCATCGCGCACGACAGCGAATCGCATACGCGCACGGTGATTGGCGGCGGCGGAGTCTGGCCTTCCTTCACGACGTCGAAGTGCGAATAAAAGGTCGCCACTTCGTAGACTTCCGTCAGCGCCAGCTTCATCTCGGCGGCGAGCGCGGCGAGATGCGCGGCGGACAAATGGCCGTAATGGTCCTGAATAAGGTGAAAGTGTTCGATCAGCAGGTCGCGCCGGCGGGACTTGTCCGTCAGCAGCGCCTGCACCTCTTCGACGGCCGCGATATCGAGTTGGCGTCCCTTTGGGGTTCGTGACGGCCTGCGCCGGCCGCTCTTGGCCGGACCTCTGGCGGCGCCGGCGACATCTGAACTCAAGGTCATGTTGGCCTCCCCGCCTCAGAAACCCCCCTTGCGCAAAATATGCAAGCCCTTCCTTGAGGTTAAAGGGGTAGAAAAACACCGCCGTCGCGGCCTTTCCGATGCGTCACATGGTCCCAAAGCAGGCCTGGGGCCGGTTCCAAATTAAAGGACGGATCGCGTCATCCACGTCGATTCGCCAGCGGACACGCGGCGGTAAATCCCATCCGTCGAACCAATCCCCAGCGCCCAAATTATCTATAGTCAATCGCAATTAGCATATTTAATGTTCCTATGAATGCGGCATTGTTTGTCCGCATTCTGCCAAAGAAGAACCGATCTCGGGGAACAAGGAGGACTGCGCGATGAGTTTACTGTCGTTTCTCGATCGCAATCACACGATTGCTAGGCCTGGTTTTAGCCGGTGGATGGTGCCACCGGCTGCATTATGCGTGCACCTGTGCATCGGCCAGGCCTACGCCTACAGCGTCTTCAATCTGCCGATGACGAAGCTGATCGGCATTACGAAATCGGCGCCGGACGACTGGAAGCTCACCGAGCTTGGCTGGATCTTTTCGATCGCGATTTTCTTCCTCGGCGTGTCATCGGCAGTGTTCGGCCGCTGGGTTGAGGAAGGCGGCCCGCGCCGCGCGATGTTTACCGCGGCCTGCTGCTGGGCGGGCGGTTTTTTCATCTCCGCGATTGGAGTCTACATCCACACGCTCTGGGTGATTTACCTCGGCTACGGCGTGCTCGGCGGCATCGCGCTGGGCATCGGCTACATCTCGCCGGTATCGACGCTGATCAAGTGGTTTCCCGATCGTCCGGGCATGGCGACCGGCATGGCGATCATGGGCTTCGGCGGCGGCGCATTCATCGCCTCACCGCTTTCGGTGTGGCTGATGAGCCGCTTTACGACACCGACTCATGTCGGCGTCGCCGAAACGTTCATCGTGCTCGGCATCGTCTACTTCTTCTTCATGATCGTCGGCTCGATCATCGTGCGCGTGCCGGCGCCCGGCTGGAAGCCGGAAGGCTACGTCGCGCCGACACAATCGGTGGGACTGATCACCAGGAACGATGTGTTCGTCTACGACGCGTTGAAGACGCCGCAGTTCTGGTTGATCTGGTGGGTGCTCTGCCTGAACGTGACCGCCGGCATCGGCGTGCTGGGGCAAGCCTCCGCCATGAGCCAGGAAATGTTCCCCGGACGCATCACCCCGGTGGCGGCAGCGGGCTTCGTCGGCTTGATGAGCCTGTTCAACATGGGCGGCCGCTTCTGCTGGGCGTCGGTGTCCGACTACATCGGAAGGCGCAACACGTATTTCGTGTTCATGGTGCTCGGCTTCGTCCTTTATTGCCTGGTGCCCTATACCGGCTCGGTCGGCAGCGTGGTCGGATTCGTGTGCGCCTTCCTGGTGATCATCAGCATGTACGGCGGCGGCTTCGCCACGGTGCCGGCCTATCTCAAAGACATGTTCGGCACGCGCTACGTGGGAGCCATCCATGGCCTGCTGCTGACGGCATGGTCGATGGCGGGCATCTTCGGGCCGGTGCTCGTCAATTACATCCGCGAATACAACGTGACGCACGGCGTGCCGAATGCGCAAGCCTACAACACGACCATGTACATCATGGCTGGTTTGCTGGTGATCGGCTTCATCTGCAACTTCCTGGTCAAGGCAGTGGATGCTCGTTTCCACATGCAAGAAAACGATGCGCGCGGCTCCGAACCCGGGGCCACCGCAGCCGGCGCCCGAGCATAAGGGGAAAGCAACATGGCAAATACGACTCAGGGCGGCACCACGGCACTCGAACTGGGGCTCGCGTGGGCCTTCGTCGGCATCCCGCTCGTGCTTGGCGTTTTGCAGACGCTCATTAATACGATGAAGCTCTTCTACTGATTCACGCATCGCGACAGGCGCCGCTTCCTTTGAGCCGAGGAAGCGGCGCTTTGTTTGCGCGGCATGTGACTGTCGCTTGAACGCAATGGCGAGTCACCGCCGGGCGCCCAAATCGGGAGTCCAGGCAAGCTTTACCGCCTCTCCGAGCGCGACTATCCTAGCGCGTCACGCCGCCTCCGACGAAGCAGACGAATTGGGCGATGCTTGAAAAGCTCGAATTCATGATCGCGCTGTCGCGCGAGCAGCATTTTGGTCGTGCTGCCGAAAGCTGCGGCGTGGCGCAACCGACGTTGTCGCTCGGTATTCGCAGCCTGGAGGAAATGCTGAACGTGCCGCTGGTGAAGCGCTCCTCGCGCTTTCAGGGATTCACGCCGGAGGGGGAACGCGTGCTGGTCTGGGCGCGCCGCCTCGTCGGCGATGCGCGGGCGATGCGACAAGACATTCTGAATTTCAACGGCGGCGCGGAGACGCGGCTGCGCATCGCGTCGATCCCTTCGGCGATGTCGCTGGTCGCCAAAATTACCTTGCCGTTCCAGCAACGGCATCCGGCTGTCCGCTTCACCGTTCTTGCACGCTCGTCGGGCGTGCTTCTGAATTTGTTGCATCAGCGGGAGATCGACGTCGGCGTCACCTATCTCACGAATGAACCGATCGGCGACGCGAGCGCGATTCCGCTTTATCGCGAAACTTATTTGCTGCTGACAACGCCGGAAGGCCCGCTCGGTTACGCCGATCGCGTGAGTTGGGCGCAAGTCAGCGACATCCCGCTGTGTCTGCTCGATCGCACTTTGCAGAATCGGCGGATTGTCGACAGCGTCTTGCGTCGCGTGGGCGCCGAGCCGACACCGATGGTTGAAACCGATTCGCTGGCGGCGTTGGTTTCCTATGTCCGTCTCGGCCAGTGGGCCAGCATCGTCCCGAATTCCGCGCTCGACGCCATCGCTTTGACGGACGCTTTGCGCGCAATACCCATCACGGAGCCGGACATCTCCCACACAATCGGCTTCGTTGTTTCCGACCGTTATCCAATGACCCCCACCGTAGCAGCTCTGATGAGCGAAGCTCGCGCGCTTTCGCCACGGGACCTTCTGCCGGCCGCCTAGTCACCATTTTACCGCCGCCATCCATCGATTGCATTTTGCAATTGATGAATTGCGTTTGCCGCCTTGATGCAACTCTGCGGCCATTTTCTGCTGGCAGGGTGCATAAATCCTAAATGGTGGTGCCAAGGCGCATCCAGACTAGGGGAGAAAACGTACGATGGCCTTACTGTCATTCTTCGACCGGGAGAATACGGTCGCAAAACCCGGCTTTAGCCGGTGGATGGTGCCGCCTGCGGCGCTCTGCGTACATCTGTGTATCGGTCAAGCTTACGCCTTCAGCGTGTTCAACAAGCCGATGACGAAGCTGCTCGGCATTTCAAGTTCAACGGCGCCCGCGAACTGGCAGACCAACCTCGACTGGGTCCATTCGACCCCGAACGATTGGACTATCCCCGAACTCGGCTGGATTTTCTCGATCGCGATTTTCTTCCTTGGCGCCTCGTCGGCGGTGTTCGGCCGCTGGGTCGAGGAAGGCGGTCCCCGCCGCGCCATGTTCACCGCAGCTTTGTGTTGGGCTGGTGGATTCTTCCTGTCAGCGATCGGCGTCTACGTCCACCAACTGTGGCTGATCTATATCGGCTACGGCTTCATCGGTGGCTGCGCGCTTGGCATCGGCTACATCTCGCCAGTGTCCACGCTGATCAAGTGGTTCCCGGACCGGCCCGGCATGGCCACCGGCATGGCGATCATGGGCTTCGGCGGCGGCGCGTTCATCGCCTCACCGCTCTCGGTGTGGCTGATGAGCAAATTCACGACGACGACCCACGTCGGCGTCGCTGAAACGTTTATCGTGCTCGGCTGCGTCTATTTCGTGTTCATGATGGTCGGCGCGGTCATCGTGCGCGTACCGCCTCCGGGCTGGGCGCCGGCGGGCTATGTTGCTCCGACCCAGTCGGTCGGGCTGATCACCAGGAACGACGTGTTCGTCTATGACGCGCTGAAGACGCCGCAGTTCTGGCTGATTTGGTGGGTGCTCTGCCTGAACGTGACCGCCGGCATCGGCGTGCTCGGCCAGGCGTCCCTCATGAGCCAGGAAATGTTCCCCGGCCACATCACGCCGGTGGCGGCGGCAGGCTTCGTCGGCCTGATGAGCCTGTTCAACATGGGCGGGCGCTTCTGCTGGGCAACGGTGTCCGACTACATCGGCCGACGCAACACCTACTTCATCTTCATGGTGTTGGGCTTCTTCCTCTACTGCCTCGTGCCTTACACCGGCAAGATCGGCAGCGTGGCCGGCTTCGTGCTCGCGTTCCTGATCATCATCTCGATGTATGGCGGCGGCTTCTCGACCGTGCCGGCCTATCTGAGGGACATGTTCGGCACGCGCTATGTCGGCGCCATTCACGGGCTGTTGCTGACGGCCTGGTCGATGGCCGGCATCTTCGGTCCCGTCATCATCAACTATCTGCGCGAGTACAACCTCACGCATGGCGTGCCGAAGGCGCAAGCCTACAACAACACCATGTACATCATGGCCGGGTTGCTGGTGATCGGTTTCATCTGCAACTTCATGGTCAAGGCGGTCGACGCTCGTTTCCACATGAAAGCCAACGATCCGCGGGGCGACGCGCTTGCGCAACCCGCCGCGGCTCGCGGCTAAAGGAGGTCAGACTATGGCAATCCAAAACGCGCAAGGCACCACCACCACTCAGCTGGTGCTGGCCTGGTGTTTCGTCGGCATCCCGCTGGTGCTGGGGGTGCTACAGACCCTCGTCAATGCGATGAAGCTCTTCCACTAATCACCGACCCAAAGACAAACGCCGCCTTCCTTCCGGAGGGCGGCGTTTTAATTTTGCCGTCACGTCGGACGACATGCGAGCCGAGGCATAATCAGGGATGCAATCGCGCAAAACAAAAGGGCGGCGATTGCGCCGCCTCTTGTTTGCTTGGCTTGACCGCGGCTAAAGCATGATTGCTTTGGATTGAATCGTTTCAATGTCTTCGGCGTCACCGCGGGTCCATCTCCTTCGCAAAGATGGATTGCCGGATCAAGTCCGGCAATGACGTTGCGGCGAGCGGCGCTTTCGTTTCAAGCGATCATGCCCTAGAACAGGCCGACGATCTGGCCCTGCGCATTGACGTCGATCGCGTCCGCGGACGGCACCTTCGGCAGGCCCGGCATCGTGAGAATCTCGCCGCAAATCACCACCACGAATTCCGCGCCGGCCGAGAGCCGCACCTCGCGGACCGGAATAACGAAGTCGCTCGGCGCTCCTTTGAGATCAGGATTGGTCGAGAAGCTGTACTGTGTCTTGGCCATGCAGACCGGCGCCTTGCCGTAGCCCATGGCTTCGAAGTTCGCGAGCTGGTCGCGCACCGACTTATCGGCGCTGATGTCCTTCGCGCGATAGAGCTCCTTGGCGATCGTGCGCACCTTCTCGAGCAGCGGCATGTCGTCGGGGTAAAGCAGCTTGAGCTTGGCTTTGCCCTGGTCGATCACCTTGACAACGGCCTTGGCGACGTCGGCCGCGCCCTCGCCGCCCATGGCCCAATGGTCGGCCATGAAGGCCTCGACGCCGAGCGATTTGCACTTCTCCTTGACGAGCGCGATCTCGGCGTCCGTGTCGGCCGAAAAACGGTTGATCGAAACCACCGCAGGCAGGCCGAACTTCTGCACATTCTCGACGTGACGCTGCAAGTTGGACATGCCGGCCTCGAGCGCCTTCAGGTTTTCCGCCTTGAGGTCTTCTTTCTTGACGCCGCCGTGCATTTTCAGCGCGCGGATGGTGGCGACCAGCACGACGCAATCGGGCGCAAGTCCGGTCTTGCGGCACTTGATGTCGATGAATTTCTCCGCGCCGAGATCGGCGCCGAAGCCGGCTTCGGTCACGACGTAATCGGCAAGCTTGAGCGCCGTCGTGGTCGCCATGACCGAGTTGCACCCGTGCGCGATGTTGGCAAAGGGACCGCCGTGAATAAACGCGGGCGTGCCCTCGAGGGTCTGCACCAGATTCGGCGCAAGCGCGTCCTTGAGCAACGCCGTCATTGCGCCATTCGCCTTGAGGTCGCGCGCGCGCACCGGCTTGCGGTCCCGCGTATAGGCGACGACGATGTTGCCGAGGCGTTGCTTGAGATCGTCGAGGTTGCGCGCGAGGCAGAAGATCGCCATCACCTCCGAAGCGACGGTAATGTCGAAGCCGTCCTCGCGCGGAAAACCGTTGGCGACGCCGCCGAGCGAGGACACGATGTGACGCAGCGCGCGGTCGTTCATGTCCATGACGCGGCGCCAGCCCACGCGACGCTGGTCGATATTGAGCGAATTGCCCCAGTAGATGTGATTGTCGAGCAATGCGGCGAGCAGATTGTTGGCCGACGTGATGGCGTGAAAATCGCCGGTAAAATGCAGATTGATGTCCTCCATCGGCACCACCTGCGCATAGCCGCCGCCGGCCGCGCCGCCCTTCATGCCGAATGAGGGCCCGAGGCTCGGCTCGCGCAGGCACAGCATCGCTTTCTTGCCGATGTGATTGAGCGCGTCGGTGAGGCCGACGGTGGTCGTCGTCTTGCCCTCCCCCGCCGGCGTCGGCGAGATCGCCGTCACCAGAATGAGCTTGCCGTTTTTCTTGTCCTTGAGCGTCTTGATGTAATCCATCGAGACCTTGGCCTTGTAGTGGCCGTAAGGATCGAGATTTTCCGGCGAAATGCCGAGCTTCTCGCGGGCGATATCGAGAATCGGCCGCTTCTTGGCGGTCTGGGAAATTTCAATGTCGGATTTCGGATTCTGGTGTTGCGAGGCGGGCATGGGATTCATCCAATTTGATGTTTGATGCAAAGAAATGAAGAGCTTGGCTGTCATGCCCGCGAAGGCGGGCATCCAGTAAACACCGACAGCTCAGTGATTACTGGGTCCCCGCCTTCGCGGGGACGACAATTGGCATTCATGAGAGCGTGGCCTTGGGTTGAAGGTTGGCGGACTTGGCCCACTCGCCGGCATCGATTTTTTTGCCGTCGGCAGGTTGAACGCGGGTGACTTTGAAGCGGCCGTCGGCGCAAACGACGGTGAAGCCGTCGCCTTCGACCGAGACGATCTCGCCGAGCTTGCCGGCGATCCCCTTGGGGTCCTTCGCCGGCAACGGCTTGGCATCGAAAATTTTCAGCGTTTGGCCGTTGAGCGTGGTCCACGCGCCGGGCGCCGGATTGCAACCGCGGATCAAGCGGTCGATCTGCTCCCACGGCTTGCCCCAATCGATCTTGGCATTGCCGGGTCCGCAGCGGCCTTCGTACGTCGCCTTGCTTTCATCCTGCTTGATGCGCGGCGCTTTGCCGGCCTTCACCAGGTCGACGGACTCGAGCATTGCGTCGACGCCCAGCGGGAACAGCCGGTCGAAATAGACCGAGCCGAGCGTGTCGGTGTCGCCGATCGGCGTTTTCTTCTGGAGAAGAATATCGCCGGTATCGAGTCCGTTGTCGGGCCAGAAGATCGAAAGCCCGGTCTCCTTCTCGCCCTTGATGATCGGCCAGTTGATCGCGCTGGCGCCACGATAAGCCGGCAGCAGCGACGGATGGTACTGGATCGAGCCGTGCGTCGGGATGTTGAGAAATTCTTCCGGCACGAAGAGCGTGACGAACGCCATCACCTGGAGGTCCGGCTTGAGCGCCTTGAATTCCTCCCACACCTTGGGGTCTTTGTAGGAAGCCGGTTGATAGACCGGCAGCTTCGCTGCGAGCGCGGCTTCCTTGAGCGGGTCGGCTTTCGCGCCTTCTTTTTCCGGCGCCACAAAAACGGCGATGACGTTGTCGCCGCGCTTGAGCAGCGCCTCGAGCACGGCCTTGCCGAAGGCCTGCTGGCCGTGGACTACAATACGCATAACCAAATTCCTCCCTTGTCCGCTCATGCTCGCGCAAGCGGGCATCCAGCGTTGTGAGAACTGGGTCCCCGCTTTCGCGGGGACGAACGGCTGACTATGCCGCTTTCTCTTCTTTCTTCGGAGCAGATAGCGCGCCCGAGCTCTTGATCTCGGCAATCACATTAGGCCTGAGGCCGAGCACATTTTTCAGGATTTCGTCCGTGTGCTCGCCCAACAGCGGGGAGCGCTTCACCTCCGAAATCGAATCCGACAGCTTGATCGGGTTGCCGACGGTAAGGTACTTGCCGCGGGTCGGGTGATCGACTTCGACCACCGTGCCGGTTTTGCGCAGCGATTGATCCTCGGCGAGCTCCTTCATCGACAGGATCGGCCCGCACGGGATATCGACCTCATTGCACAGCTCCATGACCTCGAACTTGCTCTTGGTCGTGGTCCACTGCTCGATGCGATCAAAGATTTGCTTGAGCTTCGGCAATCGCGCTTTCGGCGTGGCGTATTCCGGATCGGTCTTCCAGGTCGGCTCGCCGATCAGGTCGCAGATCGGTCCCCAGACGGGCGCCTGCGTGATGAAATAGATGTAGGCGTTGGGATCGTTCTCCCAGCCTTTGCACTTCAAGATCCAGCCCGGCTGGCCGCCGCCGGAGTCGTTACCCGCGCGCGGCGTCGCTTCGCCGAACGGAATGCCGAGGCTGTACTGGCTGTATTCGGTGAGCGGCCCCGCCTTGAGCCGCTGCTGGTCGCGCAGCTTCACGCGGCACAGGTTGAGGACGCCGTCCTGCATGGCCGCCAGCACCTTCTGCCCGCGGCCGGTGCGCGTGCGCTGATAGAGCGCGGTAACGATGCCCAGCGCCAGATGAAGGCCGGTGCCGCTGTCGCCGATCTGCGCGCCCGTGACAAGCGGCGGACCATCGAGAAAACCGGTCGTCGACGCAGCGCCGCCGGTGCATTGCGCGACGTTCTCGTAAACCTTGCAGTCCTCGTAAGGGCCGGGGCCGAAGCCCTTCACCGATGCCACGATCATACGCGGGTTGACCTTGTGGATGTGGTCCCAGGTCAATCCCATGCGGTCGAGCGCGCCCGGGGCGAAATTCTCCACCAGCACGTCGCATTTCTTGATCAGCTCGTCGAGGACGCGCTTGCCTTGCGGGTGCTTGGAATCGATCGTGATCGACCGCTTGTTGTGGTTGAGCATGGTGAAGTAGAGCGAATCCGCGCCCGGCACGTCGACCAATTGCCCGCGGGTGATGTCGCCGATGCCGGGGCGCTCGACCTTGATCACGTCGGCGCCGAACCAGGCGAGCAATTGCGTGCAGGTCGGACCCGACTGCACGTGCGTGAAGTCGAGAATGCGCACGCCCGACAGAGCCTTGCCGTCCTTGCCGTAAGGCTTGGCCGACATTTTCGGCAGATGCAGGCCGTTGCCATTCGCCTTTTTTGCGCTCTTCTTGGCGCTCGCGAGCTTCACCACCTTGCGGGCGGATCTTTTTGCCGCCGATTTCGTTTTGGCGGCTTTCGCCTTCTTCGGTTTCCTTTTGGCCATTTCAGATCCTCCAAAATCGTATCGAACGGATTATTTCTTTTTCAGCGCGCTTTGCGGGTTGAGATTGCCGATGCGGCCGCTTTCGCTGCCGGCTTTCGGATCGATTGCCGCGTTGATGAGGGTGGGCTTGCCGGAATCCATGGCCGCATTCACGGCGCGCTTGAGCTCATCGGGGGTCGTCACGTGGACCCCGAAGCCGCCGAACGCTTCCATCAGCTTGTCGTAACGCGCGTCCTTGACGAATACCATGGGCGCGACATCGGAACCGCCGGTGGGATTGACGTCGGTGCCGCGATAAATGCCGTTATTGTTGAAGACGACGACGCAGACCGGCAGGTTATATCGGCAGATGGTTTCCACCTCCATGCCGGAGAAGCCGAAGGCACTGTCGCCTTCCACCGCGAGCACCGGCTTGCCAGTCTCGACGGCCGCGCCGACGGCATAGCCCATGCCGATGCCCATGACGCCCCAAGTGCCGACGTCCAGCCGTTTGCGCGGTTGATACATGTCGATGACTCCACGCGCGAGATCGAGCGTGTTGGCGCCTTCGTTTACAAGGATGGCGTCGGGTCGTTCCTTGATGACGGCGCGCAACGCGCCCAACGCGCCGTGGAAATCCATCGGCACGCTGTTGTTCATCAGCCGCGGCGCCATCTTGGCGATGTTCTCTTCCCGCTTTGAGCTCACGGCTTTGATCCACTCAGCCGGAGGCGCCGGCCAATTGCCGCCCATCTCCTTGAGCAGCGCAGAGACGCACGAGCCGATATCGCCGACCACCGGCGCAGCGATCTCGACGTTCGAATCCATCTCCTTCGGCTCGATGTCGATCTGAATGAACTTCTTGGGCGCTTCGCCCCACGTCTTGCCTTTGCCGTGCGACAACAGCCAGTTGAGCCGCGCGCCGATCAGCATGACCACGTCGGAATCGCGCAGCACCGTCGAGCGTGCGGCGCCCGCGCATTGCGGATGCGTGTCGGGCAGCAAGCCTTTCGCCATGCTCATGGGCAGGAAGGGGGCGCCGCTCTTTTCAACGAAATTGCGGATCGCGTCATCGGCCTGCGCATAGGCGGCGCCCTTGCCGAGAATGATCAGCGGCCTCTTTGCGCTCTTGAGCACATCGATCGCCCGCCTGATCGACTCTTGCGACGGAAGCTGGGCGGGCGCGGCGTCGATCACCTTCACCAGCGATTTCTTGCCCTTTTCGGCATCCATCACCTGGCCGAAAAGCTTGGCCGGCAGATCGAGATAGACGCCTCCGGGCCGACCCGATACCGCCGCGCGGATCGCGCGAGCCACGCCAATGCCGATATCCGCGGCGTGCAGTACGCGGAAGGCCGCCTTGCAGAGCGGTTTGGCAATGGCAAGCTGATCCATCTCCTCGTAATCGCCCTGCTGAAGATCGACGATTTCTCGCTCCGACGAGCCCGAGATCAGGATCATCGGAAAGCAATTGGTCGTGGCATTGGCGAGCGCGGTGAGGCCGTTGAGGAAACCAGGCGCCGACACGGTGACACAGACGCCCGGCTTTTTGGTCAAAAAACCGGCGATCGCCGCGGCGTTGCCGGCGTTCTGCTCGTGCCGGAACGAAATGACGCGAACGCCCTCGGCCTGCGCCATGCGCAAAAAATCCGACACGGGAATGCCGGGTACGTCGTAGATCGTCGTGATGCCATTGAGCTTGAGCGCATCGATAATCAGATGAAAGCCGTCGGTCAGTTCGCGCTCTGCTTCGGCCGAATTTGCATCCACGCTTTTTTCTTTGACTGCTGCATCAGCCATGGGAATCCTCGCGTAATCAGTTGGCGGTTTCACGCGTGACGGCGCGCATCGGATGAATTTCAACCTTGAAGCCGCGATTCGATTTGATCGTGGGATCGTTTTCGGCAAACGCGCGGGCGCCGGCCTCGTCGGGGGCGGAAATCACGCCGATTCCGTAAGGACCTGCCGGATCGAGCACCGGCCCGAACACCACGACCTCGCCGCGATCGAGGCTCGCCTTCCAGTAGCCGAAATGCTCCTGCATCATCCGCTTTTCGTCGTCGTTCATATCCATCGCAAACGACGGACGCGGCGCGATCAGCTTGAAGAAGAAATTCGGCATCGTCAGTCCAGATAATCGGCGTAGCGCTCGACGTGCTCGGCGAGACCGAGCGCATGGTCGCGAACGAGCTGCTCGGCGCGCGCGGTTTCCCGCTTTTCCAGCGCCTCGATGATGCTCATGTGGTCGCGGATCGAGCGATCGACCCGATCCTTCTCGACAATCGTCTTGCGCCGGATCATGCGCATGTGGGTGAACAGGTTTTCCGCCATATCGATCAGCACGCGGTTGCCGCTCATGCGGATGATCGACTGATGGAATTCGATATTGACCTCGGAATATTCGTCGAGATGCGCGCGCAGCGCCCCGCTCTCGAAGGTGGTGAACATGCGCCGCAAGGAAGCAATATCGGCGTCGATCGCGTTTTCGGTAATCAGCCGCGCCGCCATGCTCTCGAGCGCAGCCCAAGCGGTGATCAATTCGATCACCTCACGCTTGGTCTTGCGCACGACGTAGATGCCGCGCCGCGGGACGGAGCGGACGAAGCCTTCGCTCTCGAGCTGCGCCATGGCTTCGCGCACCGGCGTACGGCTGATGCCGAAATCTTGCGCCAGCTTGCGCTCGTCGAGGCGAATGTCGGCGCGGCTGCGATAGATGTCCATCGCGACGATCGCGTTCTTCAGCGCCACGTAAGCTTTTTGCTTGAAGCTCGAGGTCGCCTCGATCGGCGCCAGGGCCGGCTGGAGCGTCGCGTCCGGCTGGACTGTTGGAGCCCCGTTGCGATTGCGCGCGCGGGAGCGGCGGGCGGATGGGTCGAATTTAGTCATTTCTGGTATACAATATTCCAGTTCGCGGTCCGTGCGCAACCCTTTACCGCAAAAGGCCGCGTCGTCGGGCCAGGCCGTGTGTCTTATTCCGCCGGCCGCAGACCTTTGTGTGCCGCGCGCAACCGATTCCAGCCGCTCTGAATTTGCGACCAGAAAAGAGCGATGAGGCCAAGCGTCATGATCGTGCTGACCAGGCCGTTCGACCAGAACACGCTGAGGCTGCCTTGCGAGGCCAGCAGCGATTGGCGGAAGGCCTCCTCGGCTTTGTCGCCCAGCACGATCGCGAGCACCATCGGCGCCAACGGATAGTTCGTCTTCTTCATGAAATAGCCGGCAATGCCGAACACGACCATCATCACCACGTCGAACGTGTTGTTGTGCACCGTGTAGGCGCCGATCGCGCAAAACACCATGATGATCGGCGCAATCACGCTGAACGGGATTTTCAGGATCGACGCGAACAACGGAACGCACGTCAGCACGATCAGAAGGCCGACGATGTTGCCCATGTACATGCTGGCGATCAGGCCCCAGACGAAATCTTTCTGCTCGACGAACAGCAACGGACCGGGCTGCAAGCCCCAGATCAGCAGACCGCCAAGCAGCACCGCGGCCGTCGGTGAGCCGGGCACGCCGAGCGAGATCATCGGCAGCAGCGCCGAGGTGCCCGCCGCATGCGCGGCCGTTTCCGGCGCCACCACGCCTTCGATCTCGCCGGTGCCGAACAGGTGGCCGCGCTTGGAAATGCGCTTGGCAATGCCGTAGCTCATGAACGACGCCGGAGTAGCGCCGGCGGGGCTGATGCCCATCCAGCAACCGATCAGGCAGGAGCGCAGCGACAGCAGCCAGAACTTGGGCAATATCTTCCAGGTCTGGAACACGACCTTAGGATTCAATTTCGCCGCCGTGCCGCGGAAGCTCAAGCCCTCTTCCATCGTCAGCAGGATTTCACCGATGCCGAACAGGCCAATGACCGCGATCAGGAAGTCGAAGCCGTTGAGCATCTCCGGAAAGCCGAACGTCATGCGCAGTTGGCCGGTGACCTGATCGAGACCGACCGCGCCAAGGCCGAATCCGAGCATCATCGAAGCGATCGTTTTGAACGGCGGCTCCTTGCTCAGGCCGACGAAGCTGCAAAACGCGAGGAAGTAGACGGAAAAGATTTCAGGCGGGCCGAAGCGCAATGCAAAGTTCGCCACCAGCGGCGCGACAAGCGTGATGACGATGACGGCGAACAGCGCGCCGACAAAGGACGACGTAAACGCCGCGGTGAGCGCTTCGCCGGCCTTGCCCTTTTGCCCCATCGGGTAGCCGTCGAAAGTTGTGGCCACCGACCATGGCTCGCCGGGAATATTAAACAAGATCGACGTGATGGCGCCGCCGAACAGCGCGCCCCAGTAAATGCAGGAGAGCATGATGATCGCCGACGTCGGCGACATCGAGAACGTGAGCGGCAGCAGGATCGCGATGCCGTTCGCGCCGCCAAGACCCGGAAGCACGCCGACGATCACGCCGAGCACGATACCGACGACCATCAGCAAAAAGTTAAACGGCTGCGCGACGACTGCGAACCCGTGAAAAAGATTGGCAATGTCCTGGAGCATGTCCCCGTCTCGTGATTATCGCTCGTTCGACGCTTTGCGCGCAGCGGCTGTTTCAGTATCCCAACCAGTTCTCAAGCGGCCCTTTGGGCAGCGGAACCAGGAACCAAATCTCGAATGTCAGGAAAGTCAGGATCGGCACGAGGATCGCAATCAGAGCGACGACAAGCCAGCTGTAGCGGCCGAACCATCGCATGAACACGGCGATCAGCAGCGCCGACGCGACGTAGATCCCGGTATACGGCACCAATCCAACGTAGATCGCGGTCGGCACGATGACCGAGAAGACCTGCCGGAGTTGACCCCACTCGGCAAACAGCTTGGTGCCGTCCATGCGCCGGACCACAGTCGCCAAATTGACGACGCATGAGATCAGCACGATGAGAGCGACGTAAAACGGGAAAAATCCGGCCCGCGGGCCGTCCGGCCCCCAGCCCACGCCGTTTTGCAGGCTGCCGTAAATCCCGATGAGCGCGAGGATCGCCATCGCGACCGCCACGCCGATCTCTACGCCGCGATGGGAAGGACCGGCTCCGCCGGCCTCATTGACGCTTTCGCTCATGGAGGGCCTCAAAAAGCTGCGGCGGGATCACCGCCGCAGCCGTGGTTGCTATGCGTTACTTCTTGGCGAGGAAGCCGGCCGACTTCATCAGCCCTTCGTGCAGCTTCTCGGCGTCGGCGACCCATTTCACGAACTGATCGCCGCTCATGAACGTCTGGTTGAAGGCGCCGTCGTTCATCAGCTTTTTCCACTCGGGCGTCTCGCGAACTTTCTTCATCAGATCGACGTAGTAGGCGACCTCGTCCTTGCTGACGCCCGGCGGCATGAAGAAGCCGCGCAGCATCAGATATTCGACGTCGATGCCCTGCGACTTGCAGGTCGGAATGTCGTTCCACGACATATTGCCGGCGATTTTGTCGTGGTAGTCGAGTCGCTTGCTGTCGAACACGCAAAGCGGCCGCAACTTGCCGGCGCGCCAATGCGCCACGGCCTCGATCGGGTTGTTGACGGACGAGTTGATGTGGTTGCCGACCAATTGCACGGCGACGGTGCCGCCGCCTTTATAGGGGATGTAGGTCATCTTCTTGCCGGTCACTTTCTCCAGCGCGACCGTGATGATCTGATCCTCCTGCTTGGAGCCGGTGCCGCCCATCTTGAACTTGCCGTCGGGTCCGGCCTTGATTGCCGCGATATAGTCCTTCGCCGTTTTGTACGGCTCGTCGGCGTTCACCCACAGGATGAATTCATCGAGCGCCATCATCGCGACCGGCGTCAGATCCTTCCAGTTAAAAGGAATTCCGGTCGCGAGCGGGGTCGTGAACAGGTTCGACAGCGTGATGATGAGCTTGTGCGCGTCACCCTTCGAATTCTTGACGTCGAGAAATCCTTCGCCGCCCGCGCCGCCGGACTTGTTGATCACGACGACCGATTGCTTCGAAAGCTTATGCTTCGTGACGATGCCTTGCACCGCGCGTGCCATCTGATCGGCGCCGCCGCCCGTGCCTGCCGGAACGACGATTTCGATCGGATGGGTGGGCTCCCACGCGTGGGCCGGCGCGGTAAGCGCCGCGGCGCTGCCGAAGCAGATGGCAACGCCCAAACTTAGACTTCGTGCGAATGAGGGCATCAAATCCTCCCGTTGGTTGTTTTTTCTCGTAAACCGGGCTCGTAAGAAAGACCCGTTAGGCAGTCTTGCTTATCGATAGCGTATCCAACCACGATTATACATAATTATCTACGCATCACTGGCGGAACTGTTCTACCGAAGCTGCGCCGCCTTGCCGCACATAGCATGCGGCACAGCCACCGATTTCGAGCAAAAAAGGGGATTAACTTCCAGCAAAAAAGGCGATTAGGGCGGAACGGTAAGGTTCCAGGAACTCCCCTGCTTCTTGCCATCGGTCATTTTGATAGGCCCCCCACATAGAGGGCCGCGCAGAACCGCCACCACATCTGTCAATTGGAACCAGTCGGCAGGATGCTGGGTCCCGGCGTGCAGCCTGCGCTCTGCGTTTCGGCGGACTCACAGAGGGCCGAAGCTCGCAAAACGAGCGTAGGCGGTCGCAGGGGACAACGTTTGCGCAAGAACGATCTTAGGCCCGGCAAACGCCGGGCCTAAGATCGTGCGCTCATGTTGGTTGCGGGGGTTGGATTTGAACCAACGACCTTCAGGTTATGAGCCTGACGAGCTACCGGGCTGCTCCACCCCGCGTTAAACCTTGCATCTGGGCCCCCGCCTTCGCGGGGGCGTCGTTCGGCTTTTCGTCTCGCTGCGCTCGCCGGGCCTCACGACGGTTATGAGCCTGACGAGTGACCTAAGCTGCTCCACCCGCGTTAAACCTGCAAACGCAAAGCGCGGGCCAAGCCCCGCGCGTTCGGGCGTTATCTAGCAACAGCGGACCGCAATGGGAAGCCCTTGCCGGATGTTTACAGGCGGTTGCGCCGGACGATCAGGCGCGTCACTTCCGGCGGCGTAGCGGCATCCGCAGCGGCCTTCAGCGTAAGCGCCCTTTTCGCGGCCGGCCGGCCGAGGCAGCGCAACAGCCAATCCTTCAGATGCGGCACATGGCTCAAATCCATGTCGACCCCGCGACTGACCACCGCCGCGACGTTGAGATCGGCCACCGTGAAATCATCGCCGGCCAGATAAGGCTCGTTGGCGAGCGCCGCATCGAGCACCTTGAACGGCGCTTTGAGCACCGCCAGCGCTTCGTCGCGCTTGGCCGCATCGCGCTCCTCGGGCGGCAGGCGCACCGCATGCAGCGACCAGATGTTCACGCCCCGGTCCACTTCGGAAATGGCCCAGAAGCTCCACTGCCAGGCTTTCGCTTCGGCCTCGAGCGCCGAGGGATAGAGCCTACCGTTCGCGTACTTCTTCGCGAGGTAGAGCGTGATGGCGAGAGACTCGAACAGGACGAACGTATCGTCGACGATTGCCGGCAACCGCCCGTTCGGGTTGATCGCGAGGAATTCCGGCGTGCGTGCGCCGGCGTCGCCGATCTCGATGGGCAGATGCTCGTAATCGATGCCGAGCTCCTCCGCCATCCACAGCGCGCGGAAGGCGCGCGTGCGGGCGACACCGTAAATCTTCAGGCTCATGGCTTAGGTTAGCGCATCGGCGACGGCCTTTCCGCACGCCACGGTGTCCGCGGGGCCGCCCAGATCGCGCGTGCGCAGCTTCTGCTCGGAAAGAACCTTTTCGATGGCCTTCACGATCGCGGCCGCCGCTTCGCTCTCGCCGAGGTGCTCGAGCATCATCGCGCCCGACCAGATTTGCCCAATCGGGTTGGCAATGCCTTGTCCGGCGATGTCCGGCGCCGAGCCATGCACCGGCTCAAACACCGATGGAAATTTCCGCTCGGGATTGATGTTGCCCGACGGTGCAATGCCGATGGTGCCGGTGCAGGCGGGGCCGAGGTCCGACAGGATGTCGCCGAACAGATTGGAGGCGACGACGACGTTGAAGCGGTCGGGCTTCAGCACGAATAGCGCCGACAGAATGTCGATATGATATTTGTCCCACGTAACATCCGGAAAATTCTTGGCCATCGCTTCGACGCGCTCGTCCCAATAAGGCATCGTGATCGCAATGCCGTTCGATTTGGTGGCCGACGTGAGATGCTTCTTCGGCGTCTTGCGCGCGAGATCGAAGGCGAACTTGAGCACGCGGTCGACGCCGGTGCGGCTCATCACGGTTTCCTGCACGACGACTTCGCGCTCGGTGCCGGCGAACATGCGTCCGCCGATGGCGGAATATTCGCCCTCGGTGTTCTCGCGCACCACCCAGAAATCGATATCGCCTGGCTTTCTGTTGGCGAGCGGCGACGGGACGCCCGGCATCAGGCGCACCGGCCTGAGGTTTACGTACTGGTCGAATTCGCGGCGAAATAGAATCAGCGAGCCCCACAACGAGACGTGATCCGGAATTTTCGCCGGCCAGCCGACCGCGCCGAAGAAGATCGCGTCGTGCTTGCCGATCTGGCCCTTCCAGTCCTCCGGCATCATGCGTTCGTGTTTGGCGTAATAATCATAAGACGCGAAATCGAAATGATCCTGGCGCAATTCGAAGCCGAATTTTTTCGCCGCGGCTTCCAGCACGCGCACGCCTTCGGGGATTACTTCTTTACCTATTCCGTCACCCGGAATGACGGCAATGCGATAGATCCGGTTGGTGGCCATGCTTTGATTTTCCCAGGAATGAATTCGGGGAATTGAGCGCGCGCAAACTTTATCAGGCGCGCGTCGGCCCCAACAGCGCAAAAGCCGCCGCGGTTTCCCGCGGCGGCTCTCTTATTTGCGGAGGGCAGCTCCACAAACGAAACGGCCGCCGTTGCCGGCGGCCGTTTTTCAAAGTCGTCGTCATCGTGAGAGAGGAAATGTCCTTGGCAGGCCTGGCAGCGACCTACTCTTCCAAGCCTTGAGGCTTAGTACCATTGGCGCAGGAAAGTTTAACGGCCGAGTTCGGGATGGGATCGGGTTCAGTCTCTCCGCAAATACCACCAGGCCGGCCAAGGACAGGAATCAGAAAGCCGGTAATCAGTGATCAGTAATCAGTCAGACTAATCACTGATTGGGCTTCTGGAAGAATGCTGGTCTTTCAGGAAACAGTTTTCAGTAGTCAGTAATCAGAGCTTTTTCCTGATTACCGATTTCTGATCACTGATCCCTGTCATGGGCATTAGTAATGAGAGCAATCAAGCCAATCGAGCTATTAGTACCGGTAAGCTCAACGCATCGCTGCGCTTACACATCCGGCCTATCAACGTGGTGGTCTGCCACGGCTCTCAAGGGAGAACTCGTTTCGAGGTGGGTTTCTCGCTTAGATGCTTTCAGCGATTATCCCGTCCGTACGTAGCTACGCTGCACTGCCGCTGGCGCGACAACAGCTCCACCAGAGGTACGTCCATCCCGGTCCTCTCGTACTAGGGACAGATCCTCTCAATTCTCCTACACCCACGGCAGATAGGGACCGAACTGTCTCACGACGTTCTGAACCCAGCTCACGTA
>JAICMO010000191.1 GCA_025929185.1 Pseudolabrys sp.
ACTTGCCGCTCTCGGCGGCAACCGTATAGCGGGTTGCGTGGCTGCCGACGAGGGCCGACGAGCGCACGGTTGCTCCCGCCTTAACCAAGGCGCCCATAACCGTCTCGAAATTGGTGCCTTGCGGCACCGTGATAAGCAAAGCGGCGCCGTCGAACGCGCGATCGGGTACGGCGATGAATTCGGCCACGGTCGAAAGCGTTTGCGCGGCTTTGGCGCCCCAGCCGGATACGCGCACGCTCCACACCTCGGCCTCGGTAACCATCGCGTCGGCAGCGACGCGTGACAGCACGAACACGGGCATCGCGGCGGGGTGATCCGACCGCTCGACGAACGGCAAACGCGCGATGATCTTCGGCGCGCTGTCGAATTCGAGCGCGCTCCACCAGGCGCCGGCGCCGGCGACCGCAAGCGCCGGTACAAGCCCGAGGTCACCCTTGGAATCGGAGACGGCGGCGACCACGCCGGCCGCGCCCATGTGCGGCACGAACGGCACCGTGAAGCCGAAATGAAATCGGGCGGAGTCGCGCATCAGCGCGTCGCCGGCCGAAAGGTCGGCGTGCAACGAGAACGGCGCCTGCACAAACGTGAACGTCGAGATGATGACCCGCCAGATGCTCTCCGCCGTGTCGAGCGGCAGCACGCCTTTGTGGCGTTTTACCAACCGCCGCATCATGTCGGCCTCGCGGGCCGGCCGAAATGCCGAGCCGGTTTCCTGGCTGCGCTTGACGGAGATGAGCCGATCGATGATCTCGCCGCGCTCCATCAACAGGTTGTGCATCGCTTCATCGATGCGGTCGATCTCCTTGCGCAGATCGGCCAGAGACGTTGCATTCGTGGGCTTCGGCATGGCCGCTATTGTTAGGTGGGCAGAGGGCTGAAATCAAAGAAAACATTGACAGTAAGCCCCCGCGTACCTAAACGGCCCGCGACCCCCTGGCCCGCGCCGATCGAGCGGCAATTTCAAGGATGCGGGTGCGCGAGGAGCGCGGACGAGATGGTCGAGGTCAGTTTGAGCGGTCGAACGGAAACGGTCGCGGCCATCCGCGACGCCGACCATCCGCGCGATTCGCTCATCGCTCGCTTCGGCGCCGACAAGCCGTTGAAGCTTGACGCCGGCGTCTCGCTGTCGCCGTTTCAAATCGCCTACAAGACCTACGGCACGCTCAATGCCGAACGCTCTAACGCCGTTTTGGTATGCCATGCACTGACCGGCGATCAGCACGCCGCCAGCATTCATCCGGTCACCGGCAAGATGGGATGGTGGGAAACGCTGGTCGGTCCCGGCAAGCCGATCGACACCGAGCGGTACTTCGTCATCTGCCCCAACGTGGTCGGCGCCTGCATGGGTACCACCGGGCCCGCTTCGACCAATCCGAAAACAGGCAAGCCGTGGGGCCTGGATTTTCCTGTCGTCACGATCCGCGACATGGTGCGTGCGCAGGCGATGCTGCTCGATCATCTCGGCATCGAAAGCCTGTTCGCCGTTGCCGGCGGCTCGATGGGCGGCATGCAAGTATTGCAATGGGCGGCGAGCTATCCTGAGCGCGTGTTCGCGGCTCTGCCGATCGCCTGCTCGACGCGGCATTCGGCGCAAAATATCGCTTTTCACGAAGTCGGGCGGCAGGCGGTGATGGCCGATCCTGAATGGCGCCAGGGCCGCTATTTGCTTGAAGGGACCAACCCACGTCGCGGCCTCGCGGTCGCGCGCATGGGCGCACATATCACTTATCTTTCGGACGCCGCCTTGCACCGCAAGTTTGGTCGCAAATTCCAGGACCGCGAAAATCCGACGTTTTCATTCGACGCGGATTTCGAGGTCGAATCCTATCTGCGCCATCAGGGCATCTCATTCGTCGAGCGCTTTGACGCAAATTCTTATCTCTATCTTACGCGCGCGATGGACTATTTCGATCTCGCGGCCGACTATGACGGCGTGCTGGCAAACGGCTTCAAAGGAGCGCCGACACGCTTTTGCGTGATTTCGTTTACCTCCGACTGGCTGTTTCCGACCTCGGATTCGCGCGCCATCGTGCATGCGCTCAACGCCGCCGGTGCACGGGTGTCATTCGCCGAGATCGTCACCGACAAGGGGCACGACGCCTTCCTGCTCGACGAGCCGGAGATGTTTGCGATCGTTCGCGGCTTTCTCGACGGCGCCGGCGCCGCGCGCGGTCTCGACGCCAAGGCTGCCGCGGGATGAGCACGCTCGCGCGCGAGAATGCCAACGGCATCGGGACGGGCCTGTCGACTGCTCCGGGCAGCGCTCGTGTCGACCTGCTGGTGGTGGCCGGGATGATCGCTCATGGAGCCAAAGTCTTGGATGTGGGCTGCGGCGATGGCGAACTGCTGCGGCTGCTGACAGAAACGCGAGGCGTCGACGGGCGCGGGATCGAGTTGTCGCGGGAAGGCGTGAATCAGTGTGTCGCCAAGGGCCTCGCCGTGATCCAGGGCGACGCCGATACGGACCTTGCCGATTATCCGGACGATGCCTTCGATTATGTGATCCTGTCGCAGACCTTGCAGGCGACGCGGCAGCCGCGCGTCGTGCTGGAGCACATGCTGCGCATCGGGCGCCATGCCGTCGTTTCCTTCCCGAATTTCGGGCACTGGCAGGTGCGCTTTCAACTCCTGCTGGCCGGCCACATGCCGCAGACCGACATTCTGCCGTACAGTTGGTATGACACGCCCAACATCCATCACTGCACGATCAAGGATTTCCGTCAGCTCTGCACCGAAATCGGGGTCCGCATGCAGAAGGCGGTTGCCCTGAACGCGTGGGGCGGCCCACTGCGGCTCAATGCGCCGTGGTGGTTTTGGAACCTGTTCGGCGAACAGGCGGTATTTCTGCTCGGCCGCAAGAATTAGCCGCGACCGCCGGCTGCCGCACTGCTACCCATCAGTATTCTTTTGCTAAGCCATTGTTCTAGCACAGTATTTTTCATAGTTAAATGTTAAAATGAATCGCTGAAACATAGCCGAGTATAGACTGGTTTAGATTTCCTCAATTTTGAGTTCAATGTATAGGGCTGGTCGTTCAGCGCCAGCAATCCCCCAATCGCAAGTCATGGCTTGTCGATTCGGCGGCCGGCCGGGGTTGATCGCCGGGCTCTAATGCTATTAGTTCCGGAAGTATTGCTTAGTAGTACGGGGATTTGTGTTATGTGCGTAAAACAAAAACCTACGGCGCTCGTCCTGTGCACCGCGATTAGTCTGGCCCTCGGCGGCGCGGCGTTTGCCAAACCGGCACAGCATCATCGTCATCGTCATCACAGCAGGACCGTTGCGGCGCAATCGCACGCGCCGGCCGGCGGAGTCATTCATGACGACCGCTTTCCCTTTCTCGATCAACCGCAGGCGGTAAAAAGCGTTCGCGCCAGCAAGCGGGACCGGCGTCGCCCCGCATCGGCGGCGGCCGGGTCGGTTGCCGACGCCTACGCCTCGGCGGGTTCGCTCAGCTACAACCCGCTCATCGCCGAGGCGCGTCGCTATCTCGGAACCAATCCGACCAACCGCAGCAATTTGTGGTGCGGCGCGTTCATGGACATGATTCTCCGCCATACCGGCCATCCGGGCGGCGGGATCGCCGCCAAGGCCTATGCGCACTATGGTCGCCGCGTGCCCGGTCCGCAGGTCGGCGCGATCGCCGTAATGTCGCGTCGGGGCGGCGGCGGCCATGTCGGAATCGTTACCGGCGTCGATCCGCACGGCAATCCGATCATCATTTCCGGCAATTACAACCACAAGGTCGTTGAGGCGGCTTTCCCGCGCGGGATCATTTTCGCCTACGTGGTCCCGAACTGATCGCCAAGCCCCTGCGCCGCGCTTTCACCCTTCGGAACCCAAGACGCGGCGTTTGCTATCTGTGAAGATTCTACCGGGATCGTGAGGTTTCGGAGAGCGCGTCTCCAATCGCGATCTCGCCGCCGGCGATGACTTCGGCGTACACGCCGCAATCCATATTGCCGAAGGCGCGCATCAGCGTTGCCGGAATTTCCAGGTCGCGAATGCCGGTCGCAGGGTCGACGTTGGTTGCCGCGCAGCGAACGATGCGTTTGACAGGTTTGAGGCGCGCGCTTTGGCCCGCGGAAATCTCGCGGCCGAGCAAATCGAATTCGCGCCACGCCGGCCAACCGCTGACGTAAAGATTGGCGCGAAAGCGCAGTGGATTGACGGGAGCGCCGATCGCGTTCTCCAACTCCGCGACCGAAGCCAAATTGATGATCGAGACCACTTTCTTCGCCACGTCGGAAAAGCTGTGCTTTCCGCCGACCAGCACCTTTGGCGGTCCGCGCAACTCCGTGGGCATGTAACGGCGGAAGAAGGCTTCGACCGCGAGCCGGCCTTCCGGCGTCCGCAGGTCCGCGCGCAAGCTTTGATGGCCCTCGCTTTCGATTGCCAGCGTATGGGTCGTTTCGTCGAAATCCGTCCGCAGAGCGGCAAGCCGCTCGTTCTTCATCAGCATCAAAAAACGCTGTTTGGCGAAATAGGCGGGGGCTGCGGGGTCGAACCCGGTCGGGCCGTTCTCGATCGCATAGAGCCGGTCTGCCGGCAACGTCCCACCCGGCGTAAGCCGGGTGCGTGGCAAGGCCTGGGGCGAGAGGCCTTTTACCGGATAACGATAGATGGCCTGGATGGCGGGCTGGCTGCTCATCGATGAGCGCCCCTTTATCACGGCCGAGCAAGCGGCGGCGATCGGCCCCTTCAAACTGCCCTAAATACCCCCACATACTGACAAGGCGGGCCGCCTTTTGGGGCCCGCATTACGGCGCCGCAAAGGGCCGATGGAGTTAAGACATGAATTTCGAGAAATACACCGACCGCGCCCGCGGTTTCGTGCAATCCGCGCAAAGCTTGGCCCTGCGCGAGGGTCATCAGCAATTCGCCCCCGAACATTTGTTGAAGGTTCTGCTCGACGACCCGGAAGGGTTGGCGGCCGGCCTTATTGACCGCTCGGGTGGCAACTCGCGCCAAGCCTTGCGCGATGTCGAGGCAGCGCTTGCGAAAACCCCCAAGGTTTCGGGCGGCGGGGCAGGGCAAATCTATCTTGCGCCGGCGCTGGCGCGTGTCTTCGATGCCGCCGAAAAGGCCGGCGAGAAGGCAGGCGACAGCTTCGTGACGGTCGAACGCCTACTTCTGGCGCTCGCGCTCGAGAAGGATAGCGAAGCCGGCCAAATCCTAAAAAAAGCGGGCGTTACGCCGCAGAACCTTAATGCGGCGATCAACGCGCTACGCAAGGGCCGCACGGCGGACTCGGCGTCCGCCGAAAACGCCTATGACGCGCTGAAAAAGTACGCCCGCGACCTCACGCAGGCGGCGCGCGACGGCAAGCTCGATCCGGTTATCGGCCGCGACGAGGAAATCCGACGCACCATTCAGGTGCTGTCGCGGCGCACCAAGAACAATCCCGTGCTGATCGGCGAGCCGGGTGTCGGCAAGACGGCGATCGTCGAGGGGCTTGCCTTGCGCATCGTCAACGGCGACGTGCCGGAGACCTTGCAGGACAAGCGGCTGCTTGCGCTCGATCTCGGCGCGTTAATCGCCGGCGCCAAATATCGCGGCGAGTTTGAGGAGCGGCTGAAGGCGGTCTTGCAGGAAGTCACGTCCGCCGAGGGCAGCTTGATTTTGTTCATCGACGAGATGCACACGTTGATCGGCGCCGGCAAGACCGACGGCGCGATGGACGCATCCAATCTGCTCAAGCCGGCGCTCGCGCGCGGCGAGCTGCATTGCATCGGCGCGACCACGCTCGACGAATACAAGAAACACGTCGAAAAGGACGCCGCTCTGGCGCGGCGCTTCCAACCGGTATTCGTCTCCGAGCCTTCGGTCGAGGACACGATCTCAATTCTGCGCGGCTTGAAGGACAAATACGAGCAGCATCACGGCGTACGCATCACCGACGGTGCAATCGTCGCAGCCGCGACGCTTTCACATCGCTACATCACGGATCGCTTCCTGCCGGACAAGGCCATCGATCTTGTCGATGAAGCCGCGGCACGGCTG
>JAICMO010000271.1 GCA_025929185.1 Pseudolabrys sp.
CAACGCCGATACGTTTGCCGGTGCGATCGCCGGTGCGCTCAAGGCCAAGCGCTTTCTGCTGCTGACCGACGTGCCGGGCGTGCTGGACAGCTCCAAGCAGCTCATCAAGGAAATATCGGCCACCGACGCGCGGCGGCTGATCGCCGACGGCACGATTTCCGGCGGCATGATTCCAAAAGTTGAGACATGCCTCTATGCGCTCGAGCAGGGCGTCGAGGGCGTGGTCATTCTCGACGGCAAGGTGCCGCACGCCGTACTGCTCGAATTGTTCACCGACCACGGCGCCGGCACGCTGATCCATCGCTGATCGCCTGTTAGGCAAATTATTCCGCGCGCAGTCGTCGAGTACTAGCATGCGCCGCATGATTCGCCGTTGCCTATGCGCAGCACTCCTGCTGAGCGCCCTCGCGACCACGTCCGCGCACGCGGCATTGAACCTTTGCAATCGAACGAGCTACCGCGTCGAGGCGGCAATCGGCGCGCAGACGAACAAAGTCGTTTCGACGCAAGGCTGGTTTCGCATCGATCCCGGTCAGTGCCGCCGCGTGCTGGAGCAATCCGCTACCGGTGACCTCTTCTATGTTCATGTGCGTACGCCAGGGATTTACGGCACTGAGCCGCTGCCGCAGAACGGACAGGCCGATCTCTGCGTCGGCGACAACAACTTCGCTATCGCGGACGCGCGGACGTGCACGGCCGGACAATTCGTCAGGTTTACCGCGATCAAGCCGTCCGACACCGACAAAGGGCCGACGGCTTATCTCGCGGAAGAGGCCGATTACAACGACGCGCAGGCGCGGCTCGCCGGCATCCAGCGCCTGCTGGAAATCGCCGGCTATGACGCGAGCCCCATCGATGGCGTCGCCGGCGCGAAGACCGATGCGGCTATTGCGCATTTCGTGAAGGATCGGAAGCTGCCGGCCAGCGCGCCTCAGAGCGGCGACTTTTTCGACAAGCTGATGGACGCCGCAGACAACCCCGAGGGCCATGGATTTGCCTGGTGCAACGAAACAACGCACACGGTGATGGCCGCATTCGGCATCGTCGAGATGGGCTCGATCACCACGCGCGGCTGGTATCGGATCCAATCCGGCAAATGCGTGCGCCCGGATATCCGCGGCGACCCGCATCGCCTCTACAGCTACGCGGAAGCGATCGACGAAAACGGCCAGACGATCACGCACGCGGGCCAACCGGTGAAGTGGGGCGGAAACGTCATGCTGTGCGTGCGGGACGGACGATTTGAAATCAGCAACCACAAGGATTGCGCGGCGCGCGGGCTGACTTCGGTCGGCTTTGCCGCTATCGATATCGGCGGGAAGCCGGCGACCTCCGTGCGCTTCAAGGAGCCCTAGAGTTTCGCGTTCATGAGTAAAGCGCCACTCAGCCGGCCTTCGCTTCGCACCGCTCAATTCGTCCGCAGCGAAAAAAAGCCGCGCGGTTTTGGCGATGTCGACACCTGGGTGTTCGACCTTGACAACACGCTTTATCCGCATCACTTGAATCTCTGGCAGCAGGTCGACGAGCGCATCCGCGCCTACATCGAAAATTTCCTGAACGTTGCACCGGACGAGGCTTTCCGCGTGCAGAAGGATTATTACCGGCGCTACGGCACCACGATGCGTGGGCTGATGACCGAGCACGGTCTGAAGCCCGACGATTATCTCGATTTCGTGCACAAGATCGATCACTCGCCGCTCGAACCCAATCCGGCGTTGGGCGCCGCGCTGGAGAAATTGCCCGGCCGCAAGCTGGTGCTCACCAACGGAACACGCAAGCACGCCGACGCGGTGATGCGGCGGCTCGCGGTGCATGAGCACTTTGAGGATGTGTTCGATATCATCGCCGCGGAGTTGGAGCCGAAGCCGTCGAAGAAAACCTATGAGCGATTTTTAAAGCTGCATAACGTCGATGCATCGAGGGCCGCGATGTTCGAGGATCTCGCGCGCAATCTCGAAGCGCCGCACGCGCTCGGCATGACCACCGTGCTGGTCGTGCCGGAGGGTCAGCGCGAAGTCTTCCGAGAAGAATGGGAATTGCAGGGCCGGGACGCGCCGCACGTCGATCACGTGACCGACAATTTGGTCGGCTTCCTGGAAACGTTGAGTGCTGGGCATTAGAGCTTGGTCCGGTCGCATTGAATCACCGCTCGTCCCCGCGAAAGCGGGGAGGTGGATTCACACTCGAAGTGCAACGCTTTGGAGAAGGCCTCGGCTGGGGTTAGCCAGTCAAGGCATTTTCGCGGAGTGTTGTTGTAGGCGCGGACGAGCGCATTGAAACGTCGTGACGAGAGCGTTGCGAGATCGGTC
>JAICMO010000006.1 GCA_025929185.1 Pseudolabrys sp.
ATCGATCATGCGCTCGATGACGTAGGCGGCTTCGGGACGCCCGTTGCCGCGATAGGGGCGCACCGGGTTCGTGTTGGTGAAAACGGCCGTGATGTCGGCAAAGATCGCCGGTGTGCGGTAGGTGCCGGCAAGCGTGCCTGCATTGAGGAAGAAGGCCGGCATATTGCTTTGCAGGTAGGCGCCGATCGCCGCAATCGTCTTCACCCGCAGCGCCAGGAAATTTCCGTGCTTATCGAGCGCAAGCTCGGCTTCGGTGACGTTGTCGCGCGCGCCGGCGTCGCTGAGAAAGGCTTCCGTGCGCGTGCTCATCCACTTCACAGGGCGGCCGGTGAGCTTGGAGGCAAACAGCACGAGCGGCGCTTCGTTGAATACCGGCGTCTTCATGCCGAAGCTGCCGCCGACCTCGGCACAGATCACCTGCACCTTGCTCTCGGGCACTTTGAGCACCTGTCGCGCAAGCTCGTTGCGGTAACCGTGTGCGCGCTGAACGGGCGAATGGATGATGTAGCGGTCTTCCGCGGGCAGATAGACGCCAACGGCGCCGCGCGGCTCCATGCATGCAGCGGTGACGCGATTGATGACGAAACGGTGCTTCACGGCGTGCGCCGCTTTGGCGAAGGCGGCGTCGACCGCGTCCTTGTCCCCGAGCAGTTGGACGAAACTGATGTTGTCGACGCAATTGTCCCAAACGCGCGGCGCGCCAGGCTTGCTCGCCTCGGCGGTGGAGACGACCGCGGGCAGCGGCCCGTAATCGACCTCGATCATTTCGGCGGCGTCCTGCGCCTGCGCAGTTGTTTCGGCCACGACGAACGCGACCGGATCGCCGACCCAACGCACGCGATCGTCCGCGAGCACCGGGTAGGGCGGCTTGACCATCGGCGAGCCGTCGCGGAGCTTCAGGCCGGCATGCGACGGCAGTTCACCGAGCCCGGCTTTCTTCCAGTCGGCGGCGGTGATGACGGCGAGCACGCCAGGGGCGGCTTTTGCGGCAGTCGTGTCGATCGATTTTATCTTCGCGTGGCCGTGGGGCGAGCGCAGCACGACTCCGAAAGCCATGCCGGGATAGACCACGTCGTCGATGTAGCGCCCGCGGCCTTGTACCAGTCGGGGATCCTCAAACCGCGGTACGCCTTGGCCAATCGCAAACTCGCCCATCGTTGTGGTCGCCTCGTGTTTGTCGGAAGTTGCGTCCGCGAACGCGGACGTTTCGGTCAGTGGGAGATTTTAGGTGGGAAACGGCGCCGCGTCAGTGGCGGAGGGCTATTTTTCGTCTTTCAATTTCTTCGCCACGCGCGGAGCAAAATAAGTGAGCACGCCGTCGGCGCCCGCGCGCTTGAATGCGGTGAGGCTTTCGATCATGGCGCGCTCGCCGTCAAGCCAGCCGTTCTGCGCGGCGGCCATGAGCATCGCGTATTCGCCCGATACCTGGTAGGCGAAAGTCGGCATGCCGTAGCTTTCTTTCACGATGCGAACGATATCGAGATAGGGCATGCCCGGCTTGACCATCACCATATCCGCGCCCTCTTCGATATCGAGCGCGACCTCGCGCAGCGCTTCATCGGCGTTGCCCGGGTCCATCTGATAGGTACGCTTGTCGCCGGTGAGCGTCTTGCTCGAGCCGACCGCGTCGCGGAACGGGCCGTAAAAGGCGGACGCGTATTTCGCCGCATAGGACATAATCGAAACGTCGGGATAGCCGGCTTGATCGAGCGCCCTGCGGATGGCGCCGACACGACCGTCCATCATATCGGACGGCGCGATGATGTCGCAGCCGGCTTCCGCTTGCACCAATGCCTGCTTGACCAGCACCGCGACCGTTTCGTCGTTGAGGATGACACCGTCGCGCAACAAGCCGTCGTGGCCGTGGCTGGTGAACGGATCGAGCGCGACATCGCACAGGATGCCGACGTCGGGCACTTCCTTCTTGATCGCGCGGATGGCGCGGCAGACGAGATTGTCGGGGTTGAGCGCTTCGGAGCCGGTCTCATCGCGCAATTTCGGATCGGTGTAAGGGAAGAGCGCGATGCAGGGAATGGAGAGCTCGGCCGCGCGCTCCGCCTCCCGCATCGCCTGATCGACGGAGAGCCGCTCCACGTCCGGCATCGAGGCGATCGGCGCGCGTGCGTTCTGCCCGTCCATCACAAACAACGGCCAGATTAGGTCGTCGACCGTGAGCGTGTGCTCGCGCACCATGCGGCGCGCCCAGTCGGCGCGACGGTTCCGGCGCAGGCGCACCGCAAGATCGAGCGGGGCGGCCTGCATCTCGCGGGCCTCCGCTTGCAGGGGCATGAAACCGATCTTGCGCTCAATGGGGCGGCCGAATTTGATGGCCATTGGCGAACTCCTCGGAGCTGTTTTTAGCCCTTCGGGCAATTGCCCGCTACCATGTGGACCGGTGTTCCTGGAGAGAGAGTTTATGCGCGCTTTTCCAGGTCTACGCCGGCTTCGAGGCTCTCCTTGTCGCGGTAGATCGACGCGATCGCCAGCACCCGCCCGCCCACCTTGTAGCGAACCACGCAATCGCGGTTCATGACGTCGCCCTCGATCTCGATGTCATCCCACTTTTCGGCGTGCCCGACATAGTTGATCGGCACGTCATAATGCTGGCTCCAGAAGAACGGCGCCGATTTGAACGGCGCGCGCTCGCCCATCATGTTGAGCGCGGCGATTTGTCCTTGTCGCTCCGCGACCACCCAGTGCTCGACGCGAATGCGCTCGCCGCTGATGCGGTCCGGCCAACGGGCGATATCGCCGGCCGCGAAAATGCCCGGCGCGCTCGTCTCCATGTATTTGTTTACGATTACGCCTTTGTCGATCGTCAGTCCGGCTTTTTCGGCCAACGCGAGGCGCGGGCGCACACCGACACCCATGATGACAAGGTCCGCCTCCAGCGTTTCGCCATTCTTGAGCATCACGCGCTTTCCGTCGACGGAGGCGACGCTGTTCTCGAGATGGAATTTGACGCCGTGCTCCTCGTGCAGGAGGCGCACGAAGTCGCCGAGTTGCGGCCCGAACACTTTCTCGAGCGGCCGCTTTTCCGGCGCGACGACGTGTACCTCGATCTCGCGCGCGCGCAGTGCCGCTGCCGTCTCAAGCCCAATGAAGCTTGCACCGATGATGACCGCGCGCTTGGCGTCTTTCGCTTGCGCGATAATGGCGCGGCAATCGGCGAGCGAGCGCAACGTATGCGCCTGTGCCGAGCCAGGAAAGTCCAGGCGGACCGGTTCGGCGCCGGTCGCCAGCAGCAACCTGTCGAATTGCACGTTGCCGCCGTCGGCCAACGTGATGCTGCGCCCTTTTGAATCGATTCCCGTGACTTCCGTATTCAGCTTCAAGTCGATCTTGTTCTCACCGTACCAATCATCGCCGCGCAACGGCACCCAATCCTCCGGAGCGCTGCCGGCGAGGTAGTCTTTCGACAGATTCGGGCGATCGACCGGACCCGCATTGTCGTTGCTCAGCATCGTCACCCTGCCGGCAAAGCCCCGCCGCCGCAGCATCTCGGCCGCCGCAAAGCCTGCCGCCCCGCCGCCCACAATGACGATGCGCTCCGGTTTTGCGATGCTCTTCTTCGGTGCCGGCTCCTCCTTCTTGCCTTTGACGAAAATCTTGCCGTCGCGCTCCTCCACCTGCCGGCAGGACAGCGGACTGAGCGCCGGCGCCGCGATTGCCTCGCCGGTTTGCAAGCTGAAGTGGGCGTGGTGCCAAGGGCATCGGACGGTGTCGCCCACCAAGATGCCGTCAACGAGGGGGCCGTGGTAATGGGTGCAATGCGCGGAGACGGCGAACAGCCGGCCCCCTTTGCGTGCCAGCAAAATCTCTTCGTCGCCGACATGCCCGGCCAGCATGGCGCCTTCTGCGAGATCGCCCGCCGCAATGCCCTGGGCGAGATCCGGTCCGCTGGGCTTCTGTTCGTCGTTGCTCATTGGCTATGCTCCATTGCCCCGGACAGGCTTGATTTGTCTCATATTGGATGCGTCCTGCGCCAGAACGTTCCTTTAGGCAGGGGTGGACGGGCTCGCCGCTATCGGCGTCGGCAATATCGAATCCTTCAAAACTACGATCTGATACCTCCACGAGAAAGTCGTGCTGTTGCACCCGCCGGTGCGGGCTTGCTAACGGTTTCGGGCGATGGATTTCGAGCTTTCCGAGGAGGAACGGGCCTTTCAGGCGACCGCGCGCACGTTCGCGCGCGAGCAAATGATGCCATATGCCCGCGAGTGGGATGAGGCTGAGATTTTCCCGGTGCCCGCCTTGCGCAAAGCGGCGGAACTTGGATTTGGCGGCATTTACGTAAAAGACGACGTGGGCGGTTCGGCCTTGTCGCGGTTGGACGCAGCGTTGATCTTCGAGGAACTGGCGCAAGGCTGCACGTCGACCGCGGCCTATATCTCCATCCACAACATGGCGGCGTGGATGATCGACGCGTTCGGCAGCGCGGAACTGCGCAAGAGGTATTTGCCGACGCTCTGCACGATGGAGCATTTCGCGAGCTATTGCCTGACCGAACCCGGCGCGGGCTCGGATGCCGCAAGCCTTGCCACACGCGCGCGCCGTGACGGCGAGCACTACGTGATTGACGGCGCCAAGGCGTTCATCTCGGGCGGCGGCGTTTCCGACGTCTACCTGGTTATGGCCCGCACCGGCGAGAGCGGCCCGCGCGGGATTTCGTGCATCCTGGTGGAAAAGGGCACACCCGGTCTCTCTTTCGGCAAGCAGGAGAAAAAACTCGGCTGGAAATCGCAGCCGACCGCGATGGTAATTTTCGAGAATTGCCGCGTGCCGGTCGCAAACCGCGTCGGTTCGGAAGGGCAGGGATTCAAAATTGCCATGGCGGGACTCGACGGCGGGCGCATCAATATCGGCGCCTGCTCGATCGGGGGGGCCCAATTCTGTCTCGACCGCACCGTCGCGTACATGAAGGAACGGAAGCAGTTCGGGTCTCGCCTTGCCGACTTTCAGGCCTTGCAATTCCGCATTGCGGACTTCGCCACAGAATTGGAAGCGGCGCGGCTACTGTTGCATCGCGCGGCGGCGGCAGTAAGCGACGGAGAGCCGTCCGCAACGCGGCTTGCGGCTCAGGCCAAGCGTCTCGCGACCGACACCGGATTCGAGGTGGTCAACGGCTGCCTGCAACTGCACGGCGGTTACGGCTACCTGCGCGACCACCCAATCGAGCGCGTGTTGCGCGACGTGCGCGTCCATCAAATTCTCGAAGGCACCAATGAGATCATGCGGCTGATCGTCAGCCGCCAGATGCTGGGCAATTGATCGGTCAGATGCCTGAAGCCGAGGGCGATATCCTCTTCGAAAGACAAGGCGCGGCGGGGATTGTTACGCTCAATCGGCCGAAGGCGCTCAACGCCGTCACGCATGGCATGGTGCGCGCGCTGCGCACGCAACTTGACGCCTGGGCGGAGGATGCCGCCGTTACGCGCGTCATTGTCACCGCGGACGGCGATCGCGCGTTTTCGGCGGGCGGCGACATTCGCGCACTCTACGAGCTCGGCAAAGCAGGCAAATACGACGACGCTCTTCAGTTTTGGCGCGACGAGTATCCGCTCAACGCGGCGATCAAGAGGTTCCGCAAGCCATATGTTGCGCTGATCGACGGCATCGTCATGGGCGGCGGCGTCGGCGTATCGGCGCATGGCTCACATCGCGTTGCGGGCGACCGTTTTCAATTTGCCATGCCGGAAGTGGGCATCGGTTTTTTTCCCGATGTGGGTGCGACGTGGTTTTTGCCCCGCTTGCCGGGTGCGCTCGGCATGTATTGCGCGCTTACCGGTGACCGACTCAACGCCGATGACGGCTGCGCAAGCGGCGTCGCGACGCATCGAATCAGTTCGGCGCGGTTTGCCGATCTGCTCGATGCGCTTTGCGGAACCGTTTCGGTCGATGCCGTGCTCAATGCGTTTGCGGCCCCCGTGGCTGCCGGGCCGGTGTGCCTGCGGCGGGGCGCGATCGACCGGCTGTTCGCCGGCGACCGCGTGGAGGACATTCTTGCGGCGCTCGATCGTGAAGCGGAGGGAGGCGGTCCGGATGCGGCGTGGGCTGCAAAAACAGCCGCAATTGTCCGCACAAAATCGCCGCTCAGTTTGAAGATTGCATTGGAGCAGGTTCGGCGCGGCAAAGGTTGGGATTTTGAGACGTGCATGCGGGCCGAATTCCGCATAGTTTCGCGCATCATTCACGGGCATGATTTTTACGAAGGCGTGCGGGCGGTGATCGTGGACAAAGACAACAAGCCGCGTTGGGACCCGGCACGAATCGCCATGGTCGGGGACGCCGATGTCGAGCATCATTTTGCACCGCGCGTCGGCGACGAATTGGTTCTGCCATGACGGACCCGGCCTACCACGACGAAACAACGGTTCTCGAGCCGGTCCACGAAGGAGATGCCGCCCCGGTTCGCTGGACGCGCCGTCTCATCATATTCCTGCGGCTCATGGCCGTGTTATCGATGGTGAAGGGTCTCTACCATTGGTCCCGCGTGTGCGGCATTGGCATTCCCCACGGCGAAGCCTTCGAGACGCATTCGGTGGCCTGGCAGGCGGCGACGATTTTTTTCGCCGTCATCGACCTCGTCGCCGCGGTCGGGCTGTGGCTCGCGACCACCTGGGGCGCAGTGATCTGGTTGACCGCAGCCGCCTCCATGATCGCGGTCGATCTCTTCTTCCCACAGGTGTTTGGCGTTGGGGCATGGATTGACGCGGCGGAAGGCCTTTTGCTCGTTGCGTATTTGGTGCTCGCGCTGAAGGCCGCGCAGGAGCAGCCGCCGTGAGCGGCGACGTGAGTTGGTAGGGAGGACGAGATGGCCAGAATTGGTTTTGTCGGTCTTGGCAACATGGGATTGCCCATGGCGCAGAACCTGCTCAAGGCAGGTCATCAAGTCGAAGGGGTCGATATCAATCCGGCGGCCGTTGCCAAGTTGACCGCTGCCGGCGGCTCTTCGGTTGAAACAGCGAAAGTAGCCGCCGCACGCGCGGACGTGGTGATCACCATGCTGCCGTCCGGCAAGGAGGTGAGGGAGGTCTATCTCGGGGCGAGCGGGATCATCGAAAATGCCAACGAAGGAACGTTGCTGATCGATTGCTCGACGATCGATGTCGAATCCGCGCGGGCGGTAGCCGCAGAGGCTGAGCGACGGGGGCTGCTGATGCTCGATGCGCCGGTTTCCGGCGGTACCGGCGGCGCGACCGCGGGAACGCTGACCTTCATGGTCGGCGGCAGCACGCAGGCGTTTATGCGGGCGCAGTCGATTCTGGAGAAAATGGGCAAGACGATCGTGCACGCGGGCGGCGCCGGCAACGGACAGGCCGCGAAGATTTGCAACAACATGATCCTGGGCGTTTCGATGATCGCGGTATCGGAAGCATTCGTGCTCGCAGAACGACTCGGGCTCGATCATCAGAAGCTGTTCGACATTTCGTCGAGGTCGTCCGGCCAGTGTTGGTCGATGACCAGCTATTGCCCGGTGCCCGGACCGGTGCCGGCGTCGCCGGCCAACCGCGATTACCAGGCGGGCTTCACGGCGGCGATGATGCTCAAGGATTTAAAGCTGTCGCAGGAAGCCGCGAAGACGTCGGGCGCGCATACGGCGCTCGGGGCCGAGGCGTCAAAGATCTATTCGCGTTACGTGGAAAGCGGCGAGGGCGCGCGCGATTTTTCCGGAATCATCCGGTTCGTCCGCGGCTGAGCGCACGAGTCAAGGTGAATCAAAAGTAACGGCAGTATTTCGAATTGCTGCGGCAAGCAAATATTCACCGTTGCAAATAAACCTAATGTTTATGGTGTTATTTAAGCCCATTTTAGAAGGCCCCGTTTAGGGTGCCACGCTGGAGCGGGGAAGACAGGGCCTCGCATCCAGGCAAGTACAAACGATAACAAGGGACGTCGAACATGAAAGCCGTCGTAAAGACGGCCGAACCGGCCGAGCGCGATGGGCGCTTCGACCACATTAGGCCGCTCTATCTCGAAGCCTTGACTCTGGTCGAGCGGCTGCATCGCCGGCTGCTGGACGTCATCAAGGACGAGTTCGATCGCCGCAGTCGCGCCGACATCAACTCGGTGCAAGCTCTTCTGCTGTACAACATCGGCGACAAGGAACTCACCGCCGGCGAGTTGCGCACGCGCGGCTACTATCTCGGCTCCAACGTTTCCTACAATCTCAAGAAGCTTGTGGAGATGGGGTTCCTCGATCACCAGCGCTCGCGCGTCGACCGCCGCTCGGTTCGTATCCGGCTCACCGCGAAGGGCACCGAGGTGCGCGACATCGTCGAGGCGCTGTATCAAAAACACGTAAAGACGGTCGAGCAGGTTGGCGGCATCAACGCCGACGAGTTCTCAACGCTGAACAAGTCGCTCCACCGCCTGGAGCGCTTCTGGACCGATCAGATCCTCTATCGCCTCTAAAGCGACGTACTGGCGGAAAGACTTGCCCTGGCCTTCGCCGGCCGGGGCTTTCTCTTTTGCGTCATAAAAACGCCCGCTGCGCCCCATAGACGCGCTCAAGCCCGCTTTCCGCAAGGTTTGTACTGGCAACAATCACGAATGTGCGAGGCCGTTGCGGCGGCGCTGCGTTCCGGTGCATCTGTGGTTTGCAAAACGCATTGAATAGCCTGGCGCATGAGCAAAATACCGCCTCGACCGACCTATCGCCCAATCAGTCGCCGCCGCTTCCTGCATCGGACCGCGGGCGGCCTGCTGGCGGGAGGCCTGCTGGGGAGCGGGGCGCGCGCCGCCGAAGATTCCATCCTCCAGGGCCTGATCGAGCAGAACCAGAATCGCGGTTTCGGCACCGAGTTCGACAGCGCATCGCGCACCATCCATATGCCACGGCCCTCGTTGCCGACCCTTTCGGCAGCGACTGCGGATTCCACCCAGGCGGCGGTCGGGCGGTATGAAACGATCCTGGCCAGCGGAGGCTGGCCGCAAGTGCCGCCGACGGACCGCCTGCGTGTCGGCAATCGTCATCCGAGTGTCGTGCCGCTGCGCAAGCGTCTCATCATCGGCGGCGACCTCGAAGCGAATGCCGGCTCGACCGATATATTCGATTCCTACGTCGAGGCGGCGGTTCGCCGCTTTCAGGCCCGGCACGGCATCACCGTCGACGGCATCGTGCGCAAGGAAACATTCGACCGGCTCAACATTCCGTGCGCGGTCCGGCTTTCCCAGCTCAAGACCAACGTGGCGCGCTTGCGCCAATTGAGCGGAAATCTCGGGGCTCGCTACGTCATGGTCAACATTCCCGCCGCGCAGGTCGAGGCGGTGGAGGATGGCGTCGCCGTCGGCCGCTACGTGGCGATCGTCGGCCGGATCGACCGCCCGTCGCCCGAGGTGAACAGCAAGATCGTCGAAATCAATTTCAACCCATACTGGACCGTGCCGGTGTCGCTTGTGCGTCGCGATCTCATCCCGCTGATGCAAAAGGACCCGACCTACCTCGCCAGCGAGCACATCCACATCTACAACCCGCATGGCGAAGAGCTCACCCCTGCACAGATCAATTGGTATTCGAACGACGCGGTGAACTACCGCTTCCGCCAAGACCCCGGCGCGCTTAACTCGCTCGGGGTTGTCCGCATCAATTTCCCCAGCAAGGACGGCGTGTACATGCATGACACGCCGGAGAAGGCGCTGTTTGCCGACGACATGCGTTTCGATTCGTCAGGCTGCGTGCGCGTGCAGAACGTGCGCGAGTTGGTCGCCTGGCTCTTGCGGGACACTCCTGGCTGGTCGCGCGAGCAGATTGATGCTGCCATCAAATCGGGCGATCGCACCGATGTACGGCTGACCAAGCCCGTGCCGGTCCACTGGGTCTACATCACCGCCTGGGCGACGCCGGACGGCGTCGTGCAATTCCGCGACGATATCTACAATCGGGACGGCCTCGGTCCCTACGCCGCGACCAGCAAAGGGTAGCGCGTTCTTCGGCCGAAAAGAGCCGTATCGCTAGATATTGCGGCAGCGCTTGGCGCTAGGGCGCCAATGTGGTATTTCGCCGACTTCCAACCTTTTCCGGTGTAGCGCCGACCGATGCGGCGTGAGGAGAACGTGATGTCGGCGACCTCGCAGCCAGCGGCCAGCGCGCAAGATTTTTTCACGGCCAGTTTGCGCGAATCCGATCCCGAGATTGCCGACGTTGTGCGGTCTGAGCTTGGCCGGCAAAGGGACGAAATCGAGCTGATCGCCTCCGAGAACATCGTGAGCAAGGCCGTTCTGGAGGCGCAAGGGTCGGTGCTCACCAACAAATACGCGGAAGGATTGCCGGGCAAGCGCTATTACGGCGGCTGTCAGTTCGTCGATGTCGCCGAGCGGCTGGCGATCGAACGCGTCACCAGGCTGTTCGGCTGCAAGTTCGCGAACGTGCAGCCGCACTCGGGCGCATCGGCAAATGCCGAGGTTTTCTTCGCGCTTATGCAGCCCGGCGACACCTTCATGGGCCTCAATTTGGCGGCCGGCGGGCATCTTACGCACGGCTCGCCGGTCAACATGTCGGGCAAGTGGTTCGAACCCGTTCCGTACGGAGTACGACGCGAAGATCAGCGCATCGATCTCGCAGACGTGCGAAAGCTCGCCCATGAGCATCGGCCGAAGATCATTATTGCCGGCGGGTCGGCCTATCCGAGGATCATCGACTTTCGCGGCTTCCGTGAAATCTGCGACGAAGTCGGCGCGTACCTGATGGTCGATATGGCGCACTTCGCGGGCCTCGTCGCCGGCGGCGCACATCCGTCGCCATTCCCTCATGCGCATGTCGTGACCACCACGACCCACAAGACATTGCGCGGGCCGCGCGGCGGCGTGATCCTGTCGGACGATGAGGAAATTGCCAAAAAGCTGAACTCGGCCGTGTTCCCTGGAATGCAGGGAGGGCCGTTGATGCATGTCATCGCGGCGAAGGCGGTCGCTTTTGGCGAGGCGCTGCGCCCCAGCTTCCGTGCCTACGCAAAGAGCGTCGTCGAGAACGCCAAAGCGCTCGCGGAAACGCTCAAGTCGCGAGGGCTCGACATTGTCGCCGGCGGCACCGACACGCATCTTATGCTAGTGGACCTGCGACCGAAGCGGCTGACCGGGAAGGTCGCGGAGCTCGCGCTCGGCCGCGCGCACATCACCTGCAACAAGAACGGCATTCCGTTCGATCCGGAGAAGCCGACGATAACGTCCGGCGTCCGGCTTGGCACGCCGGCCTGCACGACGCGCGGCTTCGGCATCGCCGAATTCAAGCAGGTCGGCAATCTGATCGTGGACGTGCTCGACGTGCTGTCGCAAAAGGGCGCCGATGAAGACGCGCCGATCGAAGCGACGGTGCGCGACAAGGTAAAATCTCTGATCGGCCGTTTTCCAATTTATCAGGCTTGAACAAGCCGGCGGGGGACTGCCATGCGTTGCCCGAGCTGCGGAAGCCTCGATACCCAGGTGAAGGATTCGCGGCCCACGGAGGATTCAGCCGTCATACGGCGCCGCCGCGTTTGCCTGTCCTGCAATTTCCGCTTCACCACCTTCGAGCGCGTGCAATTGCGCGAGCTGACGGTCATCAAGCGCAACGGGCGTCGCGTGCCGTTCGACCGCGACAAGCTCATGCGCTCGGTGCAGATCGCCTTGCGCAAGCGCTCGGTGGACCCGGAGCGCATCGAGCAGATGGTGTCGAAAATCGTCCGCGAGCTCGAGAGCATGGGCGAGAACGAAGTTTCGTCCGAGGCGATCGGCGAAATCGTCATGGAGCATCTGCGCGCGCTCGACGACGTCGCTTACGTCCGCTTTGCCTCCGTCTATCGCAATTTCCGCGAGGCCAAGGACTTTCGCGCGGCATTGGATGAGCTATCGGGCGAAGAAGAAGCGGAGCCGCAAGTCGTTTCGACGCCGCAAAAATGATCGAGAACGCCGCCACAGCCGTTTCGATCGGCGACGATCATCGCTTCATGGCGCTGGCCCTCGCGCTCAGCCGCCGCGGCGTGGGCAACACGTGGCCCAATCCGGCGGTCGGCGCCGTCATCGTCAAGGATGGAGTGACTGTCGGCCGCGGCTGGACGCAGCCGGGGGGGCGGCCTCATGCCGAGATCGAAGCACTAAGGCGCGCCAAAAAAGCGGCGAACGGCGCGACGATGTACGTGACGCTTGAGCCGTGCTCGCACCACGGCAAAACGCCGCCGTGCGCCGATGCCATCGTCAAGGCCGGCATCGCGCGCGTGGTTTCGGCATTGGAGGATCCCAATCCGGAAGTGGCCGGCGCTGGGCACAAAAAACTGAGCGATGCGGGAATCCGCGTCGATGTCGGTATTGGCGCCGATGAAGCGCGTCAAATTCACGCGGGCCACATTACGCGCATGCGTGAGCAGCGTCCGCACGTGACGCTGAAGCTTGCCGTCTCCGCCGATGGAAAAGCAGGGGCTGCCGGGCGCAAGCCGGTTGCGATTACCGGCGAATCCGCGCGCGAGCGCGTGGGGTTAATGCGCGCCAAGAACGACGCGATCCTTGTCGGAATCGGGACCGTGCTCGCCGATGATCCGCATCTCACTTGCCGCTTGCCGGGAATGCTGGATCGATCGCCCGTCCGCGTCATTCTCGACGCGCGGCTGCGCGCGCCGCTGGCGAGTTACGTCATTGCGACCATGCGCGAGAGTCCGACCTGGTTGTTCGCAGGCAAGAGCGCGTCTCCCGTTGCGGAAGAAATCTTGCAGGAGAGGGGCGCAAGAGTATTTCGTGTATCGGGGCAGGACGCTCAGCTTGACCTGGCCGAAGCGCTTAACATTCTATCGGAGCAAGGCATCACGCGCCTGATGGTTGAAGGCGGCCCGAGGGTTGCTGCAAGTTTCGTCGCCGCAAGCCTCGTTGACGAGGCGGTGCTGTTTCGCTCGCCGAAGATCATCGGCGATGACGGCATCGACGCGCTCGAAGCCATGCCGCTCGAGGCATTGATCGGGTCGGACGGGTTGCGGCTCCTGGCGAGTGAGCAGCTCGGCGCGGACACGGTTGAGCATTTCGGGCGCGCGTAGATGTTCACGGGCATTGTCACCGACGTGGGCGAGGTAAGGTCGGTCAAGCCGCGCGCCGACAACCTGCACCGGATCACGATCTCTTGCGCCTATCCGCGCGCGGCGCTGGTCGAAGGAGCCTCGATCGCGTGCTCAGGCGTGTGCATGACCGTCGTCGGCGCGGGCGAAGAAGACAACCGTCGCTGGTTCGCCGTTGATGCCGCCGCCGAGACTTTGGCGTTGACGACCGTTGGACGCTGGCGGCACGGAGCGCGCGTCAACCTCGAACGCGCGTTGAAGATGGGGGATGAACTCGGCGGCCACCTGGTATCCGGTCACGTCGATGGACTTGCGAACGTCGTTGCGCGGGAAGACATGACGGAAATGTCGCGCGTCGTTTTGCGCGCGCCCGCGTCGCTTGCACGGCTTATTTCCCCAAAGGGCTCTGTCGCGCTCGACGGCGTTTCGCTTACGGTCAACACGGTCGAGGACGAGACCTTCGCCGTGTTGATCATTCCACACACGCTCAAGGTGACGACGCTGGGCACGCTTCGCATGGGTGAAGAGGTTAATTTGGAAGTTGACCAGATGGCGCGCTATGCCGCGCGCCTGTTGGAGAAACCGTAAGACGCTTGTTTACCGGCGAGCCGCTTGCTACCACGCCGCCGAACAAGGACATTGCAGTCATGGCTAAAAAGAGCCGCGCTCCAAAGCGCGCGGAAAAGAAGTTGCGCATGTTGATCGTGGAAGCTCGCTTCTATGAGCAAATTGCCGACAAATTGTTGCAAGGGGCAACGCAGGTTCTCGACGAAGCCGGTGCAACATACGACCGGATATCCGTGCCGGGCGCGCTCGAAATTCCCGGTGCAATCGCAATGGCGGTCGATGCGGCGCAGCGCAAACGCGCGCCGTATGACGGCGTCGTCGCGCTCGGGTGCGTTATTCAAGGTGAAACTTATCATTTCGAGCTTGTATCGAATGAATCGGCTCGCGGCCTGATGGATTTGACCCTCGAGCGCCAGCTCGCAATCGGCAACGGCATCCTGACGGTCGACACCGAATCGCAGGCGCAAGCGCGGCTGGGCGGCGGCAAGGGGCACAAAGGCGCCAGCGCCGCGCGCGCCGCGCTTGCCATGGCGAAGCTCAAACGCGAGCTCGGCGGCAAATGATGGCCGCCGCGCACGCCCGGCCCGATGCAAAGGGCGGCCGCAAGGCAAACCGGCGCGGCGCGGCGAGGCTTGCAGCCGTGCAGGCGCTTTATCAGATGGACGTTGCGGGTACAGGGCTCAACGAAATTTTCGCCGAGTTCGAGAGTCACTGGATCGGCCGCGAGGTCGAGGGCGAACAATATTTGCCGGCCGAGGCGACTTTCTTTCGCGATATCGTTTCCGGCGTGGTGCGCGAACAACGCGTGCTCGATCCGCGCATCGACGAAGCTTTGCAGAAAGCGTGGCCGCTCAAGCGCATCGAGGCGGTGCTGCGCGCCGCTTTGCGCGCCGGCGCCTATGAGCTCGAGCACCGCCGCGACGTGCCGGCGCGAGTCGTCGTTTCGGAATATGCCGATGTCGCCGCTGCTTTTGTCGAGCGCGATGAGACAGGCATGATCAACGCCGTGCTCGACCAGCTGGCGCGGCAAATACGAAGCGCTGAATTCGGCGGCTGACAATATGGCCACGCATGACGATCAAGCATCCGGCGAAGATCGCTTGATCGCACGGTTCTTCAGGCCGCTTGCGACAAATGCCGGGGCGCTTGGACTAGGCGACGATGCGGCGTTCCTCAAGCCGCCGCCCGGGTGCGACCTAGTGCTGACGACCGATGCGCTCGTAGCCGGCATTCATTTCTTCAATGACGATGAGCCGCGCGCGGTCGCGCAGAAATCCTTGCGCGTCAACCTTTCCGATCTGGCCGCGAAAGGTGCAAAGCCGCTCGGCTACCTGTTGTCGCTGGCGCTGCCGGAGACGCATGACGAGAAGTGGCTCGCCTCCTTCACAAAAGGGCTACGGACAGACGCGGACCAATTTGGCTGTCCTTTGTTCGGCGGCGACACCGTTCGCACGGGCGGGCCGGTCACGATTTCGATTGCGATGTTTGGTTTTGTGCCGGAGGGCGGCATGGTTCGGCGCGCGGGCGCGAGCCCTGGTGACCTTATCCTGGTGACCGGTACGATCGGCGATGCAGCGCTCGGGCTCGCGCTCCGCCGTGCTGGAGGCGCCGATTGGAAATTGACGCACGCCCAACGTGAATATCTGCTCGCCCGCTATCTCATCCCGCAACCGCGTTGTGACCTCGCGGACGCTATTCGTGTGCACGCTTCCGCGGCGATGGACGTTTCGGACGGCCTCGTGGGCGATTGCGCCAAGCTCGCGCACGCGTCCGGGGTCGCTGCGGAGGTCAGGGTCGGGCAAGTACCGCTGTCGGAGGCGGCAAGAGCTGCGCTGGATGCAGATCCAAAGCTGCTCGAGCAGATCCTGACCGGCGGCGACGACTATGAAATTGTTTGCACGGTCAGCCCGTCCAAGATCGATGCTTTTCATGCGGCGACGCGGAACGCGGGCCAGCCTTTAGCCACGATCGGCGAAGTAACGGCGGGCGAGGGGGTCACGTTCGCGGGCCGCGACGGCAAGCCATTGTCGTTCGATCGACCTTCGTTCAGCCACTTCTGAAAACAGCGAGACGTGGGACCCCAGGCAGCGGTATAAATCGACGGGTGATTGCAAGCGGGGAATGCCATGCATGACGTGACGGCGAAAAAAGAGCACACGCATCTGCCGCATGGGATCGGCGCTAATTTCGAACGGCTTTACAAGCTTTATCCGACCTCGGCGTATTTGCGGCGTGCCGCCCCGCATAATGTGCCGCTGTTTTCGTTTGAGTACGGCGACACGGGAGCGGGGGCCGATGTCGGCATCGCGCACAACTGGGCGGCGTTCGATTCGATCAAAATAGTCCCCCGCTACGGCGGCATCACCGACCTGCCGCCGGTCGACGTCGAACTGTTCGGCACGCGCTATGCCGCGCCGATTGGTATTGCCCCGATGGGTGGCCCCTCGCTGGTGTGGCCGGGCGCCGACGTGCTGCTCGCAAAAGCCGCGCAACGGGCGCGCGTTCCTTACACGTTGGGTGTGGCGGGCGGCGCGACGATCGAGGAAATCGCGAAGGTGGCGCCCGATGTTTTTTGGCTCCAACTCTATCGTTTTTATCAGAATGACCACGCCATCGGCTTCGATTTGATCAGGCGCGCGACCGCTGCCGGGGTGAAGGTCATGGCGCTTACGCTCGACGTGCCGGTGCGCACGACGCGCTCGCGCGAGGCCTATGCCGGGCTCGGCCGCGAATTCCATCCGAATATGCGCATGATCGGCGAGATGATCGTGCGGCCGAAGTGGCTGCTGGCGCTGCTGCGACATGGCTATCCGCGCTTTGCCACCATTCGGCAATACGTCGGCGAGCGCGCCGGCACGAACGAGGTCATTGCCTTCGCGCGCAAGAACATGGGCGGCGTCTTCTCATGGGAAGAAGTTGCGCGCTATCGCGACAAGTGGAAAGGCCCGATGCTGGTCAAAGGCATTCTGCACCCGGCCGACGCCGAGAAGGCGGTCTCCATGGGCATCGACGGCATCTGGGTATCCAACCACGGCGGCCGCCAGATCGAAGCGCTCGTGCCGTCGATCGATGCGCTCCCCGCCATCGTCAGCGCGGTCGGCAAGAAAGCGACCATCGTTCTCGACAGCGGCATCCGCAGCGGCCAGGACGTGATGCGCGCGCTGGCGCTCGGCGCCGAGGCCGGCTTTGCCGGCAAGAGCTTCCTGTGGGCGCTGGGTGCGCTCGGCGACGAGGGGCCGGCCCACCTCATCGATCTTTACATCGACGAGCTACGGTCCTCGCTCGGCCAGATCGGCGCCCGCTCCGTGGCAGACGCGCGCAAAGCGGTCGTGCGCCATCCGGGGGCGTGGAAGTTCGAGTAGCAGCCGAATTCCATCAATCCACCATTGCGCTTTCGCCGCTGGCTCGCGCCGTCAAGGCCGCGTAAAAGGGCCAATCTCTGAGGAGCTGAAATGTCGGCCTTGGCGCAGCCGGTCATCGAAAAGCACATCGACGACGATCTGGCACGCCGCAACGCCAAGGTGCTTGCGGTCGCGCAGGCGCTCGCCGGTGGCAACAACACGCTCATCGTCAGCACCGCCAGCATCGTCGGCGCCGTGCTTGCGCCGGATAAGGGGCTCGCGACCTTGCCGGTCACCTTCATGGTGTTCGGCATGTGGTTCGGGACATTGCCGATCGGCGCGCTGGCGCGGAATTTCGGCAGGCGTGTCGCGCTACAATCCGGCTCGATGTGCGGCGTTCTGTCCGGGCTTATTTCGTTTACCGCCGTCATGCAGGGGAGCTTTTGGCTGCTGCTGGTCGGCACGTTTTGCGGCGGTCTTTATGCAGCGGCCCATCAATCGTATCGATTCGCCGCTGCCGATACCGCCAGCGAAACGTTCCGCCCCAAGGCGGTGTCCTGGGTTCTGGCAGGCGGCGTCTTTGCGGCGCTGCTCGGGCCGCAGCTTGTCATCCATACGAAAGACCTGCTGTCGCCGCATCTGTTCGCCGCGAGCTATCTCGGCCAATCGGCGTGCGCGCTGGTCGCGGCGATCGTTCTGGCCTTCGTGAATGTTCCGTCACCCGCGGCCGGGCGCATGCACGAAGGCCGCCCGCTCCTGGAAATTGTGCGGACACCGCGATTCGTGGTGGCAGTCGCCTGCGGCGTCGCGAGCTACTCCATGATGAACATGGTGATGACGGCCGCGCCGCTTGCGATGGTCGATTGCGGCCATTCGGTGACCGATGCGACGCTCGGCATCCAGTGGCACGTGCTGTCGATGTACGCGCCGAGCTTCATGACGGGGTCGCTGATTGCGCGTTATGGCGTCGAACGCATTACCGCAGTCGGCCTCGGCCTTATCGCCCTGACGGGAATTGTCGGCATTTCGGGCATAAGCGTAGCCCATTTTTGGCTCGGGCTGTCGCTGCTTGGCATGGGGTGGAATTTTTCCTTCATCGGCGCCACCACGATGGTGACCAAGTGTCACCGGCCGCAGGAGCGCAACAAGGTGCAGGCGTTCAACGATTTTCTTGTGTTCGGCGCCATGGCGCTGTCCTCGTTCGGCTCGGGACAGGTGCTCGACCGCCTCGGCTGGCCCGCGGTGAACGAGATGATCTTCCCGGTCATTCTCGCCGCCGGCGCGCTGTTGCTCTGGCACGCCATCAAGCAGCGGGTTCCGGCGCTATAAGCCACGGTGCGCACTCAAGTATTCAACATTGCGCGCGCTTCCGGCGTTGCTTTGCGGTGCCCTTTTTGGCTATATCGCTCCCGCTTTCCCGGTCGGGGTGAAGCGCCTCCAAGCGGCCATCCTCGACGTTCAGGCGCCGGCCAGGGACAGTTTCCTGCCAGCTCCAAACAAAATCGAGGTTGAATCACCATGACGACATTGTGGGTGATCGTCGGCTGTGGCGTGCTCGCTATTCTCTACGGCATTTGGGCGATCGGGTCGGTGCTGCGGGCGGATGCCGGCTCGGCGAGAATGCAGGAGATTTCCGCGGCCGTCCGCGAGGGCGCGCAGGCGTACCTGAAGCGCCAGTACACGACGATCGGCATCGTCGGGGTGGTGATCTTTCTGATCCTCGGCTTTGCGCTGGGCTGGCTGGTCGCGCTCGGCTTCGCTATCGGCGCGATTCTTTCGGGCGCGACCGGCTTTATCGGCATGAACGTCTCGGTGCGCGCGAACGTGCGCACGGCGCAGGCGGCGATCGGCTCGCTTGCGGGCGGCCTCGAGCTGGCATTCAGGTCGGGCGCGATCACGGGCATGTTCGTCGCCGGCCTCGCGCTGCTCGGCGTCTCGGCTTATTTCCTGTTTCTCACCGCGCACCTTCATCTTGCGCCCAATGACCGCACGGTGATCGACGCGCTGGTTGCGCTCGGCTTCGGGGCCTCGCTGATCTCGATCTTCGCCCGCCTCGGCGGCGGCATCTTCACCAAGGGCGCGGACGTCGGTGGCGATCTGGTCGGCAAGGTTGAGGCCGGCATCCCGGAAGACGATCCGCGCAACCCGGCGACCATCGCCGACAACGTGGGCGACAACGTCGGCGATTGCGCCGGCATGGCCGCCGACCTGTTCGAAACCTATGCGGTGACCACCGTTGCTACGATGGTGCTGGCGGCGATCTTTTTTGCAGGGACGCCGATCCTTGAGAATATGATGACCTATCCGCTCGGCATTGGCGGCGCCTGCATCATCACGTCGATCATCGGCACGTTCTTCGTGCGGCTCGGCGCCAGCCAATCGATCATGGGGGCGCTCTACAAGGGGTTTATCGCCTCGGCGGTGCTGTCGTTGTTTGCGATCGCGTACGTCACTTATGCGCTGGTGGGCTTCGGCGCGATCAACGGCGTGCCTTATACGGGGACGCAGCTCTTCGTTTGCGCGATCGTCGGACTGGTCGTGACCGGCCTCATCATCTGGATCACCGAGTACTACACCGGCACCAACTTCCGTCCGGTGAAGTCGATCGCGGCGGCATCCGTCACCGGGCACGGCACCAACATCATTCAGGGCCTCGCCATTTCTCTCGAGGCGACCGCGCTGCCGGCGCTGGTCATCATTGCCGGCATCCTCGTTGCGTTCGGCATGGCCGGTCTCTTCGGCATTGCGATTGCCGTCACCAGCATGCTCGCGCTCGCCGGCATGGTCGTCGCGCTCGATGCGTTCGGCCCGGTTACCGATAACGCCGGCGGCATCGCCGAAATGGCGGGACTGCCGAAAGAGGTCCGAAAATCTACCGACGCGCTCGACGCGGTCGGCAACACCACTAAAGCGATCACCAAAGGCTACGCCATCGGATCGGCGGGCCTGGGCGCGCTCGTGCTGTTCGCTGCCTACAATCAGGACCTGACCTTTTTTACCAGTCACGCCGCGCAGCACCCATACTTCCAGGGCATCAAGCTCGACTTCGCCCTGACCAATCCCTACGTCGTTGTCGGCCTGCTGTTCGGCGGCTTGTTGCCGTATCTGTTCGGCGCCATGGGCATGACCGCTGTCGGCCGCGCCGCTGGCGCCATCGTCGAAGAGGTGCGCCGGCAATTCCGTGAGAAGCCGGGGATCATGCAAGGCAAGGAAAAGCCGGACTACGGCCGCGCCGTCGATATTCTCACCAAGGCGGCGATCAAGGAAATGATTATCCCGTCGCTGTTGCCGGTGCTCTCGCCGATCGTCGTCTATTTCGTGATCTACGTCGTCGCCGGCGGCGGAGCGACTGGCAAGTCGGCGGCGTTCTCCGCGGTCGGCGCGATGCTGCTCGGCGTGATCGTCACCGGACTCTTTGTCGCAATCTCGATGACATCGGGCGGCGGCGCCTGGGACAATGCCAAGAAGTTCATCGAAGACGGTCACTACGGCGGCAAGGGTTCCGAAGCGCATAAAGCGGCGGTGACGGGCGATACGGTCGGCGATCCCTACAAGGACACCGCGGGCCCCGCCGTCAATCCGATGATCAAGATCACAAATATCGTGGCGTTGCTCCTGTTGGCGGTGCTGGCGCACTAATGGCTTTAAACTGAATCAGCGCATGTTGAACATCAATCCGTCATCCTGAGGTGCGCGGCGAAGCCGCGCCTCGAAGGATGAACGGCGGCAGAGCGTGCGCTCAAGCTGAACTCATCAGGCTTTAGGCGCGTGCGGTGCAATACCTAAAGGCCAAAGGGCCCGCGTAGCGCGCGGGCCCTTATGCTTCTCGACGCTTAAATGGATGTTTTAAGCAGAAGGCTGCGTTTGGCGGCCTTCATCGCCGGCCGGAACGTCCGTGGCATGGCCGATCGATGGGCTGTCCGACCCGTGGCGAGTTCCGTCGCAGGCAAGTCGCCATGCATTAAAAAGTGTCGCGGGGGGGGGACTGTGCTTATGTAAGATTGCCTCAAAACTCTCGACCAATCACCTAATTGGAGGAAGAGGCCGCAAGTTCATCCCGGTGTTCCGCTGTTAGCGGCGTTAGGCGTGCCAATGCTGTCGCAGAAAAAGGTCGAGGCGCGCAAAAATCATCGTGCGAGAAAACGCGCCACCAATAGTCACAAGAATAAGCCAAGTCGCCGCGCATCGAATTCGTTGATCGTCGGCATCGGCGCATCGGCCGGTGGGCTGGAGGCGTTCAAGACGTTCTTTTCCAACATGCCGGCGGACAGCGGCATGAGCTTCGTGCTGGTCCAGCACCTTTCGCCCGACCACAAAAGCATGTTGGCCGATCTCGTTGGCAAAGCGACAGCGATGCCGGTGATCGAAGCTGAAAACAACATGCCAATTGCTGCGGACAGTGTTTACGTCATTCCGCCGGATGCGACGCTCACGCTCAAAGGGCGCAGCCTGCGGGTGTCCAGGCCGGCCCCGCCGCGCGAACGCCGCCGGCCGATCGATGCGTTCTTTTCCTCGTTGGCCGAGGAGCAGGGCGAGAATGCCGTTTGCATCGTTCTTTCCGGCACGGGCAGCGACGGCACGCTCGGGCTGAAGACGATCAAGGAAAATGGCGGGCTTACCTTCGCGCAAGCGGAAGTCGATCACACCGCAAAGAGCGGGATGCCGCAGAGCGCGACCGCCACCGGGCTTGTCGATGAAGTCATGCCGGTTGGGGACATGCCGGCAAAGCTGCTCGATTACCAAAACCACTTGCGAAAGGTCGCCGGCCAAAAGAGCGGTGACGGAACACGTACCGATGCGGCGGACCATCTTACGCGGATCAACGCGCTCTTGCGGGCAAGGGTCGGGCACGATTTCAGCAAATACAAGGAAAAAACCCTGATCCGCCGCATCCAGCGCCGCATGCAGGTCCTGCAAATCGACACGGTGCAAGATTATGTGACGCGCCTGAGGGAGGACCCGCACCAGGTCGAGTTGTTGTTCCGCGAGCTGCTCATCGGCGTCACGCAGTTTTTCCGCGATCCGGATGCGTTCGCGGCCATGGCGGCAACCGCCATTCCAAAAATCCTGGAGGGCGCCGGCGCCGACGATCACATCCGTATTTGGGTGCCGGGCTGCGCCACCGGCGAGGAGGTTTATTCGATCGCCATCCTGGTGAAGGAAGCGTTGAACGGACGCGAAGCGGTCCCCTCGGTGCAAATTTTCGGGACCGACATCGACGACAACGCTGTCGCCGTCGCCCGCGCGGGCCGCTATCGCAAGACGTCCGGTGTGTCCGCCGCGCGCTTGGCGCGCTGGTTTGCCGAAGACGGTGAGGAGTTTTGTCCGATCAAGCCGATCCGTGAAATGTGCGTGTTCTCGACCCACAGCGTCGTGAAGGACCCCCCTTTCTCAAGACTCGACCTGATTTCGTGCCGCAATCTCCTGATTTACATGGATGCCAATTTGCAAGATCGCATCCTGCAAACGTTCCACTACGCTCTTAATCCGGACGGCATCCTGTTTCTTGGGCCGGCGGAAGGCGTGACCCGCCAATTCAAGCGCTTTGGCACGCTCGACAAGAAGCACCGTATCTACCAGCGTCTTTCGGCCGATCGGGCGCTTCCTGAATTGTCGGCTTCACCTGCGCCTCCCGCGCTGCCGCATTCAATAGCGGCATCGACAACGCTGCATGACGCCGACAAACTGGGGCGCGGCGCGAAGCGCATCGCGGACAAGTATTCTCCCGCCTATCTGGTCGTCGATGAGCGCAACGAAATCGTGCGCTTTTCCGGAGGCGAGGCCGGTCAATATCTCGAACCTGCGTCCGGCGCGGCAAGCTTCAGGCTATTCGATATGTTGCGGAAATCGCTGCGTCCCGTTGTGCGGGCCGCGCTACAGAAGGCGCGCACGAGCAAAGAACCGGCGGTACATGACGATGTGGCACTCAGAATTAACGGCCTTCTGCAATCCCTTAGCGTGATCGTCGAGCCGATCGACGAACGCGGCGGCAATTCCGGTCATTGCGTCATTGTTCTGCAAAACTTGCGCAGGCACCGCAGGCGAGCGGACGCCGAGTCAAATCCCCAAAGTGACGATCTGAGGACGCTGGAACACGAACTTCGGACGACGAAGACCCAACTTCAATCCACGATCGACGACCTGGAGACCGCCAACGAGGAAATGAAGTCAGCTGCCGAGGAATACCAATCGGTGAACGAGGAGCTGCAATCGTCGAACGAGGAGCTCGAAACGTCGAAGGAGGAGATGCAGTCGATCAACGAGGAGCTTCAGACCATCAACACCGAAATGGCGCACAAGAACGAAGCGCTGACGCGCGCCAACAGCGACCTGAAAAATCTTCTCGACAGCACCGAGATTGCCACCATATTTCTCGACAACGACCTGCGGATTAAAAATTTCACGCCGGGCATTGCCGACATCTTCCGGCTGCGGGACTCGGATCGCGGCCGGCCGATTACCGACATTGCAACTGCGCTGAGCTATACCGGCATGGCCGACGACGCCCGCACGGTCTTGCGCAAATTGTCGGTCATTGAGCAAGAGGTGCAACTTAAAAACAGCCGAATGACATTCATTATGCGCATTCGTCCTTACCGAACGGTGGACAATGCGATTGATGGCGTCGTCATTACTTTTGTCGATATATCCGACCGCCGGCGGTCGCAGGATCAGCACGAAGTACTATTACACGAGATGAACCATCGCGTGAAAAACGCGCTGGCGACCGTGCAGTCGATCGCCGCGCAATCTTTTCGATATACCGACACGCGCGAAGCGTTTCAGCAGACCTTCATGTCGCGACTGGCGGCGCTCGCCAAGACCCACGATACTCTCACCAAAAGCCACTGGGAAACGGCTCCGTTGCGGGATTTGCTTGCCGCGGAGTTGGAGCCGTATGGAGGGAGCGATTCATCGCGTTTCATCCTGGATGGAAAGAAGGTCCAGCTCTCATCGCAGATGGCGCTCGCCTTCGGTTTGGTCTTCCATGAACTCGCAACCAACGCCGTCAAATATGGTGCCCTGTCCGTTCCGACCGGCCAGGTCGCAATTGCGTGGCAAGTGGATGACGACAAGCATCGCCTGCGCTTGCATTGGAAAGAAACCGGCGGGCCGCCTGTCAACAAGCCCGGCCGTCGTGGGATGGGCTCAAGGGTAATCGAGAGCGGCCTGATGCACGAATTCGGCGGTCAAGCGCGGATCGATTTCAACCCTGCCGGTGTTGAATGTTCGATTGACATGCCACTACCGGGCTACGGGGATGCCCAATGAGCGCAATACTAGGGGGAAACGGGTCAGGAGAGCGCTACCGCGTGTTGGTGGTCGAAGACGAAATGCTTCTGGCGATGCTGATGGAAGACACGATGGCCGATTTTGGCTGCGATGTGGTCGGGCCGGTCGCCCGCGTCGCCGACGGTCTGCGGCTTGCCAATACCGAACGGCTCGACGGAGCGATATTGGATATCAATGTGGCCGGCCGCGATGTTTTTCCGGTGGCGCGCGAACTGGCGAAGCGGAGCATTCCGTTCGTCTTTGTCTCCGGCTACGGCGCGGCCAATCTTCCGCAGGAGTGGCGGGACCGCCCGATGCTTCAGAAGCCGTTCAATCCGCGCGACCTGGCGCAGAGCATGGCAAAGGCGTTCGCGAAGCGCCGAAAGTCCGGCATGAGCGGACCTTCTTGATGGCGCGTTAAAGCGTCAGTTGCATGCCTTTGAACAAGCTGCGGAGGTAACTGAGCTCTTGGCCGCCGGTCGGCGTCGTCTGGGAGACGTAATCGAAAATCTTTCCGTCTTTGAGGCCGTAATTCGCGAGCCGCACCACGCGCCGATCCTTGTTGAAATACACCGCAACCACGCGCTGGTCGACGACTTCGTAATGAAGGAAGGCAGCCTTACGCTGCGTCTTTTGCGAGATGTAGTAAAACGCCTCGCCGTTCACGGTGGCGATGGTCGATGGCGTGCCGAGAACGATGAGAACCTGCTCCTGGGTCGCACCGATCGGGATTTGCTCAAGCGCGCCCTCCGGCAGCACGTAACCGCGCTGGAGCGTTTCGCCGAATTGCGTACAGCCGGCCGCAAAAAGAAACACGGCAAGCGCGAGGGCCGGCCGCGCAAAGCGGGAGATCGACCTTAAACGCGCGAACGCCAGCCACACGGGACGATTACGGGACGGCTTCATTTCGGTCTTGCATCGGTGAGCACGTTGACGTACCCGGCGGCACAGCCGCGGTAATCCACAGACATATCCGATGATTTGGCCCTTCGTTCGCCGCAACCCGCGGTCCGATACCATTTCCACCCTCTATGGCATGATCGTGGCGCAGGCGCGAATGCCCTGCTTTTACCGCGACTACGGCGTTGCCGATACGATCAACGGCCGTTTCGATCTGATCGTGCTGCATCTTATGCTTCTGTTTCATCGGCTTGCCGCAGAACCGCCAAGACGGCGGGCGCTCGGGCAAAGCGTATTCGATTTCTTTTGCCGCGACATGGATCACAATTTGCGGGAGATGGGCGTCGGCGACCTTGCCGTCCCCAAGAAAATGCAGCGGATCGGTGCCGCATTTTACGGCAACTTACAAGCATACGAAGAGGCGCTCCAGGCGGGGACGAGCGAGGCGCTGAAGAAGGCGGTCATTCGGAATGTCGAAGGAGCCTCGGGAGATGAGCGTCTCGCGGCCGGCCGCTTCGCGGCATATATAACGGAAGCGATACGCGTTCTGGCCGGGCAACGGTATGATCTTCTGGCGGCGGGCGAGCTGAGCTTTCCAAATCCTGAGAATGTACACGAGTGGGATAGTCTAAGGGCTTGACCGATGGGAACTATAGGGCAGCTGTGGAACGTCCCGATTGTGGTGGACGCCATCCCGGATACAGGGGAGCATGTTGATCTCGAAGCGCCGGAACCCGTGCGTGAGTCGGTTGCGAAAGCGACCGGTTTGCGCGCGTTACCGCAGCTTTCGGCCAAATTTGACCTCATCCGGCGAGGGAATGACGTACACGTCAGCGGCGAAGTAAGCGCGCGGGTGGGGCAAACATGTGTCGTGACGCTGGATTCGATCGAGAACGAGATCAGTGAACCGATCGATTTGTTGTTTGCGCCGGACGCGGCGGCGAAAAAGAATGCGGCGAGCGGACGGGCAATACGCGCGTCCGCCGATGATGGCCCGGAGCCGCTGATCGGCGGCGTCATCGACCTTGGCGCGCTTGCGGTCGAATTTCTGTTGCTCGGCATCGACCCATATCCCCGCAAGCCTGGCGTGAAATTTACGCCGCCAAAAAGCGAAGACGCAGAGTCTCATCCGTTCGCCGCGCTGGAGGTCCTCAAAAAGCGTTCTGCGGGCCGTAAATCGTGAGAACCAAGGGCATTGAGGAGCATCGGCCGACCCGGTTTTTTTCCCTGACGCGACCGGCTATGGTCGATCGTGCTTCATGCGGGCTCGGCAGTGGGCCTCTAACGTTCCCACCCACACTGCCAAGGTCGGTTCATGTCCGATAAGGTTCGCATCGCGCTCGATGTTATGGGTGGGGATCATGGCGCTTCCGTCGTTATTCCGGGCGCTGAGATTTCTCTTGGCCGTCATCCCGACATTGAATTTACGCTTTTCGGCAACCGGGCAGCCGTCGCGCCGGTGCTGGAGGCGCATCCCAAACTGAAAGCCAACGCATCGGTCGTCCATACCGAGATTGCCATCCGCATGGACGACAAGCCGAGCCAGGCGCTGCGCTACGGGCGCTGGAAATCCTCGATGTGGCTTGCCATCGACGCGGTGAAGAAGAGCGCGGCCGACGCGGCGGTTTCTGCCGGCAATACCGGCGCCCTGATGGCAATGGCCCGCTTCAATCTGAAAATGCTGCCGGGCATCGAGCGGCCGGCGATTGCCGCGCTGTGGCCGACGCTGAAGGGTGAATCGATTGTGCTTGACGTCGGAGCCTCGATCGGCGCCGACGCCGACCATCTCGTTAGCCTCGCTGCCATGGGCAGCGCGATGGCGCGCGTCCTGTTCGATATCGAGCGGCCGACTGTCGGCTTGCTCAACATCGGTGTCGAAGAGGTGAAAGGGCTTGAAGAGGTGCGGCAGGCCGGCCAGATCCTGCGCGAAGGGGATTTTCCGTATTTCGACTATGTGGGTTTCGTCGAGGGGGACGATATCGGCAAAGGCACGGTCGATGTCGTCGTGACCGAGGGCTTTGCCGGCAATATCGCGCTCAAGACGGCAGAGGGAACCGCGCGACAACTCGGCCAATATCTCAAGAGCGCGATGAGCCGGACGTGGCAGGCGAGGCTCGGTTATGTGCTGGCTCGGCAAGCCTTCAGGACGCTGCGTGAGAAGATGGACCCGCGCAAATCCAATGGCGGCGTTTTCCTGGGGCTCAACGGCATCGTCATCAAAAGTCACGGTGGCACGGATGCCGAAGGTTTCGCCGCCGCCATCGATATGGCCTACGACATGGTGCGTTATGAGTTGCTCGCCAAAATCACGCAGTCGCACGCCCGCGACCGCAACACGACGATGACGGCGCGCGCGGCGGGTGGAGGGCGGCCGTGACCGTCTTGCGTTCCGTCGTGCTCGGCTGTGGCAGCTATCTCCCGGCCAAGGTCGTCACAAACGCCGATCTGGCTCGTACGATCGATACGTCGGATGAGTGGATCGTCCAGCGCACCGGCATTCATCAACGACACATCGCGGCGAACAATGAACTGACCTCCGATCTTGCGATTGCGGCGGCGCGGGCGGCTCTGGCCAACGGCCACGTCGATGCGCAGACGATCGACCTCATCGTGCTGGCCACTTCGACTCCGGACAACACGTTCCCGGCGAGTGCCGTGACCGTGCAAACCGGGCTGGGCCTTACCCGTGGCGCCGCCTTCGATCTGCAGGCGGTCTGCTCCGGGTTTGTCTACGCGCTGGCGACAGTGGATGGGCTGTTGCGCACCGGTACCTACAAGCGGGCCCTGGTGGTCGGCGCCGAGACGTTTTCACGCATTCTGGACTGGTCAGACCGCACCACGTGCGTGCTATTCGGCGACGGTGCCGGAGCGATCGTCCTGGAGGCCCAGCAGCAGCCGGGAAATCGCGAGGACAGGGGCATTCTGACGACGCACTTGCGCTCCGACGGACGGCACAAAACGAAGCTGTATGTCGATGGCGGACCATCTTCGACGCAGACCGTTGGACACCTGCGAATGGAAGGCCGCGCCGTATTCAAGCATGCCGTGGCCATGATCACCGACGTGATCGAGGATGCTTTCCGCGCGACCGGCTATACCGCGGCCGACATTGACTGGTTCGTTCCCCACCAGGCGAACAAGCGCATCATAGACGACAGCGCGCATAAGCTCGGCATTGCGACCGAAAAAGTGGTGACGACCGTCGGGCAGCACGGAAACACCTCGGCCGCGTCGATTCCGTTGGCATTGAACGTTGCCGTGAAGGATGGCCGGATAAAAAAAGGCGATCTGGTGCTGCTCGAGGCCATGGGCGGCGGCTTCACTTGGGGAGCCACCCTCCTGCGCTGGTAAGTTCCTGAGCCATCATATTCTCCTACCTCCCGGTTGACCCATGGGGATCAAGCTAATATCGTCGATAATTCAGCGGGATATCTTCGCCGAGTGGGCCAGGCGGGGGCAGGAGATGACCGGAAAGACAGTCACGCGTGCGGACCTGTGTGAGGCCGTTTACCAAAAGGTCGGCCTTTCGCGGACGGAATCGGCGGCGCTGGTGGAGTTGGTACTCAAAGAGATTACCGACTGCCTCGAGCGCGGCGAGACCGTGAAATTGTCATCGTTCGGCTCGTTCGTGGTGCGGAAAAAAGGCCAGCGGATCGGCCGCAATCCTAAAACGGGCAAGGAAGTGCCGATTTCCCCGCGGCGGGTCATGGTATTCAAGCCTTCGGCGATCTTGAAGCATCGCATCAACGGGGCTGAGCACACCTCGTCCTAATCTTTAGCGTAGGCGTCAGCGTTTAACCTTCTCAAGGAGGCCGCAGCTTTGGATAACAAGGCGCCGGACGCTTTCCGCACCATCAGTGAAGTTGCGGATGAACTCGATCTTCCGCAACACGTCCTGCGATTTTGGGAAAGCCGCTTTCGCGAGATCAAGCCGATGAAGCGCGGCGGTGGACGGCGATATTACCGTCCCGATGATATCGATTTGCTGCGCGGCATCCGCCACCTTCTTTATGGCGAGGGCTACACCATTCGCGGCGTGCAGCGCATTCTGCGCGAGCACGGCTCAAGATTTGTCGAGGAAGTTTGGCGCGAGGGTGCCGCGCAACCTCCGCACGTCGCCGTGGACGGGCAGGATTACACCGACGAGGTTGAGCAGGAGTCGCCGGAGGAGGTGGACGCAGATGGCGGGGATGGCTTGGATCGCCTACCATCGTTCATCGACCGCGGGCGCGAGGGCGAGCGGCGCGAACCGCCACTGACCGGCGCACCGGTGCCGCGTGTCGATAACGACGACCGCGCCATTTACGACCGCGCGGAAACGTCGGTTGCTCCCGCGTCCACGCCGGCGAGAGCGTCTGCGGGCCACGGCGAAAGCTTTACGCGCGACGATCTCAAAACACTGAGAGCGGCGCTGGATGAACTCGGTGAATGCCGCAAGCTCATCGACGAGGCGCTCGCCGGCGCCGGTTAAGCGGTGCGCGAATTGCGTCCGAGCCAGGCTCGCCCGTTCTCCGTACTTTTAGCCGCTCGTTGGATATTCAAGGCCCGAGCCGCGCACGGACCAGGCGGTGAAGCGGGTCTCCAGGGCGGCGAAGATTGCGTACATGCCGACGCCCATAACGCCGACGACGAGAAGCGCGGCGAACACCAGCGGAACGTTGAAATTCGAGCTGGCGATCAGCATCACGTTGCCGATGCCGTTATTGCCGGCGACGATCTCCGCGATGACCGAGCCGACGAACGAGAGCGTAATAGCGATTTTCAGCGACGCAAAGAAATAGGGAAGGGAGCGCGGAATCCCGATTTTAACGATCATGTCGAGACGGGTCGCGCCCAGCACGCGCAGAACGTCCACCAATTCGGGCTCCACCGTCGCAAAGCCGGTCGCGACGTTCACGACGACGGGAAAGAATGACAACAGGAACGCCGCAATAACGGCGGGCACGCTTCCGACGCCGAACCAGATCACAAGCACCGGCACAAGGGCGGCCTTTGGCACACTGTTGAATCCAATCAGCACCGGGTAAAGCGACACGTAAACGAGCCGGAACGAGCCGACGAGAATGCCGAGCAGCAGGCCGAATACGACGGCGATCGCGAAGCCGACAAGCGTGGTGCTCAGCGTCGCGAGCCCATGCTGGAGCAGGGCATAGCGATTGGCCCAAATCTGCTGGATCGCCTCGATTGGACTGGGCAAGACGAAGTTTTCCACGTGAAAAACCATGACGCCGAGCTGCCAAAGTATCAGCAGCAGCAAGGTGGTGACCCAGGGCGCCAGATTTTCGACGGTTGCCTTTTTCACGCGGCGCTCCCCGGCATGATGTGATGCCGGCATGCGTGCACCAACTCGACGAACTCGGCCTGATATGTCATGTCGAGCGTGCGGGGGCGCGGGAATGGCACATCGCGCGAGGCGATGACGCGACCAGGACGCGGGCTCACCACATAAACGGTGTCGCAAAGATAAACGGCTTCGCGCAATTCATGCGTCACCAAGACGACGGTGCATTTACGCGTCAGCCAGAGATTTTGCAGCACCGCCCACAGCTCTTCGCGCGTAAAAGCGTCCAACGCGCCGAACGGCTCGTCCAGCAGCAGGACCGAGGGCTCGTGGATCAGAGCGCGGCATAGTTGGGCGCGTTGCTGCATGCCGCCCGAAAGTTGCCAGGGCATTTGGTCGCCGAAATCGGCAAGGCCGACGGTTGCGAGCAGTTCGTCCGCGCGCTGGCGCTTGAGCGCGGCCTCGCTGCGCGGCTGGCTGCGGTAAGGCTCGACGATTTCGAGGGGCAGCAGCACGTTGTCCCGCACGTTGCGCCACGGCAGCAGCGTCGAATTTTGGAATGCCATACCGACATTCTTGAGCGGCTTTTTGACGCTTTGGCCGCCGACGCGAACAACACCGCGTGTCGGCTTCACCAGACCGGAGATGAGCTTGAGCAGCGTCGACTTGCCGCAGCCGCTGGGGCCGACAACGGCAATGAATTCGTTCTGTCCGATCGACAGGGTTGCGTTCGCCAGCGCAAGCGTTCCGGCGCCATTCGCGGCGCCGGATTGCCGACCGTAGTGCAAATCAACATCGTCGATTTCGATGTAACTCATCGCAACGCGACCGGTCGTGGGTAAATGTGCCGCGTTACTTCACCATCCGGTCCTTTTCCGCCGGGAGAAAGCTGGGATCGAACACCTGGTCCGCCTTCGGCGTGTGGGGAAGCTTGTAGCTCGCCGCCAGGATGCCGATGCCTCGCTCGAGACGCGCCTTATCGACGCCGCCGAATCCGTGCTTCAGCACGTTGGGCGTAATGATGCAGCACTCCATCGCAAGCTTGAGCCGGTCCCGCTCGATGTTGGCGTTGAGCAGCGGCTCGAATTTAAGCGTCATCTGCACCGCCTCCTCGGGATTTTTGACCATGTCGCGCACTCCCTTGATGGTGGCGCGAATGAATCCCTTGACCGCATCAGGATGCTCTTTCAGGAAGGTCGGCGAAGCGGCGAGCCCGTTTCCGTAGAGGTCGAGGCCGTAGTCGCGATAGAGGAAGCCGACGACCTTGCTGGGATCGACGCCCTTGGCCTTGAGTTCCAGCTTGGTGTTGAAAATCTGCCCGATGATCGCGTCGACCTGCCTTTTCGCCAGCAAGGTCTCGCGCAGCTTGGGATCGATGTACTGCACCTTCACCTTGCTGAGGTCGATGCCGGCGTGTTGCGCGAAGGTCGGAAACAGCTTGTAGGTGGCGTCATTGGCCGAGGCGCCGAGAACATGCCCTTCGAGCTGCTTCGGCGTGGTGATGTTGCTTTCCTTGAGCACGACGATTGCGGCCGGTGCCTGCTCATAGCCCATCATGACTTCGGGAAATGCTTTATCCGGATTTTTGGCGTCGAAATCCGTCAGCACGCTGATATCCGGATAGCCCATGTCGTAGACGCCGGTCGCGAGTTGCTGAACCAGCGCAACGGAGCCCTTGCCGCGATCGATCGCCACATCGAGCCCTTCGGCTTTGTAGTAGCCTTTATAGAGCGCGATGAAGAACGGCGAATGGACGGACCCGGGGATCCAGTCGAGCGAGAAGCGGATTTTTGTCTCGGCATGAGCGTTGCCGGCGAGGGCCACGCACAGAGCGAAAGCGACGAATGAAGCGAAGCGGCCGATGTATTTCATAGTCCCCTCCTCATCGTTTGCGTTTATTTTCTCTCAGGCGCTCATAAGCTGACGCCCGCAGACCTCAGGATGTCGCGCGCCCGATCGCGCTGTTTCTCGTTGATCATGAGACGCTCGGCGAAGTCGCGCCCCGCCGGGCGGGTGGCGTCGATGCCCATCTTGGTCACGGTGAACGTCTCCGGGTCCGATGTCGGGTCAAGGATGGCCCCCTTCGCGCCGGGGATGAAGAAGATATCCTTCTCCGCCCGCACGCGCGTCGCCAGGGCCCACATCACGTCGTTCATGTCGAAAATGTCGACGTCGTCATCGACCACGATCACGTATTTCGTGTAGAGTTCGGTGCCGAGCGTCGCCATGACCGCCATTTGCGGCTCGCCGTCGGCGGTTTTTTTCATCGAAATGAACGCCATGAAGGCGCCGCAGGTCGTATGCGGCACGTGCACCGCGCGCACGTTCGGCAGGTTGCGCCTCAGCGTGTTGAGAATCTCGCCCTCGCGCGTGACGCACGAGACCAGAATGTGGTCCTTCGACATACCGGAGGTGACCGCCTGGTAGATGGCGTCGCCACGCATGCGGATGCGCTTGGCGACAAATACGTTTTGCGTGCTGCGGTAGGAGGCATAGCCGGTAAATTCGCCGAACGGACCCTCCGGCTCGTGCACGCCGGCAAGAATTTCGCCCTCGATGATAATCTCGGCGCCGGCGGGCACCTCGAGATCGGCGATGCCCGTCTTTGCCAGGCGATAGGGCTCGCCGAACAGACCGCCGATGATCTCGAATTTCCGCACGTTCGGCGGATAGGCGTAGACCATCGAACCCATGTAATGGAGCGGATGCGTGCCGATGGTGATGACGGCCGGCAGCGACTCGCCGCGCTCCTCGGCGCGACGATGAAACTCGTACATGCGGCGGCGCGAATGCAACGACACGCCGAGGCGGTCCTTGCCCTTGAGCATTAAGCGATGAAAGCCGGTCGTGTCGACGCCGGTAACCGGATCGCGCGCCGAAATTTGGCCGGCCGTAATATAAGGCGCGCCGTCCACCGAAAATTGCAGAGGGATCGGCAACTTTGTCAGGTCGACCTCGTCGCCCTCGATAACGACGTCGTTCCATGCCGCCTGGGCGACGGTCTCGCACGGGATATATTTCTGGCAGCGCTCGCGAAACGCCGTCGGCAAATCGTGCGGGGCAACGCCGAGGCAAGTAGCCAGCAATTTCCGGTTGGCGGCGACATTGGTGACGATGGGAATTTTAAATCCATCCACGTTTTCGAGAACGACGACGGGATTTCTTCCGGCGCGCTCGAGTTCGAAGACGATTGAGGTCATATCGAAACGCTGATCGACCGGCTGCTTGATCCGAAGCAGTTCGTCCGGATATTTCGTTTCGACCATATGCAGGAAGCCGCGCAGGCTTTGCTTGTCGACGTTGTCCGCGGCCCCGCGCATCGCCAATCCTCAAAGAGACTATAGGCTAGAAAATAGTACCTTTGAACTTTGCCGATTGGCAACCGCATTCCGCGGGCAGATGGCGCCGCGACACCCGCCGTGAACGTCGCATGCGCACGGCACGCGCGGGTCAATTCTGACTGCGCGCCGGCCGAGGCGCGCGGTTGGCGCACGCATGCGTCGCGCCCTGCGTTTGCATGGCGAAGCCCTTGCCGAAGGGAAGAGGCTATTCCATGATCCTAAACTTAGGATGTTATGAAACAGGCGGATAGCTTGCGCGCGGTGTCTGCTCGGCCGACAAACGAAGATTTTCGCGCCATGCTCGCGCGCATGGAGCGCGCCGGCCACTTGCGCCGCGTCAAAAAGACCATCCGACCCGAGCATATCACAGCGCTGTGCGGCAAGGCGCCGGCGGCCGTGATGTGCGAAGCGGTAGAAGGCTACGACATTCCCGTCGTCGGCGGGCTTTATTGGACGCGCGCGCGTATGGCTTCGGCGCTCGGCTGGCCGGAGGGCGAACTCGGAACGCGGTTTGCCGCGAGCGTCGCACGTCCGATCGCGCCGGAAGCCGTCGAGCGCGCGGCGTGCCAGGAGATTGTCGTCAGCGGAGACGACGTCGATCTCACCGCGCTGCCGATCCCGTTCATGCACGAGAAAGACGGTGGTCCGTACATTTCCGCTGGTGTGGCTTTCGCCAACGACGAGAAACTTGGGCCGAATGCCGGTTGCTACCGCATGATGTTCCGCACACGGCGTGAGCTCGGCATCGATCTGTTCACGGCGTCGGATTTGCGCCGGTATTATCAGGCGAAGTTTGACCTCGGCCGCCCGCTGCCTATTGCGGTCGCGATCGGGGTGCACGTGTTCGAGCATATGGCGGCAGCCTACAAGGCGCCGGCCGGGCTGAATGAGATGCACATCGCCGGCGGCCTGCGCGGCGAGCCGCTGCAAATGGTCCGCTGCAAGACCGTCGACGTGATGGTGCCGGCGAATGCCGAAATCGTGCTGGAAGGGGAATTGCTGCCGAATGGATGGACCGCGGATGAAGGCCCCTTCGGCGAGTTCGCCGGCATGCAGGGCGATCTCAAGCGCAACCCGCTATTTCGGGTGAGCGCCATCACGCATCGGAAAAATCCCATCTTCTATGCCCTGCAAATGCCGTGGGAAAACGATTGGCTCAACGGTCCGGCGACGGAAGCCGCCTGTGCGCGCGTTCTTGGGCTCGCCGGCATCCAGGTTGCGGCGGTGCGCGCGACCGAAGGCGGCTGCTGCGGCTGGTCGGTGGTCGCCGCGATCAAGAAGCGCGCCGGCGAGGGGAAAAATGCCATCGCGGCGCTTTTATCCTTGCCGGTCGTCAAGCAAGTGATCGTCACGGACGACGACATCGATATTTACAACTCCGATGAGGTGGAATGGGCGGTTACTTTCCGCTGCCAAGCGGACAAGGACATCGTCATTCTATCCGGCATGAAAGGAAAGCACGTCGATCCGAGCGTGCGGCCATGGGATCTCAAGCCCGGTGAATTGCCGACCACATCGAAATTCGGCATCGACGCCACCATTCCCGAAGGCGTTCCCGCATTCCGCTATGAACGAATTGTGCCCGCATTTCTAAACGAAATCCGGGTGGAGGACTATCTGTGACGATGGAAACGGCAGATAGCGCGCTTGCGGCCGAGATTGAAGCGCTGCTGCGGAGGCCGGTGTTCTTCCGTGATGTGCTCGCCGCGCTTCGCGCTCATCCTTATCGCGTGATCTTGCGCGCGTGGAGCGATATACGCACGCGCCACGCGCTCGCCCGCGACGAATTTGGACGCTACTGGCTGGAGAAGACGTAAGACGCTCGATGATGAGCAACGAAGAAACAAAAGCTTGGGAGGATTCCATGTCGATAAGACACGCCGCAGTGCGTCTCGCCGCTTTCTTCGTTTTCACTCTGTCACTGCTGAGCGGTGCGCAAGCGCAGACGAAAATCCGCTTTACGCTCGACTGGTTGCCCGGCTCCTATCACGCGCCGTTCTTTATCGCTCTCTACAAAGGCTATTACAAAGCCGAGGGCCTCGATGTGACCATCGACGCCGGCAAGGGATCGGGCCGGGTCGTGCGGGAGTTGGCAACAGGCGTCTATGATATCGGCTATCCCGACATTAACGTCTTGACGGAATTCAATGCGAAGAACCCGAAGCTCGCGTTTCCCGAAGTGATGATGGGCTACGAGCAAAATCCGTCGGGCCTGTTCTTCCTCAAGTCCAGCGGCATCAAGACCATCAAGGATATCGAAGGCAAGACGCTCGGCCCGGTAGCCAACGATTCGACCTATAAGACGCTGCCCGTATTCGCGAAGCTGAACAATCTCGATTTAAGTAAAGTGAAGATCGAGTACCTCGACCCGGCGCTGCGCGAAGCCATGTTGGTCAAGGGCCATGTCGACGCGATCACCGGCCAGTATTTCCGCTCCGTCATCGATCTGCACGGTAGGGGCGTGAAATACGAAGACATCGGCTCTTTCCTCTACAAGGATCATGGGCTCGATCTCTACGGCAACGGCGTGGCCGTCTCGCCGAGCTTCCTCAAGGAAAATCCGGATGCCGTGAAGCGGTTTGTGCGAGCGACCATCAAGGGCGTCAAAGACATGATCCACGACCCGAAGATGGCGGTCGACATGGTGGCAAAGGCGCAGCCGCTTCTCAAAAAGGACATCGAGCTGGAACGGCTGAAATTGGCTTTAAGCTGCTGCATTGCCACGCCGAATGTGCTGAAGAACGGATATGGCAGCGTCGATCGGGCGCGACTTGAGCGTGCCATTGCGCTCATCAGTGATGGCTATGGGCTCCCGCGGAAGCCGCCCGTAGACGAGGTGTTCAATGGTTCGTTCCTGCCGCCGGAGCAGGAGCGAATGGTGAAATAGGCCGCGGCCGATCACTCAGAAGGTCATCCGGAATGCGCGAGGCCGCGTATTCCGGCAAATTTACGGTTGCAATTGACGGCCGTAGGCACGATTAGATAGGCGGAGTGCGAGGACCAGCGGGACGACAGATTGGCACGATGTTTGAGCTTTCAAAGGTTTATGACCGCAGCCGGGTGCCCCTGTACATTCAGGTCGCCTCGGTTATGCGCCGCCGTATCGAGACGAAACAGTGGCATCCCGGACAAAAGATACCGACACTGGTCGAGCTCGAGCGCGAATTTCAGGTTGCCCGCGTTACCGTTCGCCAAGCCGTCGATATCCTCCGGGAAGAGGGATTGCTGCGCTCACAGCAAGGGCGCGGCACGTTCGCCGCGGAGAAGCCCGTCGATCGGCACTGGTTCAAGCTCGCGACGACGTGGGATGTGCTGATCGAGTCGATCAAGAATAACGTCCTCAAACGCATCAAAGTGGACAACCCGCCCCAGTTTCCAACCTTGCGCGAGGGGGAAGGCGAACTGGCCGACAGCTACGTTTTCCTCCGCAGCGTTCAGTATAAGGACGCCGAGCCCTACGGCATCGTCAATTTGCATCTTGCGAAAGACATCTATAAGCGCGCTCCCGATGCCTTCCGGCAGCATCCGGCCTTGACCGTTATCGCGGAACGCAAAGACGTCGACATTCAGCACGCGCACCAGACGGTGGTCATCGGCAGCGCGGACCCGGCCACGTCCGATCTGTTGCAAATCGCGCTCGGCGCGCCGACTGCCGAATGCCGCTGCGTGCTGATCGACCGCAATAACGTCGCGATCTACATCGCCGATATCATTTACCGCAGCGACGCCATTCAACTGCACATCGATCTGCTTGCGCATTTGCGCAGTTCGTCAGGCGGCCGGACCAAAGCGGCGCGCAGATGACACGGCAGCGGGTTTGACAGTTGCAACGCCGATCATCCCAAGATTAGGATCATAGGATTAAATGGTTTTGCGGTGCCGCTTATGGCGGCATCGCGCGTCATTTGACTGAGCCGGACGTAATCCGGCGGCCTGCGGGAGTACGTTGCGATGAAAGAGCAAGGCGTCGGGGCGCGCCTCCTCCGCAAGGAAGACGACCGCTTCATGCGCGGTCGCGGGCAGTATGTCGCCGATCTGCGTTTTGCCGGCATGAAGGACGTTGCTTTCGTGCGCAGTCCGGTTGCCCACGCACGCATCCGCAGCGTGCAGCCGCCGGAGACGCACAGGCATGCGGTGTTCACCGCTGCCGATCTTTCCGGCGTAAAGGCGATCCGCGCCGTCACCACCATCAAAGGATTCAAGCCGTCCGAGCAGCCTCCGCTCGCCACCGACAAGGTACGTTACGTCGGCGAATTGCTGGCGATGTGCGTCGCGCCGACGCGAGCGGAGGCGGAGGATATCGCCGCAGCCGTCGTGCTCGATCTCGACGAGTTGCCGGCGGTGCACGACATGCTGGCCGCGCGCGACCAGCAATCCGTGTTGCTGCACGAGCAGTGGGGCGACAATATTTTTCTGGAATCGCTTGTCGAGATCGACATCGAGAAGGCGCTGGATGCACCGATCAAGGTGACGCGCGAAGTCCGCACGTCGCGGCAATGCATGGCGCCGATCGAAGGGCGCGCGGTGGTCGCAATGTGGGACACGCGCCTCGAGCAGCTTACCGTCTATTCGGCTTGTCAGATGCCTCACATCGTGCGGACCGGACTTGCCGAATGCCTTGGCCTCGACGAGGGGCAGGTGCGTGTTGTTTCGCCCGATGTCGGTGGGGGGTTCGGATACAAGGGAATTCTGCTCGCCGAAGAGGTCTGTCTCGGCTGGCTCGCCATGCAATGTGGCCACCCGGTGCGCTGGATCGAAGATCGCCGCGAGCACCTGACGGCGAATGCCAATTGCCGTGAGCATTATTACCGCATCACGGGTTATGCCGATCGCGACGGCACGCTGCGCGGCATCGATTGCGAAGCGACCGTCGATTCCGGCGCTTATTCGGCTTATCCGTTCTCCGCCTGTCTCGAGGCGGCGCAGGTCGCAAGCATCCTGCCGGGACCTTACGATTTTCCGGCCTATCGCTGCCGCACGTTTTCGGTCGCGACCGATAAATGCCCGATCTTGCCATACCGCGGCGTGGCGCGGACGGGCGTATGCTTTGCGCTCGAACTGGTGCTCGATGCGATCGCGCGTGAAGCCGGCATAGAGCCATACGCGGTACGCGAGAAAATTTTGGTCAAGCGGGCCCAGATGCCGTTCACCAACATCACAAGGAAATACTTCGACAGTGGCGACTATCCGGAATCGCTGCGGCGCGCGGTGGCGGCGATCGATCTCGAAGCCGTGCGCGCGCGGCAGCGCCGCGGAGAGCCGGACGGCCGCCTGATCGGGGTCGGGCTTGCGACGTACTGCGAGCAGGCGGCGCACGGCACGTCCGTTTATCACGGCTGGGGCATTCCGATGGTGCCCGGTTTCGAACAGGCGACAGCGCGGCTTACGCCGGACGGCGGCCTCGAATTGCGCGTCGGCGTGCACTCGCACGGTCAGGGGCTCGAAACGAGCTTGGCACAGGTTGCGCACGAGGTGCTGGGGGTCGACGTCGAGAAGATCAAGGTCGTGCACGGCGATACGGCGCTCACGCCGTATTCGACCGGCACCTGGGGCTCGCGCTGCGCGGTGATGGCCGGAGGCGCGGTGTCGGTTGCGTGCAAAGAGCTGGCGAAGCGCGCCGCCAAGGTCGGAGCACAGTTGCTGCAGACCGACGCCGATAAAGTATCGGTGCGTGGCGGCGAGGTGATCGGTCCGCGCGGCTCGATCACCCTCAAGGAGATCGCGGCGACCTGGTACTTAAAGCCGCAAAATCTGCCACCAGACGTTGACATGGGCGGCATGGAGGCAACCATTGGCTATCGGCCCAAGCCCGATACCGGCACGTTCAGCTACGCAACGCATGCGGCAGTCGTCGCCGTCGATGCCGAAATCGGCGGCGTCGAGATTCTCGACTACGTCGTGGTTGAGGACGGCGGCAAGCTGATCAATCCGATGATCGTTGACGGACAGATTCTCGGCGGGCTGGCGCAAGGCATCGGCACCGCGCTTTATGAGGAAATGCCGTTCGACTCCGCCGGCCAGCCGCTGGCCTCGACATTCGCGGATTATCTGTTGCCCGGTCCGACCGAGGTGCCGTCCGTGAAAATTGATCACATGGAGACGCTCGCACCGCACACCGAGTTCGGCGTCAAGGGACTTGGCGAAGGCGGTGCCATTCCGCCGCCGGCGACGATCGCCAACGCCATCAACGACGCGCTACGTCCGCTCGGGGCTGAATTGACGATTTCGCCAATCACGCCACGCCGCATTCTGGAAGCGATCGAGCACGCCGGCCGGAGCGGGACGTGAAACCGGTCCGTTTTGCGTACGAGCGTCCAACAGACCTTGCCGCCGCCTTCGCACTCGGCCGGCGCGAAGACATCGCGGTGAAATTTCTCGCCGGCGGTCAATCGCTCGGGCCGATGCTCAATTTGCGGCTGATCCAGCCCGAGCTTGTCGTCGACATTACGGCCATTGCCGAACTCAAGCACATCGAGGAGAAACCCGAATCGATTGTGCTCGGAAGCTGCATCACGCATGCCGATATCGAAGACGGGCGCGTGCCGGACGTAACCAGCGCCGCGTTGCGCCGCGTTGCGTGCGGCATTGCCTATCGCGCCGTCCGCAATCGTGGCACCATCGGCGGCAGCGTCGCGCATGCCGATCCGGCGGCAGACTGGCTTTCCGCGCTGGCGGCGCTCGGCGCCTCGGCAATCGTAAAAGGTGAAAGTGGGCAGCGTGGTATTGCAATTGAAGACCTGATCGTCGGTGTCTTTGAGACGACGTTGAAACCGGGTGAGATCGTTACCGGCGTCGAGATCCCGCGGCAGTCGCGCGCCGCGCGCTGGGGATACTACAAGGCTTCGCGCAAGACCGGTGAATTTGCGCACGCCATCGGCGCGTTCATGCATGATCCGGAACGGTCGGTCTGTCGCGCGGTCATCGGCGCGACCGGCTCGAAGCCGATCGTGCTGACGGATATGCAAGAACTTTTTGTTGGCCGCGTGCCGAAACCTGAGGCGATGAGCGTGCAATTCGTGCGCCAGATGATGGGCGCGCGCGGCATGGGCGACGACATCGAGCAGAAGATTCATCTTGCGGTATTGCGCCGCGCGATTGCACAGGCGCATGCTTCATGACTTCCGTTGCACTGACAATCAACGGCGAAGATGCGATTGCCGATGTCGAGCCGCGGATGCACCTCGCGGACTTCATACGCGAGACGCAAAATCTCACAGGAACGCACCTTGGCTGCGAGCATGGTGTTTGCGGCGCGTGCACGGTGTTAGTTGACGGCGTGCCGGTGCGCTCGTGCATTACATACGCCGTCTCCTGCACGAATGCCGTCGTGACCACCATCGAAGGGCTCGACAATGACGAGATTGCGAAGGAATTGAGGTCCGCATTTTCGCGCGAGCATGCACTTCAATGCGGCTACTGCACGCCGGGCATGCTGATTTCCGCGCGCGATCTCGTGCTGCGCGCGGCTGACGCGGACGAGCGGGCGATCCGCGTCGGCATGAGCGGTAACCTCTGCCGCTGCACCGGCTATCTGGGAATCATTCGCGCGGTGCAAAGCGTGATTGCCGAACGGCGAAGGCGGGGCGTCGCACCTTTGCCGGGCGCCGGGCGCAAGACGCTCGGTCCGGCCGGTGCAAGCAGTAAGGCGAGTGCGTCTCCGGTTGCGTCCGCTCAGGGAGGGCGGCCCATCGCGGATACGGCGTCCATTTCTGCTCGAACGGAAAGCCTTGCCGACTGGAAGCCGCAATCCACTTTCGAGCAGAGCTTTGCCGTGCACCAACCGCTTGAGGCGGTGTGGAATTTCTTCGGTCAGCTAGCGGAAGTAGCCGCCTGCTTACCCGGGGCGTCCCTGACCGGCGAAAGCCAGGGTAACACCGTGATCGGGAAGATGCGCGTCAAGGTGGGACCGATCGCCGCTGAGTTCCACGGAACGGCCGAAATCACGCGCAACGATGCCACGCATTCCGGCTCGATCAGCGGGAGCGGCCGTGACCAGCGCAGCACTTCCGCAACGCGCGGGATCGTCAATTATCGGCTTATGGCGGCCGACGATGGAGCGACCAAAGTCACGCTGACGGTCGGCTATCGCCTGACCGGGCCGCTGGCGCAATTTAGCCGTTCGGACTTGATGCAAGACATCGCCGGCCGCTTGGTGACGACGTTTGCGCAAAACGTCGAAGCGCGTCTGCGCGGCGATCCGGCGCCGGCGCAGGCGAGCGAACTGCGCGCGGGCACGCTCTTCTTTGCGGCGCTTGCGCGAACAATCAAGATGCGCATCAGCCGCCTGTTCGGCCGATAGAGACACTGCAAGCTCGACGGAAGGAACATCATGAGCACGGAAAGCCGCCAGAAAGTGCTGAAGCAGATCGACAGCACGAAGGAGAAGTCGATCAAGTTTCTCCAGCAGATGATCGCGATCCCGAGCGTCACCGGCGACGAGGGCAACATCCAAAAATTCCTCGCCGACTACCTCACCAAGATGGGACTCGAGGTCGATATGTGGGAGAGCAACTGGGAGAAGCTCAAGAAGCATCCCGGCTATATTCCGGTCGATCGCGGTTACGAAGGCCGTCCGAACATTGTCGCGACCTGGAAGGGCGCCGGCGGCGGGCGCTCGCTGCTGTTCAACGGCCACACCGACGTTATTCCAGTCGGAAACGGCGAAGGCTGGAGCGACGATCCGTGGTCGGCGTCGATCAAGGACGGCCGCATCTACGGCCGCGGTTCGTGCGACATGAAGAGCGGGGTGGCCAGCCACATCATGGCGGTCGAGAACATGATGGCGGCCGGGCTCAAGCCGAAGGGCGACGTTTATATCGATATCGTCATCGACGAGGAAGTGAGCGGCCACGGGACGCTCGACACGGTGATACGCGGCTACAGGGCGGACGCCGGCATTTCCGGTGAAACGAGCGGGCTCGCGGTGCAGCCGGCGTGCATCGGCCGCATCTGGTTCGAGATCGAGATTCAGGGCAAGGCAGCGGGGATCCAGCGGCGTTATCAGGGCGTAAGCGGCATCGAGCTTGGCTACAAGATCACCAAGGCGGTGGCGGCGCTTGAAGAAAAGCGCGTCGCGACGGTGAAGCATCCGCTCTATCCGAAGCTGATCGATGCGATTCCGTGCATGATCGGCGCATTCCACGCCGGCAATTTCCCGAGCTCGTTTGCGGCGACGTGCCTGCTCAAGGGCAGCATGGCGACTGTGCCGGGTGAGGATCATGAGGGCGTGAAGCGCAGCCTCGTCGAGCACATCGCGCGCGTTGCGGCGGACGATCCATGGATGAGGGATCATCCGCCGAAGGTGCGGTTTGTCGGCTACGATGCGCAAGCATCCGAAATTCCGCGCGATCACCAGATCGTCCAAGTCGTTGCCAAAAACTACAAGGAGATCACCGGCAAGGAGCCGGAGATCAGCGGGCGGCAAGGTGCAGCCGATACGCGCTTCCTCAACCTCTACGGCAACACGCCGACGGTCATCTTTGGACCTGGCTCAACGGCCGTCATGCACTCGGATGACGAATACGTGGGCATCGACGACTACCAGACCGCGATAAAAGTGATGGCGCTCAGCATCTGCGATTGGTGTGGCGTCGCCGGCTGAATCAGGCAAGATATTGTGTTACTAAACATAGTACCTTAGGCTTGGCGCCCGCCGTCGCGGAGTTGAAACATATGGAAAGCGGCAAGCCGATTATCGCTGTGATCGGCGGGACAGGCGATCTCGGGTCCGGCCTTGCCCGGTTGTGGGCGGCCGCAGGTTATCGCGTGTTACTCGGCTCGCGCGATAAGCAGAAAGCCGCAGCGGCTGCACGAGAAATATCGGCGCAAATTGGAGCCGATGTTCGCGGCGACGATAACCTAAGCGCCGCCAAAGTCGCGGAAGTGGTCGTGCTTTGCGTGCCTTATTCCAATCACGATGCAATTGTCGACGACATCAAGCCGGCGATGACCGGCAAGGTGCTGGTCGACGCGGTGGTGCCATTGGCGCCGCCGAAGGTCGCGGTCGTGCAACTGCC
>JAICMO010000217.1 GCA_025929185.1 Pseudolabrys sp.
ACGGCGTACGCATCACCGACGGTGCAATCGTCGCGGCCGCGACGCTTTCACATCGCTACATCACGGAACGCATCCTGCCGGACAAGGCCATCGATCTTGTCGATGAAGCCGCGGCACGGCTGCGGATGCAGGTCGATTCCAAGCCGGAAGAGCTCGATTCGATTGACCGGGAAATCGTGCGGCTGAAGATTGAGCAGGAGGCGCTGAAGAAGGAAAGCGATCCCGGCTCGAAGGATCGGCTCAAGAAGCTCGAAGCGGAATTGAAGTCCCTGGAGAAGCAGTCGGCCGATCTGACCTCGCGCTGGAAGGCGGAAAAGGAAAAGTTGAACGACGCGCAGAAGCTCAAGACCGAGCTCGACCAGCTGCGCGCCGAACTGGCCAACGCGCAGCGCCGCGGCGAATATCAGCGCGCGGGCGAGCTCGCTTATGGCCGTATCCCCGAGCTCGAGAAGAAGCTGAAGCAAATCGAAGCATCGGAGAAAAACCGCGGCGCGATGGTCGAGGAGGCGGTCACCGCCGATCATGTCGCGCAGGTGGTTTCGCGCTGGACGGGCATTCCCGTCGACAAGATGCTCGAAGGCGAGAAGGAAAAGCTCTTGCGCATGGAGGATGAGCTTGCCAAGCGCGTCGTCGGCCAACGCGAGGCGGTGCGCGCGGTGGCAACGGCCGTGCGCCGCGCGCGCGCCGGCTTGCAGGACCCCCACCGGCCGATCGGCTCGTTCATGTTCTTGGGTCCGACAGGCGTCGGCAAGACCGAGCTCACGAAAGCGCTCGCCGAATACCTTTTCGACGACGAAAACGCGCTGCTGCGCATCGACATGTCGGAATACATGGAGAAGCACGCGGTCGCGCGCCTGATCGGCGCGCCTCCGGGTTACGTCGGTTATGAGGAAGGCGGCGCGCTCACCGAGGCGGTGCGGCGGCGGCCGTATCAGGTCGTGTTGTTCGACGAGATCGAGAAGGCGCATCCCGACGTGTTCAATGTCCTCTTGCAAGTGCTCGATGACGGGCGGCTCACCGACGGGCAGGGCCACACGGTCGATTTCCGCAACACGCTGATCGTGATGACGTCCAATCTCGGCGCGCACTTTCTGGTCAATCAGCCGGAAGGTGAGGACACCGACGCGGTGCGCGACCAGGTGATGGCCGTCGTGCGCGCGGCGTTTCGTCCGGAATTCCTCAATCGAGTGGACGAGATCATCCTGTTCCACCGTTTGAAAAAGACGGAGATGGGCCGGATTGTCGACATTCAAATCGCGCGGCTGCAAAGGCTGCTCGACGAACGCAAGATCGTCATCGAGCTTAAGCAAAGCGCGCGCGACTGGCTCGCCGAAAAGGGATGGGATCCGGCCTATGGCGCCCGGCCGTTGAAACGGGTGATCCAGAAGTCGGTGCAGGACCCGTTAGCCGAGATGATTCTCGCCGGCACGGTGAAGGACGGCGAGAAGGTCGTGCTTTCTGCGACGAAGCAAGGGCTTACCTTTAACGGCAAGATGGCCGCCGCGGCGTAAAGCGGTTGCCGTCACGATATCTGCCATGCCCCGCGCTACGCTCGCGCGAGCTGGCAGTCCGCCGAAGCGCAAAGGCGGAAAGCGGGCATCTGTTTGCAATAAAGCGCTGATTGCCGGATCGTCCGCTTGCGCGGACGATGACACCGCGCGAGTTACCGTCCGACCCCGACAGTCGATGCCACGCGGGCCGGCTTGCGCGCCATGATGCCGTCGATGCGTTCGCGCTCTTGCTCGAAGGCGGCAAGCATTCGGCCTTCGAGTACGCGGCCGCGCGGCAGCTTGATGCGCATCGGATCGACGAAGCGTCCGTTCACCAGGATTTCGTAGTGCAGGTGCGATCCCGTCGAGAGGCCGGTCGAGCCGACAAAGCCGATTACCTGGCCCTGCCGGACGTGGGTGCCGTCGTCGATTCCGCGCGCGAACGCGCTCAGGTGCCCATACGCCGTCTCGTAGCCATTGGTGTGCCGCAGACGGATGTACTTGCCATAGCCGGATTCCCAACCGACTTTCTCCACCACGCCGTTGCCTGAGGCATAGACGGGCGTGCCGGTCGGCGCGGCCCAATCGACGCCGGTGTGCATCTTCACGTAACCCAGGATCGGGTGCCGGCGCACGCCGAATCCTGAACGCATGATTCCATTGGTCACCGGCTTGCGCACGAGGAATTTTTTCGCGCTCTTTCCGCTCTCGTCGTAATAGTCGACGATGCCGTCGTCCGGCGATTGATAGCGGTACAACTTCTTGGTTTCGCCGCCGACGGTGAGCGAAGCGAACAAGACTTCGTTCCGGCTGTCGGTCGTGGAATTATCGTCCTGCCCGGAATAGAGCACTTCGAAGGAGTCGCCGGGCTCGACTTTGCGCTGGAAATCGACGTCATACGAATAGATGCGCACCAGGTCTTCGATCACCGGTCGCGGAATCTGATTGCGCAATCCGGTTTCGTAGACGCTTTGATAGAGCCGAACGCCGCCGATATCGGGTTCGTCCCCGCTGTTTTCGTCGCCTTCGGCGACTTCGGCATCGACGCTGTGGACGTCGACCGGAACGTACTTGCCGGTGTCGGACATCGCGACCACAGCTTCGACCGCGGCATCGTTTGCAATGATCACCCGTACCGGCTTCATCCGCTGCGCTTCCGGAACGGGCGACATCAGCACGCGCAGCTTTTCGCCTTCCTTGACGCCGTTTTCGATGCCGCGCGGGCCAAGCACTGTGGTGATTGCCTGCACCTCGTCCGGTGTCGCGCCAAGATCGCGCAGGAGCGAAGCGACGCTGTCGCCCTTCTTGACCGGCACGACGCGCTCGCTCCAGGCGTTGCCGCCGGTCGCCTGATCGGTCGTTTTCGGCAACAGCGTAATGTTCTCGGGCACAATGCGCGCCTCGAAGCCGGCATAAGGATCCGGTGCCGCCTCCTGTGCATAGGCAAGCTTGATGCCGGTAATGTCGGGAGCTACCGGCAAGTGATTGGCTGCTTTCTCACTCCAGGCCGCGGCTTCGCGCACGCGCGCGACCACCTCGTCGTTTGGCGTCGCCATCGCGATTTTCAGGCGCGGCAGCATCGGCGACAGGTCGCGCATGACGAAGGCGACTTCCGCATCGGGCTCGGCCTCGGGCTTGTCGTCGGCTTGCGTGCCGCCCGGTGTCGATTCAACGAGCAACTTTTGCGGATTGTAGGGAGGGATGTTTGCGGAAAGATCGGAAATGGTCAGTGAAAGATTGCCTGCGACGCGTATGAATGGCCGCACGCGAACCACTTCGTGGTTGCCGACGCGCGCGACAGTAGAAACACGGATCAGTTGACGGGCGAAGCTCGGTTCTTCGAACGTCGGCAAGCGGTCGCTCTTGTGCGGAACGTTCCCCTTATCGGCGTTGACGCTGAGCGCGCCTCGCAAGGCGACTTCAACGCGCTCCGGCAAGCTTGCGAAGTTGGTTTCGCCATCAAGCGAGGTGAAAACGGCGCCGCCCATGAGGGCCGCCCCACAGAGCGCGGTCAGGATTGTGCCGGAGAACCATTGGACCGAAATGCGGCGGCGGTCGATAAGACCGCCCGGTTCGCCATCGACCGAAAGCGGCGGATCATTGCCGAGTTCCACGGCGTCGGCTTGTCTCGATCGGTTTGCGCGCGACCGTGAATGATCCAAGCTCACCGTCCCCTGCGCCGCATGACGTCCCCCCGCCGCAGCGGGCTGATGCCCCGCGCCGTCGATCGACCGCTCGATCTGGCCGGCAAGATGCCGGCTCGCTTGCGGACCGTCAACGACGACAGTCGTCTGCTTTATTGCGCCAAAAGCGGTGGCTGAACGCCGCCGCTGCTACCATTCCTCGAATCCCGACCGCTAACAACGGCGAAAGAATGTGGCCTGAGTGCGGCACCACACTCGCTTCGTCATGGCGGTAATCAAACGTGAAAGCCCCGTTAATACCCGGCGGTCAGGCGCGATTTGCGCCGCAATAATCGCTGTTTTCAAGGTTGACTTTCCGCAGGGGCAAAGCCTATATACGCCCCTCGGCGCGCTGTCCGCTCACGGCGTGATTGCGCGCCTCTCTGAAGCTCCTCACTGGAACAGTGAAACAGCATCCGACGGTTCTCGGATGCGTTGGGCTTCGACGGCTCTCCGGTGATCGGGGGGTGGGAATCGCCATGGTTCCCGGGCTGTTTGAAAAGTGAATCGGAAGAAAGAGAAACGTGGACGGCGAAGTCCTTGCGGGCCGCTTTCTCGTGGGAAGCGATTTTCACGAAAGGCGGCTTTGGAAGAGACATCGGCGGTCTACGTTTAAGGTACATCGCTGACGATTTGCTTTCGGGCTCGCGCCTGATTGTAAGATCGATCAGTGTTTGGACCTCGTCAATGTGACGGCGTTTCCCAACGTCGTCACTGCGCAAACGTAACTAGCCGGGAAAAAATCTCCTCCAACTTGAGAGTTTGATCCTGGCTCAGAGCGAACGCTGGCGGCAGGCCTAACACATGCAAGTCGAGCGGCCGTAGCAATACGGCAGCGGCAGACGGGAGAGTAACACGTGGGAACGTGCCCTTCAGTTCGGAACAACCCAGGGAAACTTGGGCTAATACCGGATACGCCCTTACGGGGAAAGATTTATCGCTGAAGGAGCGGCCCGCGTCTGATTAGCTAGTTGGTGAGGTAACGGCTCACCAAGGCGACGATCAGTAGCTGGTCTGAGAGGATGACCAGCCTCACTGGGACTGAGACACGGCCCAGACTCCTACGGGAGGCAGCAGTTGGGAATCTTGGACAATGGGGGAAACCCTGATCCAGCCATGCCGCGTG
>JAICMO010000137.1 GCA_025929185.1 Pseudolabrys sp.
CGACACTGATCGGTCGCAGTCTTGGGATGGACGGCGCCCTGGTCCAAGGTCTCATGCGGGACGGGGAGATCACGAGTCTATGTGAACGCGGTGTCAATGAAGACGCCGGAACGTACCGTCTGACGTTCTTCCATCGCAATCGCCGGGCCCGGCTCATCGTGGATGAATCGGGCAACATTATTCGGCGCTCGACGATTGACTTTGGCGGCGGTCCAGCTTCGGCGTTGGCTCGTCGACAGCCGCGATGACGGTACGGAGATGCTCGACAATCTCGGCCATTCCGTTTTCATCGCTACCGCGTCCTCTTAATTGCACCCGGGCCTGTCCGAAGGGGCCGAGCCCCGGCAAAGGCAATCACGGAAGAAAGAAGACGATTATTGAGCGCCGAAGCTGAGCCGCTCGTGATTGCTACCCCGAACGCGAACAGGACGGAATACGGGACGCGATACTTAAGGCGGAGGGACCGGCTGGCTGATGTCTTATCGATTGAGGCGGAACGAGGCGTCGGTGCGCGCGTTCTCAGGAAATAACCGTGCCGGAGACGAAACTGCGGCCGCCGCGCCGCCTGATGGTGCGCCACGCTCCGAGAAACTGCGACCGCCGTATAAACTCGCTGTGCGGGCAAGCGGCCGCGCCCGCGCCCCGATCTCGCCGAGAAGACAGGCTTAGCCATCGACCGTGGCGTTCTCGTGAACGAGTACCTGGAGACGACCGCGCCCAGCATTTTTGCCGCCGGCAATATCGCCCCCTGGCCGGAGAAGCTGCGCATCATAGAACATTGGGTAGTCGCCGAGCGGCAAGGGCAAACTGCGGCTCGCAATATGCTTGGTCAGCGCGAACCCTCCGCATTCGTCCCCTTCTTCTGAACACAGCATTACGACTTGCCGATCAATTATCGGCCACGCCGCAAGCTGGGATCGCATCGAGCAGGACGGTGACACAAGTGCCCCCTGACGTGGCTCTGCGGTATCAAAAGAATGGGCGGACGCTCGCGGTTGCGACCAATTTCCGCAATCGGGAAAGCTTGCAGGCGGAGCTCGCCATGGAGCGAGGCAGATCGCCTTGAAGCGCGGTGGTTGCACGAAGAGGCCGGTGGGGCAGAGCGCGGAACGAACGAGGGAAATTTCAACGGGAGCCAGCGCCGCAAAGCCGAAAGCACCGTCTTACAACCGGCGCCAGCGTGTCATCATTCGGCAAATGGGGCCCTTTGATTTGCGTCTGTCGCTTGAAGCGGCCGCAAGCTTCTTTCCTGCGACCGGCCCCGCCCTCAATCCTCAGAAGGCCCGTGCAGGCTGATGGGGATCACGGCAGTCGTCGAGGGTCTCCCTGGGAATCTCAGCGGAACGGCTTGCAGCGGCCTCATTGGCCGAACTCGGCAAGTGTGGCCTCTTTCTTCGTAAAGCCTAATATTTAAAGGACCTGGGGAGGCGGATAGCGAAAAGTGGCTTGGATTTTGAGACACTCCGGGAGGAAACCGATGAGCGGATACGAGATATAATCTGAGCCATCGCGGTTTTGGCGAATGGTCGGTCCAGTACATCCTGGGCCGTGGCTGTGGCCGGCCCGACAGTCTGCCCTCCGGCGATACCGGATTGCGCCGCGTTGTCGGGCACTATTCTGGCGAAGGACACCGCCTTACGGCAGGAGAATTTGAAGATGCACCTGCACCGTTTCAAGCCATTTGCTGGAGTCGCCGCGTTCTATCTGGCTGTGCACTGGCGCTTGCGGCGGCGCGCCAAACCCATGCCGGCAGACCCTGCCGAGACGATGAGGAAAATTCAGACCACGCCTCGATGAGAGCGCCCGGTCGGCTGTCCGTTGAGCCGCCAACCGGAAATTCGACTTGCGGCCATGCATCTCTAATACCCGTCGGAGGCTACGCTCGTTAGACCGATGGTTTCAGAAATTGTCTTTGCGTTCAGCCTGCTCGCGTTCGCGCAAATAATCATCGGTAGTGCGCACACGCGGTCGCGGCGGCGCGCCGAATGGATCGAAGTTGTCCTCAACCACTGCGCCAACACGGCAGTCGGCGCACATCCTAATGACATCGAGGCGTTTCATGGAGTCTTTGTACATCCAGTGTTTGCCTTCGAGCTTGGCGACGACGCGTTCGACCGAACTTTTGGTGCCGAACGGTTCGCCGCAGCGAATGCAAAGGAATGGCTCCTCCTGCTTGATGACTCGGCTCGCAGCAGTAGCCGCCCGGAAATCGATCTGCGGCTGGAGGGTGATGACCTTCTCGGGGCAAATCGCCTTGCACAAACCGCATTGCACGCACGCGTCTTCGGCGAAACGAAGCATCGGCCGCTCGGAATCGTCTGAAAGCGCACCGGTCGGGCAAGCAGAAACGCAAGACAGGCACAGGGTACAGCCGGCCACATCGACGTTGACCGCTCCAAAAGGCGCTCCGTGCGGCAGCGAAACAATGTCAATCGGCGACGGCGCGACGGCGTGGAGTTCGCGCAGCGAAAGGCGCATCATCTCACGCTTTCCACCCACCGCTGAGAATGTTGCCGGCCGCGGTGCACCATCCATGGGCTCAATGGCGTCCAGATGCTCGGCAAATAGCTCGGGATCGTCCGCCTCGATCGCTGCAACGCGGGCGCCGGCAAAGCCCAGTCCACCGAGAATGGGTTGAGCGAGTGCGATTGTCTGTGTAAGACCGGCGATGTCGTGCCGCGATTTCGCACGCAGCAAGAAGCGCACCGCGGACGCTCCATATGCAAAAGCCGCCGCGGTCGACTCCAAACCGATTTGGGTAACTTCGTTGACGGCGACCGGCAGAACGTTTGCCGGCAATCCGTCACCATAACGCGCAAGGGCGCTGATCATTTCGCCGCCGTGCGCCTCGTCGTGGAACAGGATAATTGCCTGCTTGCCGCCGGCCGCACGATAAGTCGCGAGCAGAGTGCGCAACTTGCGCAGCAGCGCATCCGAAGGCGGGAGCGCGTAAGCCGCCGCGCCGGTTGGGCAGGCAGCGGCGCATTGACCGCAGCCGGCGCAAATACCGGCGTCGATCGTGACGTGATCGCCGTCAGGCGTGATCGCGCCCGCCGGGCAAAGATCGAGACAACGGTGGCAGCCCACGATCTTCGAGCGTGAATGGGCGCAGATACTCGCTGTGAAGTTTACATAACGCGGCTTGTCAAAGGTTCCGGTAAGGTCGCGTGCCTTGAGTAACGTGCGCAGCATCGCTGCGGGATCGCGGGGATCGGCACGCAGATAGCCGTCGCGCAGGTCTGCTGCCGGGAACAACGAGGTATTGCCGGAGAGATCGATTAGGATGTCGCAGCGTGACTGTGCGCCGTCGCGCGCGTCGTCGAATCTGATCGAGCCGCGTGACGACGGCTTCGGCGTGGCATAACCGTCGACGGTCACCTCGAATTTTCCGAGATGCCCCTTCGCAAAACGAATCTTGCCTTTGACCACGGGGAATTCAGTGACCCGAACGGGCGCCACGTCATCAGCGGTGTCGATGAGGACGGTGACGTCAAGATGATCTTTCAGGAGGTGTGCGACTTCGATCGCCTGCTCATCTCTGCCGTATATGAGAACGGTACCGGCGCTTTCGAGCGCGATATATTCCGGCGCGGGAGCGGCTTCTGCCTCCGCCGCAATTAACGCCGCCATTTTTGGGCCGGCAGCTTTGCTGTCCTTTGACCATCCAGCGGCTTCGCGGATATTGACGAACGTGAGTTGACCGGCGCGACTCTGTTCCTCGGCAACTTCGCGGAACAGCGGCGCTTCCTGCGTGCATGCAATCGTCACCGCTGCGTCGCCGGCGAGCACGACGCGTGCCCGATCAAGTTCGGCACGGCAGAATTGCCGACCTGAGATCACGTCGGTATCGCGCAAACAGCGCCGAAGCGCTGCGCCGTCGACCGGCATGCTGTCTTCGCAGGAGCAGATTAGAACCTTGTGCGGCCCTTCGGGCATGGCGGCTCGCTGTCTTTCCATTGACCCGCGTCTGTGATGCTGCGCTCTACGCCCCGATTGGCCGCGGGACTGGCCTTGGGACGCGCAACCATATAGTTATTATCATTACAAGAAAAAGCCTGATCGGAAAGCATCATGGCGCTGATGAGGCGATCACCCGGGCGCGAGGCGATGGATCGGGAACTGACGTTGCCTCCGGTGTTCAACGCGGTCCGCTTGCGAGAGGTGGGCGACGCCTTCGCGCATGCGCAGACGATTGCGGCCAAAAGTGGTGCCGGCACGCTGGTGCATGTGGGCCGTTTCGACTTGGCCGAATTTGCGCTGGTGCTGGAACCGGAGGAGCCGCTGCGTAGTGCGCGGCGCGTGTTCTATGCCGGAATGGCGGCGCTGGCCGATGCGCTTGCCGCACATGCCGCACCCGAAACGGCGATCGGCATCGAATGGCCGGATGCGATCTACGTCAATTATGGCCTGGTCGGTGGAGGGCGGCTAGCCTGGCCGAAGCGCGCCGGCGAAGAAGAGATCCCGCCGTGGATGGTGTTTGGCGCGATGATCCGCATGGCCTCGACAAGCGGCGTCGAGGCCGGTGCCAATCCTTCCAACACGACGCTGGAAGAGGAAGGCTTCGGCGAAGTGAGCGCCGACCGCTTGATCGAGAGCTTCAGCCGGCATTTCATGGTCGCGGTTGACGCCTGGCAGGAAAGCGGCTTTGCGGTTGTCATGCGCGACTACGTGCAGCGGCTGCCGCGCGAAAAAGGTCTGCGTGGCGATATCGATGAAAACGGCGACTTAGTGCTGCGTGGCGCCGGCGTGGGCAGCGAATGCAAATCGCTCGTGCATGCGCTGGCATACCCGTCATGGGTTAACCAGAAGACAAAGCTGCCTTACGCATGAAGCTGCTGCGCACCATCAGGCTCGATCCGTCGGACACGTTTGTCTTCGAGCGCGCCGCCGAGCCGGGAGAGTGGGCGGTCTCGGGCGCCTTCATGTTTTGGGCGGGTGACCCGGCGCGACTTGAGGGCAAGGCGCGCACCGCCTTTCGTAATGGTCTTCTAGGAGTCGTTTCGTTCGGTCACTCGACTTTGGTGCAGATCGTGGACGCCAGGCCCGAAGACCGCATCTCTCTGATCGAGCTTCTGGCGCAACGGCTCATCGAGCGTTGCGGTGCGCCCGATATGCATGCCGCCCGCCTTGCGGCTGAGGATGAGGTCGACTTTGCCCAGTCGCTGTGCAGCCAGCCGCGCGACACATTGATCGCCGTCCATCGCAGCTTTGACGGCGGTGGCATTCGCGAGCAGTTCCGCACCTTGCGGCCGCGTCAAGGCAAGCCGCCCGCGCGTGCTTTCTCCTTCATGGAGGTAGAAGGCGACGAGGAAGAGCCCGGCGAAACGCTCGATCTCATCGACATGGCGAGGGCCGATAATAAATGACCGACTTCTGGCTTTCCTGCGGACATCATCTGCTCGACCGTGAGGACGGCGGCTGGTTGGCCGTGACCGACGAATTTCTCAAGGCGTACTTGGCGCGGCCAGAATTGGCACCGCCGGCGGAAGCCTGTGCGGCCGAGCGCGCTCTGCACAGCGCATTGTTCGCCGATCCGCGCCGCCCATTTGGCGCGTCGGCGATCGCAGCCATTGAGGATGCAGATGCGCGCGAGAACTGGCGATTGCTCATCGCTTTCCGCGACCGCCTCTTGCGCCACAAGACTTTGGAAGCGGCTTACATCGAACTCTGCCGCAAAGGGCTTTCCGGAATGCCGCCCTTGTTCATCAACCAGCTCGTGCACGCGATTCTGCGCAATGCTCTCGATGGCGTCGCGGATGCGCGCGTGCTGCGCGCCGCGGAGTTGTTCTTTCGCGTGCAGCGAGTAACCTTGCACGAAGGGTCGTTGATCGCCGCCGACGAGGAGATGATCGGCGGCGCCGGCGGCTTGCCGCTGTCGCCGCTCGTCTCAATGCTCGGGATCCCTGCCGAAGCCAATATCGACGTGCTCAACGGCGATAACGCCGCGAGCTATTGGGAGCGCAGCGACCGGTTCGATATGGCCCTCGATCTGACCGCCGGCCGTGCGGGTCTCGGCGCGCTAGCGGAAGCGATGCGACGCTGGGTCACGCATCTGCTCGGCATCGGCGTGACAATCGAACCTCTCACGGAGCTCCGCGATGCGCCGTTGACCTGGTATGTCGGACTCGATGCCGAAGCGACCAGGATCGGCGATCTGATATGGCGCGGCGACGAGATCGACGAGACTACCATGGCGCAGGTGGCAGGCCTGTTCCGGCTGACTTTCGACAATTCTGCGGTTGCCCTCGACAGAGTGCAGCGAGAGCCTGTCTACCTTATTCTCGCCGTTACGCCCGATAATCTTATCCGCGTGAAGCCACAGAATCTGGTGACAGGACTGCCGGTCAAGCATTTGGAGGCGGTTGGATGAAGTCACTCGTCTCCATAGCGGTTGGCGTTGTGGTCGAGCGCAGCAAAGGCGCGAGCCCCTGGGCTGAATTCCAGTGGAGTACGGCGAGCGTGCTCACCGGCGTACCCGATACGCCGGTGTGGACGCAGCTCACCGACGATGGCGAGCGCGCAACCTTCTATGCCGGCGCCGCCGAAATCGAACTGCATCGCACCGAGACCGGCAATTATCGCAACAACTTGATGACCGGTAAGCCGGTGCTGTGGGTGGTGCTGGAGAATACGGGTGTCGAGCCGCCCTGGCGGTTGGCGATCGTGACCGCCGATCCGGCGGAGGCCGAAGCAATCGCGGGTCTCGGCAACGACGAAATCGTCGATACGGTGCCGATGCCGCCGGCGATCGAGGATGCTATTGCGGCGTTCGTGTCCAAACATCATGTCGAGCGTGAATTCGTAAAGCGCAAACGCGACCGTGCGAATCCGGAGAAGATGGCGCGCCGCGCGCCACACAGACGATGAGAAGCGATGAGTGAACCTGAAGATTTCCTTAAGCGCTGGTCGCGGCGCAAGCGCGAGGCCGAGGAATCCGGCGCGCCGGAAGCGGCGCTCGAGCTGCCGCGTGACGAGGAGGTCGAGGACGAGCAGCGAGCCACGCCGGTGCTGCAAGACGACGGCGCCGTTGCGGACCTGGGCGGCTTCGATCCTGCGAATCTTCCCTCGGTCGACTCGATCGGAGCCGACACCGATATCCGTGATTTTCTACGACCGGGCGTGCCGCCGGACTTAACTCGTGAGGCACTTCGTCGCGCGTGGAGCTCCGACCCGTCAATCCGGGACTACATTGGGCCGGTTGAGAACGGGTGGGATTTCAACGGTCCCAACAGCATACTCGGCTTCGGCACAATCAAGGCCGAGGAGGTTCCACGGTTGCTCGCGCGGGTATTCGAAGTCCCGATAGGGGAAAATAGTGAGCCTTCGGTGCTGGAAAAGGCCGCGATGCCGCAGGATTTACTGCCGCCGCAAACGCTATCTACTGCCACTGCGACACCTGACGTTGCCGGCCCGGACGTTCACGCGGGCGCCGAGCCATCGTCATCGGATACAAATGTTGCGCAGGGCACCGAGCCATCATCATCCGATGCGAATGCTGTGCGGCAAGACAAACCGAGCGCCGAAACTCGCCCACTGAATTAAAGTTCCCTCAAAAAAGAAAGAAATAAGAATTGCAGCCGCATAGCTCGCGACTGTTGACTCCTTTTCGGGCGGGCGTCAGCTTTAAACTGTTGTAAAGCGGCGGGCGCATGAGCGGTCCGAAGGGACGCGCGGAGCACCGGTCAAAGAATGCAAAGAACAAGACAATGCCGGATCGAGGGCTGCAAGAAGCCATTTCTGCCGTCGGCGGCGTCACCGAGCTCGCGCGGCGTATAGGGATTTCGCAGCCATCGCTGTCTAACTGGACTCGCGTTCCGGCTGAGCGCGTCGTTGCGGTGGAGGCGGCAACAGGCGTCACACGCGTGGCTTTGCGACCCGATCTTTACAGTGATTTCAACACGACCGGATTGGACGACGTCGACCTCATGCGCGCGCGCGCCTACGCGCTCCTCGGCAACCTTCTCCAGCGCGCTCCCGATGCCGATCTGCTTTCGCGCCTTACGGAATTGCGCGGGGATGCATCGCCGCTCGGAATGGCACTGACCGAAATCGCCGCGACGGCGCATGAAGCCTCGGTCGAGGGTGTAGAGCGCGAGTTTTTCGATCTCTTTATAGGCATCGGCCGCGGTGAAATCTTGCCGTATGCCTCATTCTACCTGACCGGCTTTCTGCATGAGCGCCCGCTGGCGCGGCTTCGCGAAGACTTGTCGCGGCTGGGCATCGACCGCGCCGAGGGCGTGGCGGAACCGGAAGATCATGCCGGCATTCTCTGTGAGATTATGGCCGGATTGGCGACTGGCGCGTTGCCAGCGCCGACCGGCTCGGATCGGTTGATTTTCGAGAAGCATATGGCGCCGTGGATCGGACGCTTTTTCTCAGACATCGAAGCCGTTGCAGCGGCGCGATTCTATCGTCCCGTCGGAACGTTCGGGCGTCTGTTCCTGCAAATCGAATCGGAAGCTTTCGCTCTCGCTGGCTGACCGGCGCGCGTGTGATCGAGGAGGAATTGCAATGAAGACCAAGCCGACTGGCGGAATGGCCGTAGGGCGTCGAGAATTCTTTCGCGTGGTGGGCGCCGGCGCGGCGGTGGCCGCCGCGGCGCCGCTCGCTGCGAGAACGGCGAAAGCGGATAGTGAGAACGCCAACGAGCGTACCAAGGCCCGCTACAAGGCCAATTCGCCCGACATTCAGGCATTCTATCGCGTCAACCGCTACCCGGCGAAGAAGTAAAAGGGAGCAAAGGCCATGCTGATCAAGCGTACGGAACGACAGGCGCGCCGCGGTTCGCTCGCGGCTCTTGCTGCAAATGGCGGTACCGGCATCGATCGCCGCGCTTTCCTACGCCGCTCCAGCTTGGCCGCGGGCGGCCTCGCCGCGATCGGCACCCTGCCGCTGACCAGTGTGCGGAAAGCCGAGGCTGCTGCGGCAGGTCCGCTTACTTCCGGCGCGACGATCCACAAGGGTATCTGCACACATTGTGCGGTCGGCTGCACGGTCACGGCGGAAGTCGCCAACGGTGTCTGGGTCGGCCAGGAGCCGAGTTGGGATTCGCCGATTAATCGCGGCTCGCATTGCGCCAAAGGCGCCTCGGTGCGCGAGTTGGTCAGCGGCGAACGACGTCTGAAGTATCCCGTGAAGCTCGTCAACGGTCAGTGGACCCGCATCAAGTGGGACCAGGCGATCGACGAGATCGGCGATAAAATGCTGGAGATCCGAAAGAAGTCGGGCGCGGAGTCGGTCTACTGGATCGGCTCGGCCAAGATGACCAATGAGGCCTCCTACTGGATGCGTAAGATGGGCGCCTACTGGGGCACCAACAACACCGACCACCAGGCGCGCATCTGTCATTCGACCACCGTCACCGGCGTGGCCAATACCTGGGGCTACGGCGCGATGACCAACAGCCTCAACGATTTGCGCAACGCCAAAACGATGATCTTCATCGGCAGCAATGCGGCGGAGGCGCATCCGGTCGGCATGCAGCACATGCTGGAGAGCAAGGAGCTCAACAAGGGTAACTTCATCGTCTTCGACCCGCGCATGACCCGCACCGCCGCGCATGCCACGGAATACGCCCGCTTCCGCCCCGGCACCGACATCCCTGTGCTGTACGGCATGATGTGGCACATCCTCAAGAACGGCTGGGAAGACAAGGAATTCATCAAACAGCGCGTTTATGGCTTCGACGATCTCCGCAAGGAAGTGGAGAAGTGGAAGCCGCAGGAGTGTGAGCGCGTGACCGGCGTTCCCGGCGCGCAGATGGAACGCATCGCCAAGATGTTTGCCACCCAAAAGCCGGCAACGATCCTCTGGTGCATGGGCCAGACGCAGCACTCG
>JAICMO010000089.1 GCA_025929185.1 Pseudolabrys sp.
AGACCAACCCAAAGAGCCGTCGAATGCTCCGGACACGCGGCACCGGAGCTTCCTGACGATATTTCCCTCGATCATGCTGCCGATGTTTCTGGCGGTGGTGGACCAGACGATCGTCGCCACCGCCCTGCCGGCGATCGCCGCGGCGACCGGCGATGTCGAGCGTGTGTCGTGGATCGTCGTCGGTTATCTGATCGCTTCGACCGTTGCCGCGCCGATTTACGGTCGTTTGGGCGATGCGTTCGGGCGTCGGCAACTGATGTTCATCGGCCTCGGCGTTTTTATGCTGGCGTCATTGCTTTGCGCGGCGGCGCCGACCATCGAACTGCTGACGCTCGCGCGGGTGTTGCAAGGACTGGGCGGGGGAGGGCTGATGACGCTGTCGCAGGCGCTGATCGGTGAGTCCGTTCCGCCGCGCGAACGCGCGCGCTATCAGGGTTATCTCGCGGCGGTCGCGGTCACGGCCAACACGTTCGGCCCGGTCGCCGGCGGCTACCTGACCGAGCATTTCGGCTGGCAATCGATTTTTCTGATCAACGTGCCGATCGGATTTGGCGCGATCGCGCTGACGTGGCGGATTCCGGCGCGCAAGTCCGGCGGGCAGCGATGGCGTGCCGATCCGCTCGGACTATTGTTCTTCGCGCTTTTTGTCGCCGCCAGCTTGCTCGCGCTCGAACGGGCGCAGCACGTGAATATGGAAGCGATGCCGCTCGCCGCCGGTTTGTTCGCGGCCGGGCTCATTGCGCTCGGACTGTTGATCCGCCAGGAAAATCGTGCGCAATCGCCGCTCATTCCATTCGGCCTGCTGCGCCGACCCGCGATCTGGCGCAGCGATGCGATGGCCGCGTTTCACGGTGCGGCGCTCGTCTCGCTGATAACGTTCGCGCCCGTTTATCTCGAAGTCATGCGCGGAGCTTCACCTTCCGAAACCGGCTTGTTGCTCGTACCGCTCACGATCGGAATCGGCAGCGGATCGCTGGTCACCGGACGGCTTGTTCACAAGACCGGCCGCACGACGGTGTTTCCGATCGTCGGCCTGTCATTGGCCACGCTGGATTTCGTCGTGCTTGCGGTGTGGGCGCCGGACCTCGGTACGGCAGCGCTCGCCGGCCTGCTCCTGGGCAGCGGACTGTTCATGGGAACGGTGATGGGCGTGGTGCAGGTCACCGTGCAATCGGCGGCCGGCAATGCCCGTTTGGGGGAGGCGGCGGCATCCGTGCAATTTTCGCGCTCGATCGGCGCCGCGTTCGGTACGGCGCTGGTCGCAACGATGCTCTTTGCCGTGCTGGCGATCCGCAATCCGGAGGCCGCGCGCGCGTTTGCGGCCATGGTCGAGCACGCGGGAAATGCCGGCTCGACCCTTGCGGCCGATCAGCGAGACGCCGTTCGAGGTGACATCACGATCGCCTTTCGCGCGGCATTCCTGTTGATGGCGGCGTTCACGACCGGCGGATTTTTCCTCGCACTTACGCATCCGCTGCGGCGGATTTAGGCGAGCTCAGAATCCGAACTGCTCGCGCAGAATGCGCTCGTCGAGATTGTGGCCCGGGTCGAACAGCATATTGATCGCGATGCCGTGATCCATGCTGATTTCGACGGATTGCACCGAGCGTACCTCGTCGTGATCGGCGACGGCGGCGACCGGGCGCTTCCCGCTCTCCAAAACCTCGATCGTTACTTTCGCCTTGTCCGGAAGGAGCGCCCCGCGCCAGCGCCGCGGACGAAAAGGGCTGATCGGGGTCAGGGCCAAAAGCGGCGCATTGATCGGGATGATGGGGCCTTGCACCGACAGATTGTAGGCGGTGGAACCGGCGGGCGTCGACACCAGCACGCCGTCGGCGATCAGTTCCGCGAGCCGCTCCTTGCCGTCGATCAGGATGCGCAGATGCGCGGCCTGCGCGCTCTGGCGAAACAAGGAGACTTCATTGATCGCGTGATGCTCTTGCACGCATCCCTGTGCGTCGCGCGCGCACATCAGCAGCGGATGAATGACCGTGATATGCGCGGCGGCGAGCCGCTCCACCAATCCGTTCTCGGCGAAGTCGTTCATTAGGAAGCCGACCGTGCCGCGGTGCATGCCGTAGATCGGCTTGCCCGACTTCATGAACTTGTGCAGGGTTTGCAGCATCAGCCCGTCGCCGCCGAGCGCGACGATGACGTTGGCCGATTTCGGATCGGCGTTGCCGTAGCGCTTTGTGAGCCGCTCACAAGCCTCGCGCGCCTCCGGCGTCGCGCCGGCGACGAAAGCGATACTGTTGAAGCGAGACGGGCTTTTCATCGGCCGCTCAAGGGATAAAGCAATGGAACGCGCGGTGCTGCTCTATACGACCTACCCCTCGATTGTCGAGGCGGAGGAGGCGGGAAGATTAATTGTCGAGAAGCGGCTGGCGGCCTGCGTGAACATCCTGCCGGGCATGATTTCGCATTACTGGTGGGATGGGAAAATCGATCGCGGCGAGGAAGTGGTGATGATCATCAAAACGCGCGCGTCGCTCGCGGAAGCGGTGCGCGCGACGGTGAAGGAGAGGCATTCTTATACGACGCCGGCCGTTCTCGTGCTGCCGGTCGAAAGCGTCGATCCGGCCTATCACAAGTGGATCGTGGAGGAGACGAGCAAGTCATCCGCAGCGTAGAGAGATGTCATGGCCGGGCTCGTCCCGGCCATCTCGATTCAATAGGCATGCGCTGCGTCCCTAAACGGGATCGCCGGGCCAAGCCCGGCGATGACACCATTGTCTGTTCTGCTCGCGACAGCCAGCTTCAATAACTCGCCTTGCCGTCGATCACGTCCCTGAGCTCGCGGTACTCCTTGCACGACGTGTTGCCGCAGAGAAGCTTCACCTTCAGCAAGTCGTCGAGCGCCTTCAGCCGGTTGCCTTGCTCCATCTGCCACATGCCGTAATACGACCAGGTGCGCACGTGATCGGGATCCGTGGCGAGCGCTTTCTCGTACCACACCTTCGAATCGGCGTAGTCGCCGAGCTTGCGGTAGGCGTAGCCGATGTAGTTCGCCACATCCGCGTTGTCGTCTTTGCCGATTGCGTGCATCGCGGCGATGCCTTCCTTGTAACGGCCGGTGACGATCAGTTTGCGGGCGGCGCGGTAATCGCGAAGGAATTGCTCGTACGCGACTTTCTGCTGCCGGGTTTCGAGCTCACTACCTCTCTGCTTTTTCTTTTTCTTGCCGCCGTCATCGGGCGGCGTTTCGGTCCCCATGGCCATGACGGTGGCCGGCCTGACGCTGAACACAACCGTAAGCAAAACGGCGGCGGCAAGAATGCCCGCGCGGCGGAGGGCGTTGGAGACGGTCATAAGGACACCTCGCTGGTTTGTCTCGGCGGGCCACTATAGGCAATCGCCCGTGGCGCTGACTTCAAAAACACGCGAAGGGGGCGGTTAGTCCGCAGCCTCCGTCCCCTTATCGCTATCACCATATTGCCACGGTTCGGACACGGCCCGGCCCGTACTTTGAACGGCGAATAACATTCGGCTTCAGAGCGGGTTCAGTCGCAGGCGGGCAGGTTTGCCACAGTGGCCGGCACAAGGGCTGGCCAGCCGATTTGAATTCGGGTTCGCGGCAAACCCATTTCATGAAGGACCCAACCGATGTTGAAAGCAATCTCAGCGGCGTTGCTCGCCACCGCACTCGTGGCCGGCCCGGCATTGGCACAAAGCAATTCCATGCAAAACAGCTCCGCGCCGGCGGCCGGCGACAGCCAGAGCAAAGCGAAGACGGCGATGCATAAGACTCACAAGAGCAAGAAACACATGGCAAAGCATGCCTCGAAAAAGCACGCGGCAAAGAAGACGACCAAGCAACCGGAATAAGGCGTCAGTTATGCGGCGAGCTTGACTCTCGGCGCATCGCGTCGGAACATTCCATCGTGCTGGTTCCCCGGGTCGCTCCGGGGACGAAAGAGGGAACACGGACACTGCTTGCTTGCAGCTATCCGTGGCTGCCCCCGCAACTGTGAGCGGTTAGCTTCGCGCCATCCGTGGCCACTGGGCAACTGGGAAGGCCGACGCTGAAGCAACGAGCCGCGAGCCAGGAGACCTGCCAGCGCGGTCACCCAACCGGTGGACGGGGCGTCCATACGGAGCGGTCTTTCGCAGCGGTGACATCAACGCCGTTGCGAAGGCCGTGAGAGAAATTCTCCCACGACTTTTCAAAGAGTGTGCGTGAGGCGCGGCAAGTCCGCGTAAACGCCCACACACCTTCGCGGCGGGTTTGGTTCACCCGATGCGCAACGCGAATGCGTGTGCGCAAACGAAGGAACGTTTGTGTCATGGGAAGGACGATACGTGGCGCCGGCGCGCCGCTTGTGCTGTGCATTCTCTTTGCGGGCCGAGTGCACGCACAAGATTCATCAAGCAACCAACCGATCGCGTTGCCTCCGGTCATCGTTAGCGCCACGGGAGTGCCGACGCCGTCGGATCAGATTGCAAGTTCCGTTACGGTCATCACAGCCGATGACTTGCAGCGCGACCACCGCAGCACCGTCGCGGACGCGCTGAGCACGGTGCCCGGCCTCAATGTCGTGCAAAGCGGAGGCCCCGGCGGGCAGACGGCCGTTTTTATTCGCGGAACGAACGCAAACCATGTGAAGGTGCTGATTGATGGCATCGACGTGGGCGATCCAAGCGTGCCGAACGGGGCCTTCGATTTTGCGCATTTGCTGACCGGCGACATCGAGCGAATCGAAATCCTGCGCGGCCCGCAGAGCGGGCTTTATGGCTCGGATGCCATCGGCGGCGTCATTTCGATCACCACCAAAAGCGGCGAGGGACCGCCGAAGGCCACCGGCGTCGTCGAAGGCGGCTCATTCGGGACTTTCAATCAAACGGCAAACCTGAGCGGCTCACAGGGCAATTTCAGCTACGCCTTCAACATTTTGCATTTCCAGTCGAATGCCACGCCGGTGACCCCGCTGCATCTGCTTGCGCCGGGCGAGCGCCGGATCGACGACAAATACAACAACTGGACCTACTCGACGAAGCTCGGCGCCAACGTCTCCGACGACGTCGCGGTCAACCTGGTGGCGCGCTATACCGATGCAAAGCTGGGATTTACCGGCGAGGATTTCCTGAACTTCGTGCCGCCGGCGCCCGAGGCGTTGCAGGACACGCAAAGAAATCATCAGTTGTTCACCCGCGGCGAGGTCGTCTGGTCGCTCTTCGACGGCCGGTTCAAGAACTATTTCGGCGTGAGTTACTCCAATCAGTGGCAATGGAATTTCGATCCGAACCCGGACAGCTTTTTCACCACCCCTTTGGTCGCGCCGCCGACCACGAACCTCGGCGTGCGGACGAAAGTCGACTGGCGAGGTGAGGCGCACATCGCGCCGGGGCAAACCTTGGTGATGGGCCTCCAGGACGAGCGGGAATCGCTGCGAACCGATTCGACCGGAACCGTCGATCCGTTCTTCAACTTCACGCAAACCACGACACGAGCGCAGACCGGCAACAAGGCGGCCTTCGTGGAGCTTCAATCGCAGGTCACCAAGCAATTTTCCCTCGTCTCCAACATTCGTTACGACGACAACGACGGCTTCGGGCCGCATGTCACTTGGCGCGTCGCTCCGATCTTTATCGTTCCGCTCACCGAGACGACGCTCAAGGGAAGCTACGGCACCGGTTTCAAAGCGCCGACGCTGACGCAACTTTTCGTCGACAACCCCTCGTTCATGATCAAGGCCAATCCAAATCTGCTGCCGGAAGAGAGCAAAGGATACGACTTCGGCTTCGAGCAGCCATTGTTCAACGGCCGGCTGCGGGTCGGCGCGACCTATTTCCACAACGACGTTACCAACCTTATCGTCGGCACGTTCGATCCGGTCGCCTTTGTCTTTTCCAACACGAACGTCGGCGAGGCGACCATGCACGGCGTCGAATCGTTCGCCGCCCTTCGCGTGAACGATCAACTCGCGGTGCGCGCGGACTACACGACGACGGTCACGCGGGACGAAACGACGGGGCTAGGCCTGCTCCGCCGGCCGGGCAACAAACTCAGCGTGTCCGCGATATGGTCGCCGGTCGAGCGGTTGACGCTGTCCACGACGGTTCTGCGCGTGGGGTCCTGGATCGACATCAGCCGCGACGGATCGATCCCAAGGCTCGATGCGCCGGGCTACACGACGGTTAACCTCGCCGCGAACTACAAGGTCGACGACCACGTCACCGTGTTCGGCCGTATCGATAATTTGTTCGACCGCCGCTACGAAGACCCGATCGGGTTCGAGCATCCCGGCTTCGGAATATTCGGCGGCGTCCGGGTGACGAACTAGGCGCAACCGCAGGGCTCCGCGACCGGCGGTAGCCGCGTGCATCGACTGGTAATATGCTCCCGTCGATTCACCGGATGGTGAGTCGGCGGGATACCGCGCGTGTTGAAAGGGGGCGCTCATGCTTTTCATTCGCGTATTAACGGTGATGTTTTTCGTCGTGTCCGCCGGGAGCGCGGCCTTTGCCGACGACATCACCGATGCCATCGATCAGGCGCGCAAAGACTATCAGTCGGGCGACTTCGCAGGCGCCAAACAGTCGCTCGACACCGCCTCTCAACTGATCGGCCAAAAGAACGCGGAAAATTTCGCGGCGCTTTTGCCCGCGCCGCTTCCGGGCTGGAAAGCGGAGAAGGCGGAGACCGCTTCCGTCGGCGTTGCCATGTTCGGCGCCTCGTCGGCGAGCCGCCGCTACACCGGTCCCGATGGCAAAGACGTCGAAGTGCGCATCACCGGCGATTCCGCAATGGTCATGCAATTTGCGCAGTTGTTCATGAATCCGGCGATTGCGGGCGCGATGGGAAAGCTCGTCCGCGTGGGCAGCCAGCGCGCGATCCAGACGCACGAGGGCGACGTGAACATGGTGATCTCGAACAAGTATCTGGTGAGCGTTACGGGCTCAGCGCCCGCCGAGGCAAAGCTCGCCTATGCGCAAGCGGTCGATATCGCGAAGCTGTCGAAGATGTAGCTCGTGAAGCGACGTTACGTTGCCGTCGTGCCTGCGCTTGGCGTGGGCATCCGCGTCTTACAAATCGCGCGATCTCAAGACATGGATGGCCGGGACAAGCCCCGGCCACGACGAGTCCGTTTCAAGCTCTTGCCGGCTAAAGCGGCTGCCAGAGCACCGGCTCAAGCTCGTAGCCGGTCTTTGTCTTCGCGATGTGTCCGGAAGCCGGGAAGGGGAAATGATAGGCCTCAACCAGCATCCGGTCGGCAGCCGCGCGATCGAGCATGCGCTCGCGGGTCGCGGCTGCCATCGGTCCGTCCATGTCATAGCTCGGCTGCCATTGCGGATGCTTGACGAACAGGAACGGCTCCCGCGCGGTGTCGCTCATCGCCAGCATGGATTGACCGCCTGACGCGATCGCAAACGCGGTGTGGCCAGGCGTGTGGCCGTAGGCCGCGATCGACGTGATGCCCGGCGCGACTTCCTCGCCCGGCGTAAAGCGGCGAACCTCGCCGGCAATATCCGTGAAGATCCGCCGCGCGTTGCGGAAATAGCGCAGCACCGGTTGCTTCGCTCGGCTCATGTTGCCGTCATCCATCCAGAACGTCCATTCCGGCTCCGGCACCAAAATCTGCGCGTTGGGGAAGACTTTGGCGCCGTCCTTGGTCTTGATGCCGTCGATATGATCGGGATGGAAATGCGAAATGACGATCATATCGACCTGTTTCGGTTCGACGCCGGCGGCGGCGAGATTGCCGAGCATGAAGCCGGCGCTGTCCGTGATCTGCCCGGCGGTGCCGGTGTCGATCAGGATCAGCTTTGCCCCGGTGTTGACCATCAGCGCGGTGAACGAAACCGGCAAAATGCGTGGCGGCAGGAACGCGGCGGCGAGGGCTTTGTCGACCGCACGGCTGCTCGCGTTGCCCACGAACTTTTCGTCGATCGGCAGATACCAGATGCCATCGTAAAGCGCGGTCACTTCGTAGCTGCCGATCTTGCTGCGGTAGACGCCAGGTCCCTGCTTCTTTGCCGCAGGCGCTTCCGCGAAGGAATCGCGCGGCATGGCGCCAGCTGCCGCCGTCAACGCAGAAGCGGCAAGGAGTTTTCGGCGCGACAGGAGACCTGACTCAAGCATCAAAGCAATGATCCTTCTGCGAGCGCCCGCATGATCTAGACACCGCGCCTAATTCGGATATTCCAACCTGACGGCCGGGCGATATGATGACCGGCAGGGGCTGCCTTCAATCGGAATCGTCGAAAATGAAATGGCTGGTGCTTCTCGCTGCGCTTTTCATCGGCGGCTGTAGCCACGATCTCGAGCCCACGCAGGAAGACCTCAAGGTGATGTGGGAGCAGCAGAACGTCTTTCCGGCGCACTACAAGGACGACTTGCTCGCCTTCCTGCGCACCTACCTGAACGATCCGACTCACATCAAGGAAGCGCAGGTGTCGGAGCCGGTCCGCAAAAAAATGGGTCTGGGCGAACGCTACATCGCCTGCGTGCGCTTCAATGCCAGGAATACGGACGGCCGATATCTCGGCAACAAAGAGGGCGCGGCCGTTTACGTCGGCGGCAAATTCAATCGTTACGTCACCGAGGCGCGCGAGGTGAAAGACTTTTGCAAGGACGTCCCGCTTGCACCTTTTCCGGAGCTTGAAAAGCTCACGCGCTGAGGAAACGTGCAGCCGCGCGGGCAAAATAGCGGCGTCGGCGCGAAATTTCGCGCGCGCATGGCAAAGCCGCCGGGCACGAGGCTCGGCGGTTGTCCAGATCAGTCGATGAGGCCGAAAGTGAACGACGCGAAAGACGAGGGCGACGGGGTCACTTGACCTTGAGGTTCTCCGCGGATGTCTTCCCGCGGTTCTCGACGAGCTCGTACTGAACGGTCTGGCCCTCGTTCAGCGTGCTAAGGCCCGCGCGCTCGACGGCGGAGATGTGGACGAACACATCTTTCCCGCCTTCTTGCGGCTGAATGAAGCCATAGCCCTTCGTCGGATTGAACCACTTAACGGTGCCCTGCGGCATTGCTTGCTCTCCGGAAGTAAACATACTGCGGGGGTAGTCTGGCACAGTCGGGAACAACCGGAAAGCATTTTCAGAAGTGGGTGCGCCCCCGCGCCTCCCAAATCTGGGCACGCTCCCGTCATCGATCTCCGGGCCGGACAGCATAAAAAGCCCGCCTTCGCTAAAGCGGCGGGCACTCGCCACGCGAGGGTCTTGCTCGCCGAAGTCTTGGCTGAAGGCTGGTGCCGGGTGAGGGAATTGAACCCCCGACCAACGGTTTACAAAACCGCTGCTCTACCGCTGAGCTAACCCGGCTGCCGTGCGCTCCGAGAGCTACCAGTGTCACCGAACTGTCACAAGCACCCATGCAAAGCGCGGCTGGCTGATGCGCAGGGCTCGCGCGGGACGGCCTCTCTCCGAAACGCAGGCTTCGGTCATATGCACAAACAATTATGGCAGGGGGCCGCCCGCGCGTAATCGAATCGAACGACCTCGCGAGCGACTGTGCGGGCCGGCAGCATTAAGTTTAACAGCCGCATTGGTTCGATCACCTGGTGCGTTCGCCGCTTTGTAGCCGCTTTGCACCGACAAAGAAGACGCGCGGCGATTAATGTTACCCTTCGATCGGGCGTGGCAATCTCGCCGCTTTGACTAAAATGCCTGCGAATATTTCAGGCGTCGGAAGCCACGGCATGCGTGCTCTGTTTGTCATCGGCTCGGTTGGACTGGCGATGTCCGCCACGGCGCCGTTACGCGCGGCCGATTATGAGTACGCTGTCGCCGGCGTTCGCGCCGCGCCGCAAGTTATTTACGACTATGAGCCCGGCATTGTCGTGCGCGCCTACTGGCTGCCGCCGTGGCGCAATCATCACTACTTCCCGCGCGGACAAAAAATCAAAGCCGTCGTCCCTCGCGGAGCCGCGTCGCGGCCGATGCATCGGATCAGGCCGGCGCAGGATTTCCATCGCGAGTGGTCTACGCCGTCGGGCTGCAATGTTTGCGCAGCGGACACGCCCTATCCCGGACTCCGCCCCGCGCAACAAAGCGGCGACGGCCCGCGCGCCGGCAACGGTGAAAGCGTCATCCACGCCGACGCCGACGTGACCGTGCTTGGGCCCGACCGCATGGACATTCGCCTGTTCCGCAAACGCGGCAACGGCAGCGCCGAATAGATTCATTGTTAGTGGGGTGCGAGCGGCGGGTGAGAGCCCGCCGTTTTGCTTTTTATTGCCGCTCGATCTGCCGGCCCGCCATGTAGAGCGCGAGCGCCGCCGCATTCGATACGTTCAGGCTCTTGATCGCGCCCGGCAGGTCGATGCGCGCGACGTGGTCGCAGGTTTCGCGCGTCAGCTGGCGCAGGCCTTTGCCTTCGGCCCCGAGCACCAGCGCAAGCGGCGTGCGCAAGGCGATCGATGCAAGATCGCCGTCGCCGCCGCTATCGAGGCCGACAACAAAGAATCCGCTCTGCTTGAGCGCGGCGAGCCCGCGCGCAAGGTTCTGCACGCTGACGAGCGGCACGTGCTCGAGCGCGCCGGACGCGGCTTTCGCCAGCGCGCCGGTTGCGTCCGGGCTGTGGCGCTGCGTCGTCACGATTGCGCTTGCTGCGAACGCCGCCGCCGAGCGGAAGATCGCGCCGACATTGTGCGGATCGGTGATCTGATCGAGCACCAGCACGATGCCGCTCGCGGGCAAGGTCTCGATCGCAGGCGAGGGCAATGGATCGGCCTCGATATAAAGACCCTGATGCACGGCATCGGGCGGCAGCCGCTCGGCGATTGCACCGGGTCGCACGATTTCCGGCGCAATCCGCGGCTGGATGCCTTCGTCGCCAAGCCGCCGTGCGGCATTTTCAGTCGCCAGCAATCGGAGCACGTGTCGTGCCGGATTCTTCAACGCCGCGACCACGGTGTGCCAGCCATACATGACGACGGTGCCGTCGGATTCCGGCCGCAGGCTCTCGCGCCGGGCGCGCTCGAAGCGCTCGCGCCGCTCGACTTGCTCGCGCGTCGCGCCGGGCTTTGAGCCCGAACGATGCCGTTGGAAGGGTTGCCGTGCCATGCCTGCTCTGTTTCCGCCCGCGCTTTTAGGAACCGCCTCGCGTGCCATACTTGATCCGGCGCAACGAAGGTAGCCTCCATTGACTTAACGGGGGCCGGTCCCCATAAACGCCGAAAATCCCGACCGGCCGGCGGGCGAAGGCGTTTGTCTTTCGAGATCAACGCGGTGCGGCGGCTTTCGGGGGAATGTCCCGAGCGGCAAAGGGGGCGGACTGTAAATCCGCTGGCTTAGCCTTCGTAGGTTCGAGTCCTACTTCCCCCACCATTTCAGGTATCAGTAATCAGAGGTCAGTAATCAAAAAGGGGGGCTGCCTCATCTGATTACTGAATACTGAATACTGATCCCTGACGCGGGTGTAGCTCAATGGTAGAGCAACAGCCTTCCAAGCTGATGACGAGGGTTCGATTCCCTTCACCCGCTCCAACCTTCGCATTGTCCGGCCCGGAGACATGGGTGACGGAATGTGCCTAAGACATGGGTGACGATCTCGGGCCGACCCGATTGTCGAACGGTTCCGTGCGCTTTGGCGCGGCAAGCCATTTGCGTGACCGTGCGCGTCGTGGTCCCGAAGGAGCGAAGATGGTATCAGGTGCAAAAAAGAAGGCGACTTTCCTGATTCCTGACTTCTAATCCCTGATTCATGATACCGGGGCGACATGTCGAAACAAGCGATGCGCGAGGATGCCGAGCGGCTGGTCCGCGAGGCGATGGAGAAGAAGGGCGTCACGGTTAAACAAGGCGACACCCGGATCGAGGCAACTTGCGGCAAGTGCGGCGCGAAAAATCGCGTTACTGCGCCCAAAGGGCAACTCCGGACAAAATTCGCCTGCAAGGAATGCGGGCACAAGCAGGATACGTTGTGACGTTGTACCAGCGCGGGTTTCAGTTCCTCTCTTCAGACGGCTTGATGTGCCGGAATGAAAACAACAGCGCCACGTCGTACGCGATCTTGAGCGCGCCGCAGATGACGAGTGGCAGGCCGGAGAAACTCGTCGCAATCAGAAAGCCGGATAGCGCCGGGCTGACCGAAGCGGCGAGGCTGCGCGGCACGGCGGTCACGCTCGCGGCCGCCGGCCGCTCAGCCGGCGTCACCACGGCCATAACGTAGGACGTGCGCGTCGGAACATCCATTTGCGACAGCGCCGCGCGCGCAAGCAGCAGTGCAAGTGTCAACCAGAGGTTCGGCGAAAATGCCGCCAGAATGAGAAAGACGCTGGACGGGATGTGCGTGAACACCATCGTATTCACAAGACCGATCCGCTCCGCAATCCGTGCCGCGACCGGGTAGGAAAAGGCGCTTAATACGCTCGCCCAGAAGAAAAACAGGCTCGCAGCCGACAGCGACAGGTCGAATCTCTCGAACAGCCACAAGGCGAGTAGCGACTGCACAACGAAACCGCCGGCAAACGCATCGATGCTGAACAACGCCGCCAACTTATAGACGACCCCGCGCGAAGGACCGAGCGGCGTCGGTGGTCTTGCCTCATCCATTTGCGCGGGAGGCAGCTGCCGGTAGAGCGCCGCGCCGATGAGGCCAAGCAGTCCGTAAAGGTAGAACATGGATTGAAAGGCGGCGATCTTGCCGATGCCGCCAAGCACGATGAAGTCGGGAAGTGCGGCGGCCAGGGCGCCGCCCGCGGTCGATAATGCGCCGATCAGGCTGTAGCGCGCGAATACATGCGTGCGCTCTTGATCGGCGGCATCGCGCGCCAGCGTGGCGTGCTCGAGCGGCACCAGCACGCCGAGATCACCGCTCGACGGATTGATCGTGCCGAAGAACGCCACGAGCGCGACGAGGGCGACGTGCTGGACATTCGAGAATGCAATTCCGGTGCACGCGACCAGCGCAGCGCCGGCGATCAGCAGATGACGCAAATCGTGCCGCGGCGCGATGAAGCCGACGATCAGCGTCAACAACGCGGTGCCCAGCAAGGAGGCGGTCGCCACAAAGCCGATCTGCGTGGGCGTGAAGCCGATGGCGGCGAGATAGGCCGGCAGGATGATAATCGCGAAGCCGTCGCCAAATCCGCGCACGGCGCGTGCGCCGTAGAGCAGGGCGATCTGTGACTTCGAAGGCGATGCCATGGTCACTTCCAGAACGGCTTTTTAGCCTCGCGGATGGCTTCTTCGCGCGTTATCCCGATGTCCCGGAGCAGGCGGCCATCCAGTCCGAGCAAGGCCTTGCGCTGCCGATGGCGCTTAAGGCAGAGGATTGCGAACGCGATCCATCGCTTGCCAAGTACGTAGACTGATCGATGCGCTCGGCCGCGCCGGGCGCTCAGGCCAATGCTGGTTGAAGAGCAAACTGTGCTGCCGCATGACATGTCTCACCTCCTTGCGGAGCGAGACAACGCTTGGCTTGGCAGCTAATCGGGCGGTTGTCACAGGCCCGGAAAGGTCATGAGGTAAGCAAGGATCGGGCTTAAGTTCAAGCCTCATTGAATGTGAATGCAAATGTAAATGTATCTGTAAGGTGTACAGGTTTGCAGATGGGAAAGGCGCCGCACAAATGCATCTCAGCCGGTCGGCGCATTTAGCCTTGCCCTGACGAGCACCCGCCTAAACCGCGATTGATACGGCATCGCAAGCTTCACCTTGCGTCCGATGGCCTTCTTCACGAGCGTCTTGCCGAAATGCATCGCCGTGTCGATCCGGACGGTATGGGTCGCAATAATGGAAAATCCGGCCTCCGCCAAAAAAGCGCGCAAGTGCCCTTCGCCTGCGAAGACGAGATGGTCCGGCAAGTAGAGCAGATCGGGGTATTCCTTCATCGAGGGGAGGTCGCCTCCATTGCCGGTTTCGACAAACAATTCTCCCTTCTCCCGCAGCAGAGGGCGTAGTCGTCCGAGAAAATCGTGGAAATCGGGAATATGCGCAAAAACATTTATCAACGAGATAAAGTCGAAGCGCTCCGTGATTTGGCTGAGGTCTTTTTGATAAACGGGCAAGCCGATTTTCTGCGCGGCTGCGACTTTCGATGCCATGGGCTCGACGCCGGTGACGCGGCTGCCGGCGGGAAGCATCGATTGCAGGACTTCGACCAGCTCGCCGAACCCGGCGCCCACGTCGAGCCATGTCACCGGCTTCGATGACGCGAGCACATCCGGGAAAACGGTTCTGATTGTCGAGGCGTACCGCCGGGCCTTGCGGCGGCTTCTCTTGTAGACAACGTTCAGCGCCTCGGCGCCGCTTCGATGTTCGCCAATTTCGTTGGCGTGCGAGATTTCCGCGAGGCTCGGTCTTGGATTGACATAAACCAGCTCGCACCGGGTGCATCGGACGCACTCGAAACCATTTTCCGTACCCCAGGTCTTGGTGCTTGAGGCCCCGCAGAGCGGGCAGTCGATGAATTCGAGGCGACTGGACAGCATCGGCCGGCCTCTCCTTCCGCGGCCCGGGAGCCGGCCGCACCGAGAGCCTCAACGCCAAAAACGGCTAAAGATCGGCGATCTCCCTTGCATCGGCTGCGGGTATAATGCATGACATCGCCGCGGCGGGCCTCTATGGTCCGCCGCAGCCGCTTTACGGAGGAGTGTAGCTCAATGGCTAGAGCACCGGTCTCCAAAACCGGGGGTTGGGGGTTCGAGTCCCTCCACTCCTGCCAGGCGGCAGTCCGGTATTAACTTTCGCC
>JAICMO010000021.1 GCA_025929185.1 Pseudolabrys sp.
CGGCACCTGCATGGTGATGGGGACGGCGGCGACGATGATGGCGATCACCGAGGCGCTCGGCCTCGCGCTTCCCGGCGCTTCCTCGATTCCGGCAGCCGATAGCAACCATCCGCGCATGTGCGGCGCCGCCGGCCGGCGCATTGTCGAGATGGTGTGGGAAGACCTAACGCCCGCGAAGATTCTCACCGAAAGCGCGTTCGACAATGCGATCAAGATTCATATGGCGATGGGCGGCTCGACCAATGCCATCATTCACGTCGTCGCGATGGCGCGCCGCGCCGGCATTCCGATCGACATGGAGCGCTTCGACCGGCTCTCGCGCGAAATCCCGGTGCTCGCCAACGTGCGGCCGTCCGGCAAATACCTGATGGAAGATTTCTTCTATGCCGGCGGTCTGCGCGCGCTGATGGTCGCGCTCAAGGACAAGCTCGATCTCAATTGCCTGACGGTAACCGGCAAAACGCTCGGGCAGAACATCGAGGGCGCGCAAATACACCTTCCGGACGTAATCCATTCACTTGAGAATCCGATCTATGCGGAAGGTGCAACCGCGGTGCTCAAGGGCAACCTCGCGCCACAAGGTTGTGTCATCAAGCCGGCGGCGGCGGAGAAGCGCTTCCTCAAGCACCGCGGCAAGGCAGTTGCCTTCGAGGACTACAACCACATGATGCGCGAGATCGAACGCGACGATCTTGATGTCTCGCCCGACCATATTCTTGTGCTCAAGAACGCGGGGCCCAAAGGCGGCCCCGGCATGCCGGAGTGGGGCATGCTGCCGATCCCCAAGCGGCTGGTGAAGCAGGGCGTGCGCGACATGATCCGCATTTCCGACGGCCGCATGAGCGGCACCAGCTACGGCGCCTGCATTCTGCACGTTGCGCCGGAAAGCTATATTGGTGGACCGCTCGCGTTCGTTAAGACTGGCGACGAGATCGAGATCGACGTCGACAAGCGCCGCATTCATCTGCACGTCAGCGACGAGGAGCTTGCGCGCCGCAAGGCCGCCTGGACGCCGCCGCCGCCGCGGTTCACCCGCGGCTATGGCGCGATGTTTTCCGAGCACATCGGCCAAGCCGACCAAGGCTGCGATTTCGATTTCCTGAAAGCCGGTGCGCCTACACCGGAGCCTGAAATTCACTGAAGACAAAAGAGTGGAGGAATAGATGTTCAAAACAAGAACGCGCGCGATGTTTGCCGCGGCCGCGCTTTCGGCGCTGACGTTGCCCGCCGCCGCGCAAAAATATCCGAGTGGGCCGGTGCGCATGATCGTCGCCTATTCGGCAGGCGGCACCGGCGACGTCGTCGGCCGCATCGTCGCGCCGAAGCTTGCCGAACTGCTCGGCCAATCCGTGGTGGTGGAAAATCGCCCGGGCGCGAGCGGTTCGATCGGCGCACACGCCGTTGCGACCGCTGCGCCCGACGGATTGACCTTGCTGCTCGGCCAGACCGGCGAAATTTCGATCAATCAGCATTGGCTGAAAGGTTTGAGCTACGACCCCGAGAAGGACCTTCAGCCGGTGGCGCTCCTCGCCGTCGTGCCGCTCGGCTTGGTGGTGCCAGCCAAGGCTCCGTATTCGGACATGAAGGGCTTTCTTGCCGCGCTTCCGACAGCGAAGCTCACATTTGCTTCGGCCGGAAGCGGCACGCCCGGTTATTTTGCCGGAGAGATGCTGAAAGCGGCAACGCACAGCAATCTCACCCACGTGCCTTACAAGGGCGCGGGGCCGGCGCTCAACGATCTCCTCGGCGCGCATGTCGACCTATATTTTTCCGGATTGCCGGCTGCGATGTCGCAGGTGAGGGCAAAGACGTTGAAGCTCCTGGCGGTGTCCTCGGCCACGCGGGCATCAGTGGCGCCGAACGTGCCCACGGTTGCCGAGGCAAGCGGCATCAAGGCATTCAATTTCACCCTGTGGTCGGGAATTTTCGTGCCGCATGGCACACCGCAAGCGATCGTCGCGACGCTTAACACCGACATCAACAAGGTGCTCAACGACCCCGAGACGAAGAAGAAACTAGCCGCGCTCGGCGCCGAGCTCGATCCGATGTCGGTCGATCAATTCAGGGCGTTCGTCAAAACGGAAAGCAACAAATATCTCGGAATTATCAAGCAAGCAGGCCTGACGCCGCAATAATCGGCAGGTGCCGGCGAATCTCGCCACGCCTGCGAACCAAGTCGAATGAGGTATGCTGCAATTCAAAGTTTTGACTTAGAAAAATTACGAAGTAGAGCGGCTCTAATGTTTGCAAATCCGTCAATTTGTTTTTGACAAAAAATATTGAAGTCCATTATGCCTTGATCTCCACTTTCGTTTGAGATCAAGGCATCTTTCAATGCGCTTTTTCGCTCTTCCTCTATGCTCCTGCTTTTTTTCTGCGCTGTCGCTCGTTGCATCCGCAATCGCGGCGCATGCGCAAGACAATAGCGCCGCCTTCCAGCGCGAGATCGAAACCAAATATGTGTTCGGCTTTACGGAAGGATCCGGCATCGGCCTCGAAGGTGAAAAAGAGTTTTCGCTCGATACCGAGGCGCGCATCGGCAAAAGTGGCGGCCGTTATTGGGGAAGCGAGAGCAAGCTCGAATTCGAGTTTACCCCGAATCAATTTGTGCAGTTTGAATTCGGTCCGTTTGTTTCAGCGCACAGCATTCACGGCGTCACCGATCTCGACAATCGCGACCAGATCGCGTTCGGTGGCTTCTTCGGCGAGATCAGATACCCTCTGCTTGATCGCGGCCCGTCCTCTCCGCTGGCGGTGACGCTTTCCGCAGAGCCGGAATGGCGGCGCATCGACGAAACCGGAGGTGAGCGCGTCAACAATCTCGAGCTCGAGCTGAAGCTCAATGCCGATCTGGAATTGATCAAGAACCGGCTCTATTTGGGCGCGAATTTGCTCTACGAGCCCGAGGGTACGCACGATCCGGATCATACCGGCGGCGGATGGGAGCTTGAGTCGAAGGGCGGAATCTCGGGCGCACTCGCGTATCGAATCGTGCCCTCGGTGCTCATAGGCGCCGAGGTTTGGTATCTGCGCCACTATGACGGCGCCTGGTTCAATACTTTTACGGGTGACGCGGTTTACGTCGGGCCGACGCTTTTTGTACAGCTTAATCCCAAAATGTTTATCGCCGCGGCCTGGAATGTGCAGGTCAGCGGAAGCGACGTGGAGATTCCGGGCTCAACGCTGAATTTGTCCGAATTCTCGCGTCAGCGTGCCAAGTTCAAGCTTGCGGTCGAGTTCTAGGCGGCCGCAGTCGAAGATGGGGAATAAATTATGTCGAAATATCTCGCCGCCCTGTGCGCGTTCCTCATTGCCGGTTTCGCTGCGTCCGCGCATGCCGAGCAGCCGGCGTCTCTTAGTATCGCCGTCAAGAACCATCGCTTTCAGCCGGTCGAACTCCATGCTCCGGCTAACGTCCCGATTACGCTACGGATAAAGAATCTCGATTCCACGCCGATGGAATTCGAGAGTGTCAGCCTGCGGGTGGAAAAGGTAGTGACCGGAAACGGCGAAGGCGTTGTGCACCTCCGGCCGTTATCGCCGGGGCGCTACAATTTCTTTGACGATTTTCATCAGGAAACCAACGGCGCGCTTGTCGTGCGCTAGCGCCTACAAAACGAACGGGACGAGCGCTGCGACTTGCTCGCGATAGCGCGCGTAGGCATCGTTGAACTGCTCCGACATAAAGCGCTCTTCGATCGTGATCTTGCGCGCGATCGCGAGAATGAAAAAGACGAGCGCGATCAGCGCGCGCCACCTGCCGATAGCAATCGCCGTGCCGATCAACGCTAGCAGAAGGCCTGTGTAGATAGGATGGCGCACAAGCGCATAAGGGCCGCTGCGGATCAATTCATGCCCCTTCTTGATGGTGACTGAGCCGCTCCAGTTTCCACCGAGCCATGCGCGCGCAGCGATTGAAAACCCGAGACCGATGGCGATGATGGAGACCGTGCACCAGAACCACGTCAACGACAGCGGTACGAAGCGTCGCTCCAGTTGCATACCGGCAATGCCGGGCCATCCGAGCAGTATTCCACCGAGGATCAGTGGCACATGATGGGTGAGGCGCGAACGCAAGTCTTCCTCGCGCTGCGTTTCCTTCGCGCCGATGGCTGCGCCGATCCAGTAGATGAGCCAGATCAGCCAAAGCGCGGGAATGATGCCAAGATAAAACGTTCTCATTGCAGGCCCGATAGCAAACGAGTATGGCCACAATCGTAACATCACGCGGCGGAGCACGATGAGCGACGATATTCCTTTCGACAAGAACCTCGATGTTGTGCCGGACAAGGTCGACGAGCCAGTGCCCGGCGTACGTCGCGTGATGGCCGACAATCCAGGCCCTTTCACGTTTAAAGGCACGATGAGCTACATTATCGGGCGTGGCAAAGTTGCGATCGTCGATCCGGGGCCGAACGACCCGCGCCATCTTTCCGCCCTGCTCGATGCCGTTAGGGGCGAGACGGTGACGCATATCTTCGTCACGCACACCCATCACGATCATTCGCCCGGCGTGCCGCGCATCAAAGCGGCAACCGGCGCGACCGTTTACGCCGAGGGTCCGCACCGCGCCGCGCGGCCGCTGCACATCGGCGAGCACAATCCGCTCGACGCTTCGGCCGACCGCGATTTCAAGCCGGACATCGCGCTCGCCGACGGCGCAGTGGTGGAGGGGGACGGCTGGAGCATCGAGGCGGTAGCGACTCCGGGACATACCGCCAACCACATGGCGTTCGCCTGGCGCGAGAAGAACATCTTGTTTGCGGGCGATCACGTGATGGCATGGGCGACATCGATCGTCGCGCCACCGGACGGGGCGATGAGCGATTACATGGCTTCGCTCAACAAGCTCGCGCGGCGGACGGAGAGCCTCTATTTCCCCGGGCACGGACCGGCGATCAAAGACGCGCCGCGCTTCGTGAATTACTACATCCTACATCGCAAGGCGCGAGAGGAATCGATCCTGCATCGGCTCGGCAAAGGCGCGACCGATATCCCAAGCATCGTGCGCGCGATTTACATCGGCATCGATCCGCGCCTGGTCGGCGCAGCCGGGCTTTCGGTGCTTGCGCACATGGAGGATTTGGTTGCGCGCGGTCTGGTCGAAACCGACGGCGCGCCCTCAATCGATGGCGTTTACCGTCTTGCGGAGGGAGCTGGCCGCTTGGCAGGTTGAAGCTTTTTTGGCTCGGGTTTCGGCTCCGGGGCCGACGCAATGGCATCGTCGATATCGTCGAGCAATTTTCGGATGCGCGCCGCGTTAGCGCCGAAATCGTGCGCGCCATAGCGCGAGGCGGAGCGAACGTCGACGCGCGCAGCATTAGGCCCGATGGCGGTGACGCGGATGACGACATCGTCGCGAAAGCCCATGATCGGCGTTCGCGCGACCGCTTCGATTATTCCATTGCGGCCGGGCGCAGGGTCCTGTTCCGAGACCACCCGCCACTTGCGCCTGTCAGCAAGCTTGAGCGCCACGTCGAACGTGGCTGTGGCCGAGGCCGGAACTTCCAATGGAATGACGTCAGGATAAGCTTTTTGTTGAAGTTCCGCCGTGGCGGAGCCCGGATATTTGTCGGTGCCGCGCGGGCGCAGCCGCGCCAGCACGCTGAAGCGCGGCGGATCGGTCGGGTCGGTCGTGATGTCGTTGATCTGCGGCAGCTTCAGCGCGCGGGTGCCGAGATAGGCCGGATAGGCCAGCAGCAGGATCGCAATAACGAGCGCACCAAGCGCCTGACGCAAGCCGCCCGCCCCGTCGCGCCAGATCGGCACGAACGACGCAAATGCCAGGAGCATCGCGAGCAGCGCGCAGCCGAGCGCCGCAGCGAATGTTGCCAGTGCCGGCACGATTTCGAGCAGATCCAGCCGCAAAATGAGGATGGACAGCACCGTCACCAGCAGCGCGAACAGGGCCAGCCGCCAAGCGCGGATCGCAAGCCGGGACTTCGGAATCTCAGCAAAAGGCCTGCGCCACATCGTATCCCGCTACCCCGCTCGCAGTGGAGGAACAGGGATAATGAGAAGAGCGTGCGCAGGCAATCTTCTCGTCATCGCCGCGGACGGCCGCTATGCGAGGGCGTTCATTCCGCCGCAGCTACGGTTGGCAGCACGTAGCCTTTGAAGCGCTCGCGCAGGGCAGTCTTCTGGATCTTGCCGGTTGCGGTATGCGGAATGTCATCGACGAAGGCGACGTCGTCGGGCATCCACCATTTCGCGATCTTGCCCTGCATAAAGCCGAGGATTTCTTCCTTGGTCGCTTTCTGCCCCTTCTTGGGCACCACGACCAGCAACGGCCGCTCGTCCCATTTCGGGTGGCGAATGCCGATGACGGCGGCCTCGGCGATTTTCGGATGACCCACCGCGAGGTTCTCCAGATCGATCGATGAAATCCATTCGCCGCCGGATTTGATCACATCCTTCGCACGGTCAGTGATCTGCATGTAACCGTATTGGTCGATGGTGGCGACATCACCGGTATCGAACCATCCGTCCCTCTCGAACACCTCGGCGCCCGCGCCTTTGTAGTATGCGCGCGCGACCGCCGGACCGCGCACCTTCAACCTGCCGAACGTCTTGCCGTCCCAAGGCAATTCCTTGCCGGCGTCGTCGGTGATCTTCATTTCGACACCGAAAGGCGGATGTCCTTGCTTCATCTGCACGTCGAGCCGCGCGTCGCCCTTGAGCGCTTCATATTCCGGCTTCATGGTGCAGAGCGAGCCGAGCGGGCTCATCTCGGTCATGCCCCAGGCATGGACGACTTCAACGCCATACTTTTCCTGAAACGTCTGCGTCATAGCGCGCGGGCAGGCGGAGCCGCCGATCACCACCCGCTTGAGATAGGGCAGCTTGCCCCCCGTCTTTTCCAGGTCCTGCAACAGCATCAGCCAGACCGTCGGCACCGCCGCGGTGAAGGTCACCTTGTATTTGTCGAGGAGCTCGTAGAGCGAAGCGCCGTCCATTTTGGCGCCCGGCAGCACCAGCGCCGCGCCGACCATCGGCGTCGAAAACGCAAGCGACCAGCCGTTGGCGTGGAAGATCGGCACGACCGGCATGCACACATCGCGTGACGACATGCACTTCGAATCCGGCAGCGACGCCATGAGTGCATGCAGCACGTTCGAGCGATGGGAATAGAGCACGCCCTTCGGATTGCCGGTCGTCCCCGAGGTGTAGCACATGCCGGCGGCGGTGTTCTCGTCGAACGACCTCCAGACGAAATCGCCGTCGACTTCCGCGATCCAGTCCTCGTAGGCGACTGCGTTCTTGAGCGTCGTCTCCGGCATGTGGGCTGCATCGGTCAGCACAACATAACGTTCGATCGTCGGCAGCCGGTCGGCGATCTTTTCGAGCAGCGGCACGAACGTGATGTCGGTCATCATCATGCGGTCTTCCGCATGGTTGACGATCCACACGATCTGCTCGGTAAACAGCCGCGGATTGACCGTGTGATAGATCGCGCCAATGCCGAGAATGCCGTACCAGGCTTCGAGATGCCGCCAGGTATTCCAGGCGAGCGTCGCGACTCTGTCGCCCATTCGAATGCCGTCGCGCTCGAGCCGCTGCGCTACCTTGAGCGCCCGCGCGCGAATCTGGGCGTAGTTCGTCTCGACAATCGGCCCCTCCACCGAACGCGTGATGACGGGACGATTACCATGATAGGTCGCGGCGTGATCGATGATGCGATGGCACAACAATGGCCAATCTTGCATCAATCCAAGCATTGACGTCTCCTCGGCGGTTTTTCATCTTGGGCCGTCCGAAGGCGGCCAACGACAAGGTTAGCCAGCAGGCGGCGTAACGCAACCGGCTCTGGATGGCCCGAATTTCGCGCAAGAGGCTTAAAACCTCAGTCGGAAAGTTCTTGGTCCGGCTGCCGTTCGGCCTCATTTTGCTGACCGCCGCCGCTTGTTGCACTGCGGTTGCCGACGAGATCCCGTTGCCGCCGCTGCGGCCGTTCCCATATGCTGATCGATCCACATCCGCGAATGCGCCTGCGGCCGAGAGCCTCACGAGCGAGCCATCCGAGTGCCGGAAGCGGCTCGAATTATTGGCCGAGATCACCCCAATCCCGTTGGTGAAAGGGCCCGGCGCCTGCGGCGGCGACGATATGGTGCGGCTCGATGCGGTCCGGCTCGATGATCGGCGCCGAATTTCCGTTATGCCACCGCCCATGCTGCGCTGCTCGATGGCTGCCGCCCTGGCCGATTGGATTCGCGACGATGTTGCGCCCAGCGTCAGCGCCCTCGGCGCTACTCTGCGTAGCGTCGATAACTTCGGCGACTATGAGTGCCGTGGCCGCAATCGCATTGCCGGAGCCAAGCTCAGCGAGCACGGCAAGGGCAATGCGATCGATATTCGAGGGTTCGCGCTCGACAACGGTCGGACTGTCAAACTGACCGACGTCACAGTATCGGTCGATTTCCGGACAGCGTTGCGTACGAGCGCTTGCGCGCGCTTTACGACGGTGCTCGGCCCGGGTTCCGATGGCTTTCACAACAATCACATCCATCTCGACCTAGCCGAGCGACACAATGGCTATCGCATTTGCGAATGGGACGTGAATACGCCGGCTGCGCAGAGTTCATCTGCGGCGGCAGCCAGCGTTCCGCTGCCCATGCCGAAGCCGGAAGCGCTGCGCTTGCAGCCCGCATCTCCGAGCAAGCTTTAAGTCGGAATCTCAAACAGAAACGGCGCCGCGTTCATCGGCGCCGTTTGTCCAATCATTTTGTCAGAAAAGGCTCTTCGTCTGGGCCGCCGCCACCTGTGGATTGAAGGGTGAATCGCCCTGATGAGGCGCGAGTACAACCACGACGGTGCCCGGCTTCACCCTCTTGTAGAGGTCGATCACGTCTTCGTTCGTCATGCGAATGCAGCCGGAGGAAATCGCTTGGCCGATATATTCCGGCTGATTGGTGCCGTGGATGCGATAGAGCGTGTCCTTGTTGCCTTCGTAGAGATACAAGGCCCGCGCTCCCATCGGGTTTTGCGGTCCCGGGCCGACATAGTTGGGCACGTCCAGGCGCTTTTTGATTTCGGCCGTTGGCGTCCACGACGGCCACTCCGCCATCCGGCCGATTTTCGCGACTCCGGACCAGGCGAGCGCCTCTTCGCCGACGGTCACGCCATAGCGGATCGCCTTGCCGCCGGGCAGCACGTAGTAGAGGTAGCGCGCGTCGGAATCGATGACGATCGTCCCGGGCACTTCCTTGCGGTGATATTCGACGATATGCCGGCGATAAGGCTCCGGAATCTCCGCTCTGGCATAAGGCGCCGCGGCGAGCAGTTTCTTGTCGCGCGGCGTTAAATTGGCCTCTGACGACGGAGCGAGCGTCGTCTGCATGCACCCGCCCAACAAAACACCGACGCCTAACAAAGCGAAATATACGCCCCGCGCCGCCATTTTCTTCCCCATTTCACTTGCCGGGCTACTGTAGCCGGCACTCATTTTCGATCGTTTTTAACCGCAGAATCGACACGGTTGTCACGGCCTCAAGTGGCTAGTGTATACCTTCCTGTCGAGGTGTTGCAGGAATGACGCACCGGTTCCGGCCAATGCGGCATCTGCAAAATCTTATTTTGCTCCCAACGTTTTAATCGACGGTTTACCAGATAGACCGTTCTAGTATTTCGCCTTCCTGGTCATGGAGGGCGACGGACCACGACGGCGGCGGGCCAGTTGTCACGATAGAACACGATTTGCCGCGCATTTCCGCCCCACTCGTTGCTTACGTTTTGTCCAGAGGACGCCAAGGAAGGATCATAACAATGAACGCAACCACAGGCGAGGAGAGAGACGAGGGCTCCCGCCGGGAACGCCAGAACAACAATCTCGACGGACGATATCGCGAGATTGGAATTTCTGCGGTGGCGGCGGCCGTGCGCTTTCAAAGCGAGGTGCGCAATCCTGCTTACGCACCGGATATTCATGCGGCAGCGAATGCGTATGGCTTTCTTGCAGAAGTCTGACGCCGGCTGAAGCCGCAAGCAGCTTTCCTTATTCCGACCTGCACCGCGGCCGGGGCAACCCGGCCGTTGCGCGTTATTGGGCTTGCGCATGCTGACGCGATCGGGCCATGACAGCACCGCGAGAGGCGAGTGCTGGCATGCTGTCGGTCTACATCAAACGCGGCAACGCACTGGAGCGTGTCCCGGTCGAGCCGGGCGTGCCGCCGCCGGATTCGGCGGTCTGGATCGACATGCTGACACCCACGCCGCAGGAAGATCGGCTGGTCGAAGGCCTGGTCGGCATTGCCGTTCCAACGCGCGAGGAGATGCAGGAAATCGAGGTTTCGAGTCGCCTCTATTCCGAGAACGGGGCGCGCTACATGACGGCGACGCTGATGTCTCAGTCGGAAACGGCCAATCCGAAGATCACGCCGGTCACCTTCATCCTCGCCGGACACCGGCTGGTCACCGTGCGCTACGACGCGCCGCGACCATTCGCGATCATCGAACATAAGCTTGCGCGCGCGTGTCCGCCGAACGTCACCGGCGAATCGGTGCTCATGGACTTGCTCGATGCGGTGATCGATCGCTCCGCGGACATTCTCGAGCGCATTGGCGCCGAGGTCGATCAATTGTCACACACGATTTTCGAGCCGGAGCAAGAATCCGAGGCACCATCATATAATGAGGTGCTCAAGGCGCTTGGCCGCAAGGGCGATCTGACGTCAAAAGTGCGCGAGAGCCTGGTGTCGATCGGCAGACTTTTGCTGTTCCTGTGGACCGAAGCAGAAGCCATGCGATGGGCGAAAGACACCCGCACCCAATTGCAATCGATGCGGCGCGATACGTCCTCCATCGCCGACCACGCCACCTACCTCGCCAACAAGATCACGTTCTTGCTCGACGCCATGCTCGGCGTCGTCAACATCCAGCAGAACAATATCATCAAGATTTTTTCCGTCGCCGCCGTTGGCCTGATGCCGCCGACGCTGATTGCGTCGATCTACGGCATGAACTTCAAGCACATGCCGGAGCTCGATTGGCATTTCGGCTATCCGCTTGCCATCCTGCTGATGATCGCGTCTGCGGTCATTCCGTATTTCTTTTTCAGATGGAAGAAATGGCTGTAACGGGTATCGGTACTCAGTAGCCGGTAATCAACCAGTTTCGTCAATCTGATTACCGACCACTGATTGCCGATCCGTGATTACACGTGCTGCCCGCCGTTGATGTGAATCTCGGCGCCGTTCACATAGGATGACGTTTCCGTACACAGCACATAAATGATCTTGGCGATCTCGTCGGTGGTGCCGAGCCGGTGCAGCGGAATTTGCTCGACGATTTTCTCCGTACCCGGTGACAGGATCGCCGTATCGATTTCGCCCGGCGCGATTGCATTGACGCGGATGCCGAAGCGGCCGAAATCGGACGCCATTTCACGCGTGAGCGCGGCAAGCGCCGCTTTCGACGTCGCGTAGGCCGCGCCCGCGAACGGATGCACGCGCGAGCCGGCAATCGATGTGACGTTGACGACCGAGCCTTTCGTCACTTTGAGCTCATCAAGCAGCCCGCGCGCGAGCATGATGGGCGCGAAAAAATTCACCCGGAAGACGTGACGCCATAGATCGACGCTGGTGTCGATGGTGCTCAGCCGTTTGCCGCCGTCGGCCTTGGGCGAGATCGCCGCGTTATTGACCAGTGCATGCAATTCATGACCGGTCAGTCGTCGCTTAATTTCGGCAATCGCTTCCTCGGTGCTGGCGGTATCCGAAAGATCGACCTGGATATGATCTTCCGGTCCCGCCTCCCACGGGCAGTTCTCCGGGAACGCATGGCGCGAGCAGGTGATGACGCGCCAGCCGGCGGCTGAGAAACGCTTGACCGTCGCATGGCCGATGCCGCGGCTTGCGCCCGTCAGAAGCAAGGTGCGGCGCGGCTGGTTTGCGGGCGATGTCGCCATACAGATCCTTGAAATAATTCCGAACTGCGAATTTTGCCGGTCGTGCTCAGATTAGCTCACGGATAGAGCCGCGTCTTGCTCCACCGCCCCCCCGGTAGCTCGCGGCGGAATTCGATCCGGTCATGCAGACGAAACGGCCGGTCGTGCCAGAATTCCATGATCAGCGGGATGATCCGGAAACCCGACCAATTCGGCGGGCGAGGAACCGTGCCGATCGCGTACTTTGCCGCATAGATCGCGATGGCTTTTTCAAACGCAAGCCGGCTTTCGAGCGGCGCGGACTGCTTGCTCGCCCAGGCGCCGATCTGGGCCTGTTTCGGGCGGGTCGCAAAATAGGCGTCCGCTTCGGCGTCAGTGACCCGTTCCACGTTGCCACGCACGCGGACCTGCCGGTTCAACGATTTCCAATGGAAAACCAGCGCCGCCTTCGGCCGTTCGTCCAACTCGTGCCCTTTTTGGCTGTCCATATTTGTGTAGAAAACGAACCCGTGCTCATCGACGCCCTTGAGAAGCACCATCCGCGCATTTGGAAGGCCGTCCTTGTCGACGGTCGCGAGCGTCATGGCCGTGGGGTCGCGCGGCTCGGAGCCGGTCGCGTCGCGCAGCCAGGCGGCAAAAAGCTGCAACGGCTCGTCCGCCGCGGTGAAATCACCACTCGTTAACCAGGTTGGGTGTTCAATCGGCACTGTATCGGACATCTCGCGGAGTACTCGTTTGGCCATGCTGATGGCCCGTCGCGTCCAAGGGTGCCTTTATACTGAAACCGCCATGGCGCGCCTATGGCGACGGCGGTGTTGCGCGCGTTTGCCGCTTGCAGCGACGCTTGCGCTTGCCTTGGCGTGCGGCGGCTGCAGCTTGCCGTCCAACTTCGATTCCCTGTTCGGTAGTGCCGGCACATCCGAGACGACGGGGTCGATCACGCCGCCGCCCGGCAGCAAGGAAGCAGCCGAACTGCCGCCGGAGCGCGACCTTATCTATACGCGCGCGGCGGTCAGCGAGGTGCTCACGCGAGGCGGCAAGAACGCGAGCCTGCCTTGGGAAAATCCGCAGTCGGGTGCGCGCGGCACAGTCACGCCGATCGCCTCGGCTTACACCCAGGACGGCGCGGTCTGCCATGATTTCCTTGCCAGCTACGTGAGCGGCAGTTCGGAAGCCTGGATGCAGGGCGAGGCTTGCCGGCAGGCTCACGACAAGTGGGAAGTGCGCTCGCTGAAGCCCTGGAAGCGCTCCTGATCGACCGTTCTCCGTCGAAACCCGCGTTGCATCCCGCCTTGCCGCGCCCCACATTGATGGGCGAGTCGCCGCCTCAGGCGACAGGGGGAAATCTAACGGAGAAGTTCAAGGATGCGCGACCCCTACGAGGTTCTGGGGGTATCGAAGGGCGCGAGCGAAGGCGAGATCAAGAGCGCCTTCCGCAAGCTTGCCAAGAAGCTGCACCCCGACGCCAACAAGCATGACCCGAAGGCGGCCTCACGCTTTGCCGAACTGAATGCGGCCTACGAAATCCTGGGCTCCGAAGAGAAACGTAAATCATTCGACCGCGGCGAAATCGATGCCGAGGGCAAGCCGAGGTTCCATGGTTACGAGGGCTTCGGTGCAGGCGGCCAGCCCGGTGCAGGACCGGGCGGATTTGGCCGCGGTGCCCAATTTGAATCCTTCACTTGGGGGCCGGACGGCTTTCAGCGCGCCGGCGCGGGCGCAGGGGGTGCCGGTGCGCGCGGCGGATTTGAGGATTTGCTGCGCGGCATGTTCGGCGGCGCTGCACGATCGCGGCCCAGCGGTTTCGGCTTCGAAGCTGATGAGTTCACTGAGCCGAACACCGGCCAGGATCTCGCAGCCGCGCTCACCATCACGCTTCCCGAAGCCGCCAAAGGCGTAAAGACGCGCGTTCACTTGCCGACCGGCAAGGACGTCGAAGTCAAAATTCCGGCCGGCCTCACGAGCGGTCAGCAGATCCGGTTGAAAGGCCAAGGTTGGCCGGGCCGTGGCCGCACAGGAGACGCGCTGATCACAGTGACGATCGCGCCGCATCCGATTTTCACGCCTGACGGCGCCGATCTGCGCATGGAACTGCCGATCACGCTTTACGAGGCGGTGCTCGGCGGCAAGGTGCGCGTGCCGACGCTCGACGGGGCAGTCGAGTTGGCAATCCCGCCGGAGACGAATTCCGGCCGTACGTTCCGCCTGAAGGGCAAAGGGCTCAAGACGAAGAGCGGAGCGGGCGATCTGCTGGCCACGGTCCGCATTGCTCTGCCTGAGCGCAGCGATGCCGAGCTCAAGGAGCTCATGCGCAAATGGCGCGACAGCAAGCCCTACGATCCGCGTAGGGATTCCGGATAGCCTTCAGGGCGTGAGCAGTCGAATCATCGTTCGATAATGAATGCGCCTTCAACGGTTAGCACATAGGCTGAAGACTAGGACTTGCGCCCGTCGACCTGCTCCCAGACGGCTCGGGTGACTTTCTTCAAGCGGTCACGATCCGCCGGTCCGCTCACGACATAGGCGACGTTATCTTCTACCCAGAAAAAAGCGGCTGCATGTGTCTCGTCCCGATACCGCAAGCCGGTCTGCGGCGAGTGCAAGCGCGCGCAATAAACGGTGAACCGCTCGCCCGACGGGCCTTCGTACATGTAGAACGCCGCCGCTTCTCCGGTCGGTCCTGGCAGCAGACGCCCGCCGACAAGTTTCAGGCCGATCGATTGCAGCTCGGGCACGTTCAGCGGATAGCCGACGCGCTTCGACAGCCACTGCTTCATGTGCGCGCGCTCGTCGCCGCCGACCTCCACCGGGTGACGGACTTCGACGACGTAAAGCTTGTAGGCGTCGAGAGCATCGGCTGTGAACATTTCAAAGCTGCTCGGCGCGGTTGCCGACACCCCGCGCGCAATCCAACCGGCACCGCCGCCGATAAGGAACGCGACGACAGCGGCGGCGGCTGCAACGATGCGCCACGTCCAACTGCCGCGCCTGCCGCTTTGCAGCAAGCGTTCGAGCTTCAGCCGTTCCGGCACCGGCTCGCTTGCGACGCTGCCGTAACGCGCACGAATGGATTCCGCCTGCGCGCGCCACGCGGCGACAAGCTCCGCGTCTTGCGGGTGCGCGGCAAGCCAGTCCGACACCGCGCTTTGGCGGTCCGCCGGCAGCTCACCGTCGATGTACGCGTGGAGCTCGTCCACGGTCACCGGTGCATCATGATTGTTCATCGCTTCACCTTCATCATTTCACACGGCGCAGCATCGGACGCTCGCCGTCGAGATACGCTTTAATTTGCACGCGCGCACGCGCCAGACGCGACATAACCGTTCCAATCGGCACGCCTTGAACCTCGGCGACTTCGCGGTAACTGAGCCCTTCGAGCACGACCAGTAGCAAAGCGGTCCGTTGGTCCTCCACCAGCGTCGCGAGCGCCCGCTCGATGTCGCGTCCCCCGGCTTCGGGTCCCGCCATATCGGGGGCGTCATTGTCCTCGATCGGCGAAAGCAGCGGACGCCGCGCCAGCGACCGCAGGCGGTTGCGGTTGAGGTTGGTCAGGATCGTGTACAGCCAGCTGCGAACGTCGCCGCCGTGAAAGAGGTGCTCTGACCGCAGGGCCCTGACCAACGTGTCTTGCACCAGATCGTCGGCCGCATCGGCATCCCGCGTGAGCGCCCGCGCATAGCGCCGAAGCGCCGGTATTGTGGCCTCGACGCTTTGATGAAATCCCGCCAAGCCCAACTCCTGACCTCACCCTTCCCTGCGCAGGCCGAACGGCCGACCTGCGCAAGGCTTAAACCGAACGTCTTTCATTACCGTTGATCGTCCGAATAAACCCCGGAATCGCAGCGCATATTCCGGAAACTGAATTGAATTAACGCTCGCCCGGAGCCGCGTGGGCAGCTTGCTTGATGGCCCCCTAGCCCTATGCCATAGGGGAGGCAACCGGCTCGGCATCGGGGCACGCGGGAAGCGGAATGGCTGAAGTTTCAGGGCTCATGCGCGGTAAACGCGGTCTGATCATGGGCGTGGCCAATAACCGCTCGATCGCCTGGGGCATCGCGCGGGCGTGCCGCGATCACGGCGCCGACCTGGCTTTTACTTATCAGGGAGAAGCATTGAAGAAGCGGGTCGAACCGCTTGCCGAGGAGGTCGACGGGCTTGTGGTGGGACATTGCGACGTCACCGACAGCGGCACGGTCGATGCCGTGTTCGATGCGGTGAAATCCGCTTGGGGATCGCTGGATTTTCTTGTCCACGCCATCGCTTTTTCCGACAAAGGCCAGCTCGACGGCCGCTATATCGACACCACCGAAGACAATTTCACTAAGACCATGCTGGTGAGCTGCTATTCGTTCACCGCGGTTGCGCAACGTGCCGAAAAGCTGATGCCGAATGGTGGGTCGATGCTGACGCTTACCTACTATGGCGCCGAGAAATGGATGCCGCACTACAATGTGATGGGGCTTGCGAAAGCGGCGCTGGAATGCTCGGTGCGCTATATGGCAGCCGATCTCGGCGAGAAGAACATTCGCGTCAACGCCATTTCGTCTGGACCGATCAAGACCCTTGCCGCTTCCGGCATCGGCGATTTCCGCTACATCCTGAAGTGGAACGAGTTCAATGCGCCGCTGCGACGAAACGTGACGCTCGAAGAAGTCGGGCAAACCGGCGTCTACTTCCTGTCCGACATGTCGCGCGGCGTGACCGGTGAAATTCATCACGTGGATGCGGGCTACCACATCGTCGGCATGAAGCATCCTGACGCGCCGGATATCACCGTCGGCAAAGAATAGCCGATGCCTCATGCCGGGACCTGTCGTCTACTATGTCCGGCATGGCGAGACGGACTGGAACGTTGCGGGCCGCCTGCAGGGGCGGCATGACGTTCCGCTCAACCGCAATGGACATGCGCAGGCCGTCCATTGCGGTCAAATCCTGAGAGATCTTTTCGCCAAAGACGGCCGCGATGCCGCAGCCTTCGATTACCTCTCGAGTCCGCTCGGCCGGGCGCGGCACACGATGGAATTGATGCGCGAGGCGCTCGGCCTCGATGCCAACGGCTACCGTATCGATCAGCGGCTTGCCGAGATCGCCTTTGGCGAATGGGAAGGGTTTACGATCGCGCAGCTTCATTCACGCGACCCGCAGCGGATCGCAGCGCGCGAACAAGACAAGTGGGCCTTCGTTCCGCCGGGCGGGGAAAGCTACAAAATGGTGGCGGCGCGCATGGGCGAATGGCACCGCGGCGTTGTGCACGATTGCGTCGTTGCCGCGCACGGGGGTACGGCTCGTGGATTAATCGCTTATCTGGGCATTGCGCATGCGGCGGCTGCGCCGCTGATCGATATCGCGCAGGGGATCGTTTATGTCTTCAGGGACGGCGAGATGACGCGCTTTGCCTGATAAAAGAAACGGCCGGACTTGGAGCCGGCCGTTGAAGGCGCGAGGAACGCGCCCGAAATCCGATCGAGAGCTCAGGACTTCTTGTCCGTCTTCTTCTCCATCTTCTTGCCGGACTTCTTCGACTTCTTTTTCTTCTTCGCCGAAAGGTCATTGGCGAGGCTGGACTTCTTGTCCGACTTCTTTTCCATTTTCTTGTCGGACTTCTTGGATTTCTTTTTTTTCTTTGCCGAGAGATCGGTCGCCAAGCTCGACTTCTTGTCCGTCTTCTTCTCCATCTTCTTGCCCGACTTCTTCGACTTCTTTTTCTTCTTCGCCGAGAGATCGTTGGCAAGGCTGGACTTCTTGTCCGACTTCTTTTCCATCTTCTTGTCGGACTTCTTGCTGGATTTCTTTTTGTGCTTTTTCTTGGCGGCGATCGTCAGCGTCTGCGATTTCGTGACGCCGTTCGTCGGTTGCGCCGCAAGCGTGGGCAGGCTCGTCGCAGCGAGCAGGCCGAGTGCGGCAACAATGGCGGTGAGTTTGCGCATGGTTGTATCCTCGTTCGTCCCATTCGAATGGCAGGAGATTCACGGGCGGATTGCCCGGCTGAGGGTCGCGATGAATTCGGCCTTTGCCCCCCTGTCCAACGCAATTTGATTACTGCATCGGCGTTCGCGCGACAATTGCCCAAAGTGGAAAAAACCTTTATTTTTCCGCCTCTTAACGTCCGTTCAGGTTGCGATTAACGGGCATTCATCGAGCCGGTGGGAAATTGCACGCTCGAGGGCACCAGCGCTCGCCGCTGCATGCTTTGCCGAACGCACTTATTTGACCGCCGCAAAGGTGCGGGCTACCAAACCGGCGAAAGCGGAATCCTATGTCGTTCAATACGTTCGGCCATCTTTTCAGGTTCACGAGCTTCGGCGAAAGTCACGGGGCGGCGATCGGCTGCGTGGTCGACGGCTGCCCGCCGCGAATTCCGCTGACGGCGGTGGATATTCAGGGTTATCTCGACAAGCGGCGTCCCGGGCAGTCGCGCTTCACCACGCAGCGCCAGGAGCCGGATGCGGTGAAAATCATGTCCGGCGTTTTCACCGACGAAGCCAGCGGCGAGCAAGTGACGACCGGCACGCCGATCATGCTGATGATCGAAAACGTCGATCAGCGCTCGAAGGACTATTCCGCGATCAAGGACAAATATCGGCCCGGTCACGCCGGCTACACGTATGACGTCAAGTACGGCATTCACGATTACCGCGGTGGCGGGCGCGCCTCTGCGCGCGAGACGGCGGCGCGCGTTGCCGCCGGGGCAATCGCGCGCAAGATCGTGCCGGGCATGACCGTGCGTGGCGCGCTCATACAGATGGGGCCGCACAAGATCGATCGTGCGCGCTGGGACTGGAACGAGGTCGACAAGAATCCGTTCTTCTGTCCCGACGCGCAGCAAGCGAAATTCTTCGAGAGCTATCTTGATGGTGTGCGCAAAGCGGGCTCGTCCTGCGGCGCGGTGATCGAGGTCGTGGCCGACGGCGTTCCTGCCGGATTGGGCGCGCCGGTTTATGCCAAGCTCGACGCCGATCTCGCATCGGCGCTGATAGGCATCAACGCCGTGAAAGGCGTTGAAATCGGCGACGGCTTTGCCACCGCCGCGATGAGCGGTGAGGAGAACGCCGACGAGATGCGCATGGGCAACGAGCGCAAGCCGCGCTTTTTGTCGAACCACGCGGGCGGCATCCTCGGCGGCATCTCAACTGGGCAACAGATCGTCGCGCGCTTTGCGGTCAAGCCGACCTCGTCGATCCTCACGCCGCGCAAGACGGTCGATCGTTATGGCAACGAGACCGAAGTCATGACCAAGGGGCGCCACGATCCATGCGTCGGCATTCGTGCCGTGCCGATCGGGGAGGCGATGGTTGCCTGCGTGCTGGCCGATCATTACCTGCGTCATCGCGCGCAGGTGGGCGAGGGGACGGCTTGGCCGTTTCAGAAGCCTGGCGCCTGACGCCAATTTGAGGACGAGCAGTGGTCGACAATCATCAGCGCGTCGAAGAGGCGGTTGCCGCATTCGCCAAAGGCGAGATCGTCGTCGTCGCCGACGATGACGACCGCGAGAACGAAGGCGACCTGTTCGTTGCCGCTTCGCTCTGCACGCCGGAAAAGATGGCGTTCATCATCCGCAATACCTCGGGCATCGTGTGCGCGCCGCTTGGTGGCGAGCTTGCGCGCCGTTTGCACCTCGAGCCAATGGTGGCCGATAACGAAGCGCCGCTCGGCACCGCCTTCACGGTTTCCGTCGATGTCCGTCACGGATTGACGACCGGCATTTCGGCAGAGGAGCGAAGCAATACCGTGCGCGCGCTCGCCAACGGCAACAGCGGCGCCAACGATTTCGTGCGGCCCGGTCATGTGTTTCCGCTTGTCGCGAAACAGGGTGGCGTGCTCATGCGGTCGGGCCACACCGAGGCCTGCGTCGATCTGTGCCGTCTTGCCGGATTGCCGCCGGTGGGTGTGCTATCGGAGCTGATGAATGAGGACGGCACCGTAATGCGCGGCCCGGGAGTCGCCGCCTTCGCCGCCAAGCACAAGCTCAAGCAAGTTTCGATCGCCGATCTGATTGCATACCGGCAGGTCCGCGACAAATTGGTGGAGCGCGTCGGCCATTTTTCGCTTTCCTCGGAGATCGGGCCGCTCAACGGATACGCGTATGTGACCCCCTTCGACAAAGTTCATCATATGGCCTTTGTTTACGGTCGCATCGGCGACGGAAGGAATCTGCCGGCGCGATTGCACCGCGCGGACGTCATTGGCGATGTGTTCGGCGGTGCGAAGCCCATTCGTGCCTCGCTCGCGCGCTTCAAGGCGGAGGGCCGCGGCGTCATTATTTACCTGCGCGACGGCACTGCCGGCGTGCCGGTCGCCGAAATTCCCCACGAGGGCAGCACCGGAGCCGACGCTGCGCGCTCGCGGCAATGGCGCGAGATCGGGCTCGGCGCGCAAATTCTCAAGGATCTTGGTATCTCCTCGATCCGCCTTTTGGCGTCGAGCCAACGAACGTATGTCGGGCTCGGCGGCTTTGGCATCGAGATCGTGGCGACCGAGCCGATCGAGGGGTAGCTCCGGTTGTCCCGGATGCGGCGCAGCTTGAGTGAAACGAACGGGGCGCCGCTGATCCGGGACCTCCGGGAATTCGGAATTCGTAACGGTCCCGGCTCTGCAGCGCACCACTAAACGTGCTGCGCTGCGCCCAGGATAGCGCCTCCATCGATCTCACGCCAGCTTCATCATCCGCAGCGCAGCGCGGCCGTTCGGGCCATAGGGATTGCCGAGCGACTCGCACATCTCGAAGTGGTTGTAATTGGCCGCTTCGATAAATTCGACCGGCTTCCCTGCCGCTTTCGCTGCGGCTGCAAAGTCGCGGTTCTGCCGCTGGAATTCGGGCGTCTCGTTTGAGCCATAGGTGCAAATGACAGGCGCGTGCAGATTGGCGATATGCCGCTGCGAGCTCATCGACGCTTCCATCGCGTCGGTGAACTTGATGTAGTGGCTGCGCGCCGAGAGCCGCACCGGCTTCAAATCGTACATGCCGCTCATGCACAGCCCGCCTTTGATCATGTCGGCCGGCGCGCCATAGTCCTTTTGCCAATCGGTCGTGAGTGCGACGCCGCATAGATGGCCGCCGGATGAGTGGCCTCCGATGTAAAGTCGATTGGCATCGCCGCCGAAACTTGATGCGTTTTTGTGCACCCATACGATAGCACGGCGCACCTGGTCGGCCATCGCCGCGATGTCGCCCTTTGCCGCGATAACGTTGACGAAGTCGAGCGCGACATAATGCGCTCCCGCGTTGACGAACATCTCCGCCGGGAACGCATAGTTTTTCGCCTCTCCGGCACGCCACGCGCCGCCGTGGATGAAGACGAAAATCGGCGCGTTCGGCTTTTTGGTGGTGAAGATGTCGAGCCCTTCAACCGTCGTCGGTCCGTAGCTCACGTGTTTGGGCGCACCTAGCCTTGCGCGCGTTTCGTTGCTGGTCGATGCATAACGCTTGATGATCTGCCGCAGCATCGGCGCATAGAACGATTGATCGTAGGCGGCATCGAGCTCGACCTGGTCCATGTTCATCCACACGTGCGGACCTTCGGCGTGCGCCGGCGGACCCAACGGGCAGCCCGCAGCGCTCGCACCAGTTGCACCGATTGCAACCACCGCGCCGGCAACTCCGGCCGTTTTCAGGAAAACTCGACGATCTTGATCCATTGTTCTCTCCCCGGATCGCGCGTGAACGTTTCCGCGCATGCCGCAGTTTAGCGCATCCGCACAGCCGCGTGCGGGAACATGTGCTGTTGCAGTGCGGAAGTTTTGTTCAGTTACCCACTGCGGACGTTGCGGCTCGGACGGAACGGGCAAATAATGCCACGGCCAACGGGCATAAGGGGAGTAACGTCATGGCGACAGCAGTAACGGCCGCGGACAGGTCCGCGTGGTATTGGAATCGCTGGTCACAACTCATTCTCGGCTTGATTGCGATGATGTCCATCTCGTCACCGCAATATGTCTGGACGCTGTTCACCGGTCCGCTCAATCAAAAACTTGGAACGACGCTCGCCGAATTGCAGTGGACGTTCTCGCTGCTCATCATTCTGCAAACATGGTGCTCGCCGCTACAAGCTTATCTTGTCGACCGTTTCGGTCCGCGGATGCTGATTTCGGTTGGCGCGCTGATGTCGGGCGGAGGCTGGGTGCTGTCGGCCTACGTCAGCAACATCTGGGCGCTCTATTTCACCTACGGCATCATCTGCGGTTTCGGCACGGGCATTATTTATGTGGGCATCATCGGTCTGATGATGCGCTGGTTTCCCGATCGCCGCGGCCTTGCGACCGGTCTCGCCGCGGCCGGCTACGGCTTCGGCGCGATCTTCACCAGCTTCCCGATCGACAGCATGATCAAAAGTTCCGGTTATGCGCATACGCTGGTCGTGTGGGGAATTATCCTGGGCGTGATTGGCATCATCGCCGCGCAATGGCTGCGCGTTCCGCCGGACGGCTGGCTGCCGGAAGGCTATGCACCTGAGAACGCGACCACGATTCAATCCCGGCGCAGCTATACGCCGCGGGAGATGCTGCAAAATCCGATTTTCTGGCTGCTGTTCATCATGATGAGCATGATGGCAACGAGCGGCCTCATGGTCGTCTCCAACGTCGGGCCGTTCGCGCATGAATACAATGTCGCCGGCGCGCTCGTGCTCGGGATGGCGGCGCTGCCGCTTTCGTTGACACTGTCGCGCTTCACCAACGGTTTAACGCGGCCATTCTTCGGCTGGGTGTCCGATCATATTGGGCGTGAATGGACGATGGGACTTGCCTTTACGCTTGAATGTATCGGCATCCTGGTGCTGTTTGCTTTCATCGACCATCCTGCGCTGTTCGTGGTGCTGACCGGACTTGTGTTTTTCGGCTGGGGCGAAATCTTTTCGCTCTTCCCGTCGACCTTGACCGATACGTTCGGACCGAAATATGCCGCGACGAACTACGGCTTTCTCTATATCGCGCAAGGTGTAGGCTCGATTCTCGGCGGGCCGGCCGCGGCGTTCTTGAAGCAGCATACCGGCAGCTGGACCGCGGTCTTCATAATCGTGGCATGCCTCGACATCATTACCGCCTTGCTGGCCGTGACGGTGCTGAGGGCGATGCGTACGCGGCACATCAAGCAGAGCTGAGCAGGCAACGCCAACTCGGCTCGCGAGAATGTGAGGCCAGCCGGCAATTGCCGGCTGGCTTTTTTATTTTTGCAATTGAACGGACCATGGCACCATCCGGAGCGGGGGAGACAAGGATTGGCGATGCTTCGGAAGCTTTTCGCTGCCGCCGTCGTTGCAAGTTTCGCGGCCGTCGTTGCCGGCGACACCGGTTCGAGCCTTGCCGCCGGCCCCTTGCGCTACAGCGATACGAAGCCGGGCGCTGTTCCGGTCGATGTCGAGCTGGTGCTCGCGGTCGACGTCTCTTATTCCATGGATCCCGACGAGCAGGCGCTGCAACGCGAAGGCTACGCGATCGCGCTCACCTCGCGCGAATTCCTGCAGGCGCTGCGCGAAGGGGCGAACGGAAAGATCGCGGTGACCTATTTCGAGTGGGCCGGCCCGAGTCATCAGAAGATCGTCATGCCTTGGCGATTGATCGACGGACCGGAAGCGGCCGATGCCGTCGCCGCCGAAATTTCGCGCGCGCCCTATCGCCGCGCGTCACGCACGTCGATTTCGGGCGCGCTGCAATTCGCCAAGCCGTTATTCGACAACAGCGGCTATCGCGGCCTGCGCCGCGTGATCGACGTATCCGGCGATGGCGCCAACAATGCCGGCAAGCTTGTCGTGCCCGTTCGCGACGAAATCCTGGCCAGCGGGATCACGATCAACGGCCTGCCGATCATGCTCAAGCGGCCTTATCCCGGCACGATGGACATGACCGATCTCGATATCTACTACGAAGATTGCGTCATCGGCGGCCCGGGCTCGTTCGTCGTGCCGATTCGCGACCGCGCGAAGTTCATCGAGGCGACGCGCACCAAACTGGTGCTGGAGGTCGCCGGCCGCACGCCGGAGCCGCGCGTCATTCCGGCCTCCTCCCAGGCGCCGCGCATTTCATGCACCATCGGCGAGCAGATGTGGCAGAAGCGTTGGGGCGGATACGACTTTCAGTAGGGCAATTGGTTCTTCTATGTGGGCACGATCTAAAGTCCGTCATCCTGAAGGTGGCGGCCGAAGGCCGCCCTCGAAGGATGGACGGCCCGGGCCAGCGCCCTTCGAGGCTCGCCGCCTCGCGGCTCGCACCTCAGCGACTGTGTTCTTTGTCAAGCGGGCTGCCATTGTATCCGGTCTCTGAGCATTGCGTTGAGGATGGTGAGGATTTTGCGGGCGACGGCGATGAGGGCCACCATTTTCGGCTTACCGGCGGAGAGCAGCCGTTGATAGAAGGGCTTCAAGGTCTGATTGCATCGAATCGCCGACAAGGCGGCCATGTAGAGGGCGGCGCGCAGAGGCGCCCTGCCGCCGCCGATCATGCTCCTGCCCTTCCAACGGCCGGACTGGCGGGTGAAGGGAGCAAGACCGGCGAGGCTTGCGATCTCACGTCGGCTGAGCGTGCCGAGTTCGGGCACTTCCGCGAGGAAGGTGCGCGCCAGCGTATTGCTCACACCCGGGAAGGTCACCAGGAGATCTTCCTTTTCGCGCCAGGCCGGCGAACCACGCACCAACGTATCGATGTCATTGTCGATCTCCGGCAGTTCCTTCTCGAGCGTCTTGATGGTGCGGGTAAGGCTTCTGCGCACGCGGACGTTCTCGGCCCGCTTTTCGCGCTGGCGTTCGGCCACGATCATCTCGATGATCTGCCGCCGCCGCGCGACGAGTTCGGCGAGCAGGCGCGCCTGCTGGTCGGGGAGCGGCCGTGGCTCGGGCTTCACGGCTTCGGCGAAGTGGGCAATTACCGCGGCATCGATCGGGTCGGTCTTGGCGCGCTGGCCGACCGCCTGGGCGAAGTGGCGCACCTGCGCCGGATTGACGACGGCCAACGGCAACGCGGCGCCGGCAATCGCCGCCGCCGCAATCGTCTCGAACCCCCCGGTGGCCTCGATCGCAATCAGCTGCGGCGAAAGCGTCCGCAGCCGCGTGACCAATTCTTCCAACCCTTTGCCGTCGCGTGCGACCGCAAAAGTTTGCCCACCAGGACGTATATGCACGTCCAGCCGGTCCTTCGACACATCGATGCCAACATAGACCGCATCCATCTTCACCCCTCCTTGCGCAATCGGGCTCGCCGTGCGGCCCAAGCGACTGTTCGGGTTCGATGGAACGACGGACGGGGCGCCATGCTGAGGTGCGGGCTTCAAAGCCCTTCGGTGAAACGGTCTCCCGTCCGCCACCGCATCAGCCAATCTATCAGAAGCGGCCGTTCGTGACTTACAAGGGTGACAGAGATAGTTTGTGCGTACTGCTTTATATCTTATGGCGTCACCGCTCAAACTTCGCCACGATTTCGACGTGATGCGAATAACGGAACTGATCGACCGGCGTGACCAACGCCAGTTTGTATCCGCCATTTACCAAAATCTTTGCATCGCGTGCGAAGGTCACGGGATCGCACGATACCGCGACCACAATCGGGACAACGCTTTTGGCAAGTTGGTGCGCCTGCGCTTCCGCGCCTTGCCGCGGCGGATCGAATACGACGGCATCGAAAGCCTTTAATTCGGGCGGCATCAACGGGCGGCGAAACAGATCGCGTGCTTGCGCCGTAACGGGTTTCACCCCTTTTGCGGTTGAGGCGGCGCGGGTGAGTGCGTCAATCGCCGCCTGATCGACATCGACCGCGGCGACGCGCATACGCTCCGCAAGCCGCAAGGCGAACGGGCCGATGCCGCAGAACAAGTCGGCGATTGCCTTAGCCCTGCCGACGTGCCGGTTAACAAGTCGCGCCAGCGTTTCCTCGCCTTCGGCGGTCGCTTGCAGAAAAGCGCCCGGCGGCAGCGGCACTTGCGCGCGGCCGATCTGCAACAGCGGTTGTGATTGCTGCGCGACCAATTCGCCGTGCCGCGTGAGCCGCGCCAGCCTGTGCCTTTCTGCAACGCGTGCGAGCTCACGGCTTACCGTCGCATCGAGCGGCCCGGAGCCGCGCATATCGACATCCAATCCGGAATTGGTGGCCGTCACGTGGATGTCGAGTGGCTTTTTCGCGGGCTTCAGCGCTTCGGCGACGGCCCAAGCGGCGCGCACGGCGCCTTCCAATATCGGCGCGAGGATCGGGCAGCGGTCGATTGCAACCATGTGATGCGAGCGTTGGACCGCGAAACCGACTTCAAGAACGTCTTTTTGTCCGCGCCGCGCGTGCAGCACGGCGCGGCGGCGGCCTTGTCCATGCGCATCGATGAGGGCGTCGACCGCCGCTGTAAGCCCGACGTTGTCAAGCGCATCGGCGACCAGCGAGCGCTTCCACACATGATATTCCGCGAGCGACCAGTGCTGCATCGCGCAGCCGCCGCACACTCCGAAATGCGGGCAGATCGGAGCGATGCGCTGCGGCGAGGCGCGCTCGATGTGCAAGAAACGACGGCGGTCGGGGTGCCCTGCGATGGGTTCGGCCGTTACAATCTCGCCAGGAAGCGTATACGGCACGAAAATTGGACCTTTCGGCGTTTCAACCACGCCGTCGCCGCGGTCACCAAGTCTCGTGATAGTGAGGCGTTCCGTCATGCCTCGCCATAGCCGAGCGGCCGCCCGGGCCGCAATGGTCGCATCAGCCGGGCGGCGCGTGCGCGACCGCTGGCATGTACCCGCATCGCGTCAAAGTATCGAAGCGCCACGTCAGCAGGACGGCATAGAGCAGAAGACAGCCGGTAAATCCCATCCAGATTCCGATGACGCCGAGCCCGACGGGAAATCCCAAAATGTAGCAGGCGGTAAATCCGACCAGCCAGAAGCTCGTTGCGGCGAAGATCATCGGCACGCGGGTGTCGTTGAGCCCGCGCAGTGCACCGGCTGCGATGGTTTGCACGCCATCCACGATGAAGAACGTCAAGCCGATGGTCAGCAAGGTCGCCGTCAGCGCGATGGTCGCATCGGCACCGCTGTTGCCGGGATCGAGGAATGCCAACGGAATCACGTGCCGCAGCGCCATGATGGCAATCACCATCGTCGCCATGAATCCGGCGCCGAGCCCGATCGCCGCGAACCCGGCGCGCCGCGTCGCGGCGGAATCCGCGCGGCCCACCGCGTGTCCGACGCGCACCGTCGCGGCCATCGAGATGCCAAGCGGCACCATGAACACAATCGCCGCAATTTGCAGCGCGATCTGGTGCGCCGCCAGTTGTGTCGTTCCGAGCCACCCAACCATCAAAGCCGCGCTCGCGAACAATCCGTACTCCAGCAGGAACGAGCCGGAGATCGGCGCGCCGACGGCGATGAGCCGCCCCATCAGCGGCCAATCGGGGCGGTAGAAGTTGCCAAGCAACCGGTACTTCTTAAACGGATGCCGCGTATAGGCGATCCAGAAGCTTGCGACGCACATGCCGGCATTGACCAGCGTCGTGGCGATGCCGGCGCCGGTCATCTCAAGGCGCGGCAATCCGGGCGCGCCGAAGATTAGCACATAAGCGAGCAGGGTGTTGAGCGGAACGGCGGCAAGCGTGATCCACAGCGCGGGCTCCGGCCGGTTTACCGCGCCCATAAAGCTGCGCATTGCGATGAACCACCAGGCCGGCACCGTGCTCCAGGCGAGGCCCGCAAGATATGTGCCGGCAAGATGCGCAATACCGGGCTGCTGCCCGAGCGCGAGCAGGATTCGTTCGCCATGCAATTGAACGGCAAGAAGCGGTATTCCCAGCATCAACGATGCCCAGAGCCCGACGCGCAACGCCCGGCGCACCATGCGCGGCTCGCGCGCCCCGAAGGCTTGCGCGGCGAGAGGCGCTACCGCGGAGACAAGCCCGAGGCCAAGCATGAATCCGACGTACAACACAATCTGCGCCAAGGCCGCAGCGGCAAGCGCTTCGTCGCCAAGTCTTCCGACAAGGACGAGGTCACTCGTCATCATCGCAACTTGCCCGAGTTGCGTGAACGCAATCGGCAGGGCGAGACGGATCGTATCCCCGATTTCGGTGCGCCAGAGCGAACGGCCGGACTGGATCAGTCCGGCCGCTATATCGGCCGATGAATTTGTCATTGCGCGCACGGTAGGGCGCCTTGTGGCGATACGATGGCTTTGCTAGCCATTTTGACATTTGGCGCAAATTCGTTGCACAACGGCGACAGGAAGCGGCGTCTCGGCTACTTATCGTTTGTAAAAACAACGATTATTGCCGCTTCGCGCCGAGCAAAAACTCCTTATTGCCGTCGCTGCCGGTGATTGGAGATTGAATAAGACCGGTTACGCGCCATCCGAGCGATGCGACCAAGCTCGTAATATCATTGCAGACGGCGCTCTGAATCGCCTCATTGCGCACGATGCCTTTCTTGACCGCCGCGCGTCCGGCCTCGAATTGAGGTTTGATCAGCGCAACGAGATGAGCCGGCGCTGTCGCGAGCGCAAGAGCGGATGGCAGTACCAGCTTGAGTGAAATGAAGCTCACATCGATTGTAACAAGAGCGGGCCGCTCACCGAAGCGTTCAAGAGACAAGGTGCGAATGTCGGTTTCTTCGAGGGATACAACTTGCGGATTGCCGCGCAACGACACGTGCAACTGCCCGCACCCGACGTCGACCGCATAGATCCTTTTCGCCCCACGTTCGAGCAGTACTTGCGTGAAACCGCCGGTCGATGCGCCGACATCGAGGCACACACGGGCGCGCGGATCGACTTAAAAATGGTCGAGCGCGGCCACCAATTTCAAGCCGCCGCGCGAGACGTAGGGGTGCACCGGGCTCGCGCGCAAAGCGGCATTCACGGCGATTTCCTGGGATGCTTTGCGGACGACTTGGTCGTCCGCCGTTACCAGGCCCGCTTCGATCGCGGCCTGCGCCTTCGCGCGGCTCTCGAAGAGCCCGCGCTCGACCAGCAGACGGTCGGCACCAAGACGGTTGGTTTTTGTCCGTGGAATGCTCAGATCCGTCACCCCGAGGTGCGAGCGAAGCGAGCCTCGAAGGGTGACGGCCCTTGCCGCACATCCTCCGAGGCTCGCCCTTCAGGCGAGCACCTCATCAGGATGACGGAGATAGGTGATCCGATCAAAGAGCTATGCCAGCTTTACCGTCTCAGCCGCTACATCCTTGCCGAGCGCTTCAAATGCCTTGGCGACAATGCCTTTCGCGTCGAGGCCGGCTTTGGCATACATCGCCGCGGGCGAATCCTGATCGATGAATACATCCGGCAGCACCATGCTGCGCACTTTCATGCCGCCATCGAGCATGCCGTTTTCCGCAAGCTCTTGCAGCACGAACGAGCCAAAGCCGCCGATTGAGCCTTCCTCGATCGTAACCAGCACTTCGTGATCGCGGGCGAGCC
>JAICMO010000065.1 GCA_025929185.1 Pseudolabrys sp.
CGCATCATCTACAAGGATGGCGCTCCGTCCGGAATTGCCGATGCGGAAACCGCGCCGATGCTCGGCCCCGACGGCACGCCGCTCGCGGCGCGCGGCTGGTTCGACACCGAGTCGCTCGCGAAGGACGGCGGCACGCTTTACGTCGGCATCGAGCGCGTCGAAAAGATCGTGCGCTTCGATTACGGCCGCGACGGCTTGCTCGCGCGCGGAAAGCCCATTTCCGTTCCGGCGGATTTCAAGACGCTCGCGTCGAACAAGAGCCTCGAATGCCTTGTCTCCGTGCCGCATGGCATGCCGCATGCGGGCATGTTGCTCACCGTTACCGAACGCAGCCTCGATGCCGCCGGCAACCATCGTTCGTATTTGCTCAAAGGCAAGGAGGTCGCGCGTTTCACCGTCAAGCGCAGCGACGAATTCGACGTGAGCGATTGCGCGATCCTGCCCGGCGCAGACTTGCTCTTGCTCGAGCGCCGGTTTTCCTTCGCGCGCGGCCTTGCGGTCCGCATCGTTCGCATTCCGCTTGCAAGCGTCGAGCCGGGCGCACTCGTCGAGGGCAGGGAATTGTTCAAAGCCGATCTCGGCTACCAGATCGACAACATGGAAGGCTTGTCGGTTCATCGCAATGCGCAGGGCGAAATCATTCTGTCGCTGATCTCCGACGACAATTTCTCCGTGCTCCAGCGCACGCTGCTGCTCCAATTCGCACTGGTGGGGGAGTAGAAGCGCTTGTCCCGGGCGCAGCGCAGTTTTTTCTGTCATTCCCGGGCGTCGCGCAGCGGCGAACCCGGAATCCATACTCCGCAGTCGGTGCGATGTACGTCTATCTTCTCGCCAGCAAGAAGCACGGCACGCTGTATCTCGGTGTGACGAATGATTTGATCCGTCGTGTGTACGAGCACAAGACAAAAGTCATACGCGGCTTCACATCACGGTATAGTGTCAAGCTGCTCGTTTGGTACGAATGCTGCGACGATCCTGAAACTGCGATCGCGCGCGAAAAGGACTTAAAGAAATGGCGGCGTGACTGGAAAATAGCTTTAATCGAGGGATCCAATCCGGATTGGACTGATCTCTACAGCTCAATAACTAGGTAAGACCGGGGTTAAGGATTCCGGGTTCGCGCCTTCGGCGCGCCCCGGAATGACAGAAAAGTTGGCGCGCTCCGGAACGACAACCGCGCGATGACAGCTTAAGCGCTCGCGCGCTTCTTCGCGATCTGGCGCTTCAGCTCGACCAAGCGCGGCGCAAGGTCGGCGTCCTTCGCCTTTAGCAGGAAGGCATCGAGCCCGCCGCGGTGGTCGACCGTTTTCAATGCATTCGCGGTGATGCGCACGCGCACGGATTGGCCGAGCGCGTCGGACATCAGCGTCACACTGCGCAGGTTCGGAAAGAACCGCCGCTTGGTCTTGCGGTTCGAGTGGCTCACTTTATGGCCCACCAAGGGCTTCTTGCCGGTCAGTTCGCACCGCCAGGACATCGCACGTTCCTCGCAAACATTCGGTGCCCTTCCGGCACCGCTCTCAACGTCTTGGCGCAACGCGGCGAAGCAAAAACCGGTTCGCCGCCAGAGCCATGCGCCGCTTTGGGATGACGGCGGGACGTATAGAGACAGGGCTTGAAAGGGTCAAGCCGGAAACCAGGACGCCCATGAGCAGCAGGCGTGTCCCGGATGCGGTGCAGCGCGTGAGCGGTGCACCGCTGATCCGGGACCGTTGTGCATTCGCTTGAATTCGTAAAGGTCCCGGGTCTGCAGCGCACCGCTTACGCGCTGCGCTGCGCCCGGGACAACCCGGCCAGGTGTCCTTGCGACAGGCCTTCTTTCCCGGCGGCGGATCACACATTCGACTTAATCGGCCCCGACCTAGAATTTCCGGAAGGAAAGCGGCTTTGACTTTGATATTCGCTTTGGCGCCGTCGGGGCGGGTATAATGAACCTCGGGGCCTCCGGACGATTAAAGCCGTGCGATTGCGAGGAAGGACCGGTTTCGTGTTTGCATTCGGGCGGCTTGTGCGGGTGTTGAGCCTCCTGGCGGCGCTGTTCGTTTTTTTTGCCGCATCAACCGGCGTAAAGGCGCAAGGCAAGCTTGAGGCGCATTACGTCGCGTCGATCGCCGGCATTCCCATCGGCAGAGGAAGTTGGGTTATCGACATCAACGACGACCACTACACGGCCGCGGCGAGCGGCGTGACCACCGGCTTGGTGCGCGTATTCACCGGCGGGCAGGGCACCAGCGCCGCGCACGGCAGGATCGTCGCCGGCGAAAGCGCCTCTTCGGTTTACGCCTCGACCATTAAGACCTCGCATAAGACCGACGAAGTGCGGCTCGTCGTCAAAGGGGGCACCGTCAGGGAGTCCAAGGTTGAGCCGCCGGTCGACGAGGATCCTCAGCGCATTCCGGTTACGCGCGAGCATCACCACGGCGTGGTAGACCCCATGACTGCGGCGCTGCTGCGCACGCCGGGCCTCGGCAGTCCGTTATCGCCGCTTGCATGTCACCGGACTCTGCCGATTTTCGACGGACGCGTGCGCTACGATCTCCAGCTTGCCTTCAAGCGGATGGATGCGGTGAAGGCGCAAAAAGGATACCAAGGCCCGGTCGTCGTTTGTGCGATCTACTTCAAGCCCATCGCAGGATTCGTCCCATCGCGCGGGGCGGTGCGTTATCTCGCCAAGCAACGCGAGATGGAAATCTGGTTGGCGCCGATCGAGGGCACGCGGGTGCTGGTGCCGTTCAAGGCGCAAGGGCCGACGCCGATCGGGCTTGCCGTGCTGGAGGCAACCCAATTCGTCTCGACGGCATCGCCCAAGCGGGCGAGCGTCGATGGCGCCAAGACCCGGTAGAATGATTTCGTTTGCCGACCTTGACTCTCTCATGGGAGGTGCTCTCCATGCCTGTTAACGAATGTCCCGCGTTTGCCAATGGCAAATTCGGGCTTCCGTACTTAATGTTGTGGCGCGGGCCCGGCGGTCGGCCAGATATGGCCGTGAACGAATCCGTACTCTGTCGGAGTCAGTGATTCGGGCGCGATTCGTTCCAGAGTCGTTCCAAAGCTTAATCGCAGACACCGCCGGCGTCGCATTGTGGTACAGAGGCCTCGCTCCCAGGGTGCTTAAGCACCTCGGGCGTTAGTCGGAAACGTAATGACCCTCTCATTTTCCTCGCCTTCGAGCCGCGCCTCCCGCGCGCGCGGCGCCGGTGTCACCGCCGTTCTCGGGCCCACCAATACCGGCAAAACCCATCTCGCCATCGAGCGCATGCTGGCGCACTCGTCCGGCATGATCGGGCTGCCGCTTCGGCTCTTGGCACGCGAGGTCTACAACAAGGTCGTGGATCGGGTGGGCGCCGAGGCGGTCGCGCTGATCACCGGCGAGGAGAAGATCAAGCCGGCAAATCCACGCTTCTGGGTTTCGACCGTGGAAGCGATGCCGCGCGATCTCGACACCGCCTTTCTGGCCATCGATGAAATCCAGCTCGGCGCCGATTTCGAGCGGGGCCACGTTTTCACCGACCGGATGCTTAACCGCCGTGCGCGTGAAGAGACGCTGGTGCTCGGCGCCGCCACCATGCGGCCGATGGTGGAGAAGCTCCTGCCGGGCGCGCATATCGTCAGCCGTCCGCGCCTCTCGATGCTGACGCACGCCGGCGAGAAAAAGATCACCCGGCTGCCGCGGCGCTCGGCGATTGTCGTCTTCTCGGCAGAGGAAGTTTATGCCATCGCCGAACTGATCCGCCGCCAGCGCGGCGGCGCAGCCGTCGTCTTGGGCGCGCTCTCCCCGCGCACGCGCAACGCGCAGGTCGCCCTCTATCAATCGGGCGATGTCGATTACCTCGTCGCGACCGATGCCATCGGCATGGGGCTTAATCTCGACGTCGATCACGTCGCCTTTGCATCCGACCGCAAATTCGACGGTTATCAATTTCGCAAGCTCAATCCCGCCGAGCTTGCCCAAATAGCAGGTCGTGCAGGCCGCGCAACGCGCGACGGGACCTTTGGCACCACCGGCCGCTGCGATCCGTTCGATGCCGAACTGGTTCGCGCGCTGGAAAGTCACGTGTTCGAGCCCGTTCGCATGCTGCAATGGCGCAACAGCGATCTCGATTTTTCGTCAATCGGCGCCTTGCAGGCTTCGCTTGCGATGGCGCCTGAGGAACAGGGTCTCACGCGCGCGCCGATTGCCGAGGATATCCTCGTGCTCGAGCATGTCGCACGCGACGAGGACATTCGCGCGCTGGCACAAAGCCGCGCGGCCGTCGAGCGGTTGTGGGACGTGTGTCAGGTCCCCGACTATCGCAAGATTGCGCCGGCGACCCACGCCGAACTGGTTGTCACCCTCTATGGATTCCTGATGCGGGAGGGTAAAATCCCCGACGACTGGTTTGCCCGCCAGGTTGCACATGCGGACCGCAGCGATGGCGATATCGACACGCTCTCCAACCGGATCGCGCATGTCAGGACGTGGACGTTTGTTGCGAACCGGCCGGATTGGCTCGCCGATCCGGAGCATTGGCAAGCGGCGACGCGCGCGGTCGAGGACAAGCTTTCCGATGCGCTGCATGAGCGCTTGTCCGAACGTTTTGTCGATCGACGCACCAGCGTGCTGATGCGGCGGCTGCGAGAGAACGCAATGCTGGAAACCGAAATCGGCTCATCGGGCGAAGTGACGGTCGAAGGCCACGCGATCGGGCGTCTCGACGGCTTCATGTTTGCGCCGGATGCTTCGGCGAGTGCCGGCTCCGAAAGCAAGGCGCTCAACGCCGCGGCGCAGAAGGCACTCGCCGGAGAAATCGAAACGCGCGCCACCAAGGTTTCGCAGGCTTCGAACGACCAGATCGTGCTCGCTTCCGACGGCGCATTGCGCTGGATGGGAAGCGTGGTCGGCAAGCTGGTCGCGGGTGAAGACACGCTACGTCCGCGCGTGCGCATTGTTGCGGATGAGCACCTCACCGGGCCGGCGCGCGATGCGGTGCAAACGCGGCTCGATATCTGGCTCAAGACTCACATCGAAAAGCTGTTGGCGCCGCTGTTCACGCTGTCGGCCGCCGACGACATCACGGGCATGGCGCGCGGCATCGCGTTCCAGCTCGTCGAAGCGCTCGGCGTTCTGGAGCGGCATCGCGTTGCCGAAGAAGTGAAGGGGCTCGATCAGCCGGCGCGCGCGACGCTTCGGAAATACGGCGTGTGGTTCGGCGCCTATCACGTCTACATTCCGTTGCTGCTCAAGCCCGCGCCGCGCTCGCTGGCCACGCAATTGTGGGCGCTCAAGCACGAAGGTCCCGAGGTGAAGGGCCTCGACACATTGCTGCATCTTGCCGCGAGCGGCCGCACGTCGATTCCGGTCGAGAAGGAAACGCCGAAGGCGCTCTATCGCATGGCCGGTTACCGCATCGCGGGTGAGCGGGCGGTCCGCGTCGATATTCTCGAGCGGCTCGCCGATTTGATACGGCCGGCGATTGCCTGGCGTGCCGGCTCGAGCCTGCCGAAGCCGCCAGGCGCAATCGACGGTTATGGCTTTACCGTCACCGGCGCCATGACATCGCTCATCGGCGCCGCCGGCGAAGACTTCGCCTCGGTGCTGCGCGCGCTCGGTTACCGCATGGAGAAGCGGCCAAAACCGGCCGAGCCGGCAACGCCGCCGGCGGAAGCTTCTACCGTTGAAGCGCCGGCGGCCGAATCGGTGGCCGAAACTTCGCCGGCCGAATCCGAAACGGAGACGGTGCCGGAAGTTACGCCCGACGCCTTTGCACCGAAGACCGAGACGGACGTCTCCGCTGCTGCGGCGCTGCCCGATTCCGAAATCGTCACGCCTCCGCTGCAAACTGCGGCCGCTGAACCGGCGGTCGCAGCACCGGCGGAGGACAATACGGAACAAGCCGCGGTTTCCGAAGGTAGTGCGGCAAACGCCGAAGCTTCGGCAACGGATAAAGCGGAAGAGCCCGCCTTCATCGAGGTCTGGCGGCCGGGCGGCCGATCCGACCACAAACCGCAACGGCATCGTCGGCCACGCCGCCAGCCACAGGCTGCACTCGCGTCAAAAACGGACGAGCAGCCGTCAAGCGCGCCTGAATCGACCGAAAGCAAGCCGCAGCAAACCAGCGATGTTCCGCCCCATCGCCGACCCGAACGGCCGGACCGGCAGGCGCGGCACGAGCGCCACGGCCATCAGCAGCGCCGCGACCACCAGCGTCAGCAGACGGATCGCAAATCCGAGCAGACCCGGGAGGACAGGCCTCGTCGCCGGCGCGACCGCGGCGATCAGGTCGACCGCGCGGAGCGCGAGCTTTACTACGCCAAGCCGGCCGGCAGCCAGGACCGGCGCGACAAGGCCCCCGATCCCAATTCGCCGTTCGCCAAGCTTGCCGCGCTCAAGCAGCAGCTTGAGGCGAACGCGAAAGAATAGCCGCAGGGCACAACGTCGATTTGGACAGCCAACGCCTCGACAAATGGCTCTGGCACGCCCGCTTGGTACGCACTCGTAGCGCTGCTGCGGCGTTGATAGCGGCGGGCCATGTGCGAATCGACGGTCGGCGGATCACCGCCCCTGCCCACCCCGTCAAAATGGGAGTGGTACTGACGCTCGCGCTAAATGAGGCGGTCAAGGTGCTCAAAGTGGAAGGGTTTTGCGAGCGGCGGGGCGGCGCGCCGCAGGCGAGAGCGCTTTATCGCGATCTGGATAAAAACCGATAGCGCGCCGCCGAAAGCGGCGGAACCGCAACTTGCGGCCTATATGTGCATAAGCTAGGCAGCGTGCGGACTGCGCATTCCGGAGATGTGGATGACTTACGTCGTCGTCGAAAACTGCATCAAGTGCAAGTACATGGACTGTGTCGAAGTTTGCCCCGTCGATTGTTTCTACGAGGGCGACAATATGCTGGTCATCCATCCCGACGAGTGCATCGATTGCGGCGTGTGCGAGCCCGAATGCCCCGCCGAAGCCATCAAGCCCGACACTGAACCTGGGCTGGAGAAGTGGCTGGAACTCAACGCAGGGTTCGCCAAGACGTGGCCGAACATTACGGTCAAGCGGGAACCGCCCGCCGATGCCAAGGACTGGGACGGCGTGCCGGACAAATTCAAAAAATTCTTTTCATCGGAACCGGGCAGCGGCGATTAGGGCAGGTCAGCCGCGAGTCTTGCCGACTTCCTCCTAAATCGCGGCCATGACCTCTTTTTCCGCTTCACCGCCATTAACCGCATCGCCTGATTTCGGTAGATATCCGCCCCGCCAGCCTCTTTTGCACCGCCATAACACTTTGATTTCAGCCAAAAATGTGTTATATATGCGCAATCAGACGACAGCCGTTGGCGAAGCGCTCCCCTGAGGGGAGCCTAATTTTTTCACAGCGGTTTCCGAGGCTCTCGAGAGGGCGTGCATCCCACGCGTAAGCAGTGGCAGACAAAACGCGTCACAAACAGAAGAAAGTCTCCTCCGGCGCGAGCCGGAGCGCCAAAAGGCCTGCTGCGTCGCGGCGGCCTTCCCATGCTCCGCGCGGCAGCGTCCGCCACGGAGTTCCCGCAGCCAAAGCTGCCGGCCGTAAGGCCGGTGAAGGAGCACTGCCCGGAATGACAACCAATAAGAAGACGACACAACGACAAGGCTTCAAGACCAACGAATTCATCGTCTACCCCGCTCATGGCGTGGGGCAGATCATGGCCATCGAGGAGCAGGAAGTCGCGGGGGCGAAGCTCGAGCTGTTCGTCATCAACTTCGTCAAGGACAAGATGACCCTGCGGGTTCCGACCGCCAAAATCGCGTCGGTTGGGATGCGAAAGCTGGCCGAGGGCCCGATGGTCAAGCGCGCCCTCGATACGCTCAAGGGCCGTGCACGCATCAAGCGCACGATGTGGTCGCGCCGGGCGCAGGAATACGAAGCCAAGATCAATTCCGGCGATATCGTCGCGATCGCCGAGGTCGTCCGCGATCTTTATCGCTCGGAGACGCAGCCGGAACAGTCCTATTCCGAGCGGCAGCTTTACGAGGCCGCGCTGGACCGGCTGTCGCGCGAGATCGCGGTCGTGCAGCGCGTGACCGAGACCGAAGCGATCAAGGAAATCGAGGCCGCGCTCGCCAAAGGCCCGCGCCGCGGTCCGAAGCCAGCCGAGGAAGCGGCCGCTTCCGAGGACGGCGTGGAGGAAGAAGCGGCTTAGCCTCTATCTCAGAGCGCGATCGAAATTCGAAGCCCGGCGGAAACGCCGGGCTTTTTGCTTGCAGTCGCCTACGGGGGACAACGGGCGGTCAGGCTTATGCTTAACAGATTCACAACAGAGTTCGCGTATGAGGGCGGCAGAGCTTCGGTGGCGGCATTCCCCGGAGCGGTGCGCAACGGAAGCAGCGTGTCATGAGTGCAGCGTCTCCTCTGATCTACATCGCGACGCCCTGTTTCGGCGGCCTCGTCACCACCGGCTACATGATGTCGATCCTCAAGCTGATGCAGTTCAACGCTGCGCACGGCTTCTCGGTCAGCGTCAATCTGCTGGGACGCGATTCGCTGGTGACCCGCTCGCGTAATACGCTAGCGTCGGAATTCCTGCTGATGAAGGAAGCGACGCACCTGATGTTCATCGATGCCGATCTCACCTTCGAGCCGGAATTGGTGCACCGCATGCTGACATTCGATCAGGACGTGGTCGGCGGCATGTATCCGGCGAAGGCTATCCGATGGAATCCGCCGGCCAGCATCATAAGCCGCGAGCCGCCCAGCACCGCGACGCTGCAATACGTCGGAAAATTCTGCGAGGGGGCCGAGTACGAAAGGCGGGGCCCGTTCGTCAACGGCGTTTATTGCGCCACCGGCTTCATGCTGATGAAGCGAAGCGTGATCGAGCGAATGATCGAAGCTTATCCGGAGACCGCGTACAGCACGGATCACGTCTACACGCCAAATGCGAGCGGCCGCAAAAATTACGCGCTGTTCGAATGCATGATCGATCCGGAAACAAAGGAATACCTGAGCGAGGATTTCGGCTTCTGCAAGCGCTGGCGCGCGCTCGGCGGCAAGATCTGGCTCGACGCCGAGGGCGCGCTCGTCCATACGGGGGCGTATGATTTCGTCGGCAATCCGGCGCTGCGGTTCGCCGAAAATCAGCAAAGCATCAAAGTCGCCGCCGCCTGAGCCTCAGACTCTCGAAGGCCTGTACTGAGCGCGGTGCTTTGGTCGCCCCGGCGTCGCTGATCGCCATCGGCGGCGCGCCCTGCCTGCCCACCATTCCGCCGAGACGTCGATGTTTGCGCCGCCGCAGTCGCCCACGCCAATGCCAAATTTGGATTGCTGCGCCGGTCACGTCTGCATCCGGTGCGCGGTGCAGCCCGCCCGCCTCCAGCGGGCCGCGGAACCCAATTCATGCTATTCATGTTCTGCAAACAGGGCATCTTGACCGCGGCATGGCTGCGACCTGCCGGCCGTTGCTCCGCTTGCGCAGCGGACTACAATGCCTCAAACGCTCCAAACGAGGTTACGGGAGAATTTTCATGACCGCCATACGCGGCTTCGTCGCGCCAACCACAGAGGCCGATGCGCTCGGCGTGCATTCGCTCGATCAGTTCGTCCTTGCGGTGCCTGACGCCACGGTCGCCGAGAATTTCTACGGGAATTTCGGGCTCGATGTGACCCGCCACGGCAATACGCTTGCGATCAAAACCTTCGATCACGATCACCGTTGGGGTTCGGTGGTGGAAGGCGAGCGCAAGGCGCTGCATCATCTCTCGTTCGGCTGCTACGCGGAGGACCTGCCGCAGCTGAAGGCGCGCGTCGAAGGCAACGGCGTCAAGGTGATCGATCCGCCGCCTGGCTTCGAGAGCAACGGCTTCTGGTTTCGTTCGCACGACAACGTGCTGATCGAGGTCAAGGTCGCGCCCAAGGTTTCGCCCGATCACAAGACCGGGGGCACGCTGGTTTCCGTGCCGGAAGGCGTGGCCGGCGCCGGCGTGCGGATGAAAGCGCCGGCGGTGCGGCCGCGCCGGCTCTCGCACGTGCTGATCTTCACGACCAGCATTGACGAGTCGATCAAGTTCTATTCGCAAAATCTCGGTCTGCGCCTGTCGGACCGCTCGGCCGATCTCGTCGCCTTCATGCACGGCATTCACGGCAGCGACCATCATCTGCTCGCGTTTGTGAAGTCGAGCGCGCCGGGATTCCATCACTGCAGCTGGGACGTTCCCAGCATCAACGACATCGGGCTCGGCGCGATGCGCATGGCGGACAAGGGCTACACAAAGGGCTGGGGTCTCGGCCGCCACGTGCTGGGCTCCAATTATTTCCACTATGTGCGCGACCCGTGGGGAAGCTTCGCGGAATATTCCTGCGACATCGATTACATTCCGTCCGACCGGCGTTGGCCCGCCGCCGATCACAAGCCCGAGGACTCGTTCTATCTCTGGGGTCCGGAAGTGCCGCGCGAATTCACGCTGAATTGCGAGGCGGGGGAAAGCTGATCCTGAGGCGTCATGCCCGGCACACGGGTCCGGCCAAAGGCCGGCCCGAGTGTAAACCTTGTGCCGGGCATCCACGTCTTCACTGACAGTAGGCGAGGCGTGGATGGCCGGGACAAGCCCGGCCATGACGGATAAGGCGTTATTGAAACACGGCCTGCCATTCGTCGCGCACGGCCTTGAATTTTTTCTGCGCCGCGACCCAATCCTTCAGGCCGAGCAATTTTGTCGTATTGAGATCGAACAGATAGGGAGCGGCCTTCGCCGGCGGCTTGTAATTCTTGCGGAAGCTGTAGACCGCCTCGTCCGCGATGACGACGTCGGTGCCTTCCTTGCTCAGCATGTATTCCAGTAGCAATTGGCCGGCGTTTGGATGCGGCGCGCCTTTGAGCACCGCGCCCTGGTTGCCGAACATGACCTGGCCTTCCTTGTAGACCCCGAACTTTATTATTTTCGCAAGCGCGGGGGCTTTGACGATGTTCTGGTAGGCGCGTCCCGTGAGATTCCACATATCAAGCGGCCGCTGGCAGGAGATCACCATCTGCATCTTCGGCTCGGTCCGAAACTCGACGATCGGATCGGTCGCCTTGAGCTTGTGCCAGAATTTCTCCAGATCGAGCACGCCGTTTTCCTGGAGCGAGAGGGCGGTGTTCGTATAGGTGAAGCTCTTGGTGATGTCGGAGGCGATCGTCTTGCCCTTCAACTCGGGTTTGACGACATCGTCGTAAGAGTTAGCCGAGAAGGAGCTCATGCCGGGGCAGGAGCTGTTCCAGATGGGCTGAAAGCTCGACGCGTTGGGGATGACGACGTAGGGATAGTGGAAATACTGATCGGCCTTCTTGGCCAGCTCTTCGCTGTCTTTCCAGTAATCGCTGTCGAGCTTTAACAATGCGCCATGCTCGATCGCGGCTTCGAAGAAGCCCGGCGCGGCGACCAGCACCATATCGATCGTGTGCTTGTTGGCGAGGATTTCCTGCCGCGCCTGGGCCACGGTTGGGCCGGTGCCTTTGCGGATCGTGTTGAACTTGAACTCGGGCCCGAGGCCGTAACGTTCCTTGAAGCCCTTCTCCAGATCGTGCGCCGTCAGGTCGCTGATCGAGGCATCGATCATGGTGACCGCGCCCTCTTTCTTGGCGGCGGCGGCGAGCTGCTTTTCATGCGCGGTGAGCTCTGCCGCGCGGCCAAAGCCGCTCGTGGCAAAAGAAGCGAGCACCAGGGCGGTGCCGAGCCTAATGGCGAATGTCGCAAAAATCGCTCTCGTTGCTGCTCTCATTGTTGTCCTCCCTCGACGGCCTGTTTTTGTCTTCGTTAAGAGGTCCGTCACTCTTTAGTGCTTCGCTTTCGCGGAGCACAATAGCCAGAATTCACTCCACCGCGATCTTCACTTTCTCGCCCGCCTTGATCGTGTCGCGCGCCGCAAGGCCGTTGAGCACAAGGAAGCGATCGCGCTTGCGGTCGCTGACGGCCATGCGGCTTGCCAGCGTATCGATGGTATCGCCGGGGCCGACCGTAACGATCTTGATGTGCAGCGGCTTAACCTGCTGGCTTTCGGCAAGGCTCATGCGGCGGAAGCTCTCGATCGAGGCACGGAAAGCGCGATCGACGCTCTCGTTCATTTTTCTGGCCGCGAAGATGAATCGGTAAACGTCGCTGCCGAAGCGAACGGCATAAAGCCGGAACGACCATTCGTTGCCTTTGGCGCTGGCAGCAGCGGCCGAAAAGCCGTTGACCGTGAATTCCTTGACGCTGTTCGGGTCGACGTTTTCGATCCAGCCCGATTTCAGGTAGTCCGCGAGCGATTGCTCCGCCGGCACCTTCACAACGTCGAGCCGCAGCGCTTCGCCGCCGCCGTCGCTCAGCCCGAGCACCGCCTGCGCCGTGTTGTCGAGCGTGAAGCCCGGCGGAGCAACGAACGTAAAGCCGAGTTTTGAATGCAGGAAGCGGCGGCCGCGGACGAGACCTTCGCTCGGATCCTCGCCGTAAACCATGCCATCGAGATCGGAAAGATATTCGTCACGACCCCGCTTGCCGCCGCCGGGCGCGGTAAACTGGCGCGCGTTCTGACGCGCGTTGCGGACGCGGTCGGGTGTGGCCGGATGCGCGGCGAGGAAGTCGAACGAGCGCTGCTCATCGCCGCTGCCGTGCTTCAGGTCGGCATTGCGCTGCATGTCGGTCAAGAAGCGCGCCGCGCCGTAAGGATCGAAGCCGGCGCGCGCCGATATGCCGACGCCGATACCGTCGGCCTCGAATTCCTGGGCGCGCGAGAAGCTCGCCAGCGCAAGCTTGGATTTTGCCAACGCAAGCGCACCGGTTTGCGGATCGCTCAGCACGTCGCTGACGACGTGGCTGATGAGTGCGGCCTGCCGCGCTTTGTCCTCGCGAATCTCGGCGTGATGAGCGATCACGTGCCCCATCTCGTGCGACAGCACCGATGCGAGCTCCGATTCGTCGTTGGCGAGCGCGATAAGGCCGCGCGTGACGAACAGTTCGCCGTCCGGCAACGCAAAGGCGTTTACCGCCGGCGAGTTGAGAATGGTGACGTTGTATTTCAGATCGGGTCGCTCGGACGCCGCCGTCAGGCGGTCGATCGTCTTCTCGATCAGGCTTTGCAGCCGCGCGTCCTGATAAATGCCGCCATAGGAGCCAAGAATCCGAGCGCGCTCGCGCGACGAGGCGGCCTGCGTCTGAACCGGCGCCGGCGCCACTTTCGGCAAGGAAACGCGATGCACCGCAGAGGGCGCCGCGGCGCAGCCCGCGAGCAAAAGCGCAAGCGCGCCCGCGAGCGCGATGCGCGCGTGCAACCGACCCGATTTCTGACCTGCGGTCCTCACGGCGTTACTCGCGCATGCTCGTCGATGATCTCGATCTGCTCGGGATATTCGGCTTCGATAATCGGGCCGCCGCGCCGCTCGACGATCCCGCGCACCCGAATACGATGGTGCTCGAGAGCCTTCGGTTCGACGCCGGCGGAGGAAAATATCCGCTGGTTGCGTCGCAGAATAACAACACTGAAACCGCGCGACCAGTGGCGGGCGAAATTCACATATGTAGCGGCGCCGGCATCGCGTACCGACCAGACCTTGCCTTCGACGAGCGCAAAGCGGCCCCTTTCGGCGAGAACATGCGCGCGGTCCTCGGCTTGCAAGGCGGAAAACGCCGGGTCTGCCCAGAAGCCGAGCTTAGCCGCGCGCGCCTTGGCTTCGGCTGCAAACAGCGGCTTGGCGCAGCCTTTGGTCGCGTTGCTCGGCATTGTTCGCGCATATCCGGCGGCTACGAGGGCCGAATTCAGCGAGCGACCCTCGCCGTTTGGCGCAAAGGCGAAGGCGACCAAGCGTCCGTAGCGATCTTGCGCGGAACCGCCGCGCTTCAGGATGACGGTTTGCCCCGAGATCAGCGCGACAAGGGCATTCGTGGCCGTCTGCGCCTTCGATGGATCGGAGGCTGCGCCTGGAACCTCTAGTCCCGCGAGTCGGACCGCGCGGCCGTCCTCGAGCGTGAAGGTACGGCCGTCCAGGACGGTGACAACTTGGCCCGCGCCGACCGTTTCGAGCTGGCATGTCTCCTGCGCCGCGGCGCACGCCGGCAACGCGAGCGCCAAGGCGGCCGATGCCGCAACCCGATACCCGCCCCATTTCATAGCGGAATAGTCCGAACGAATGGGCGGCGCGGTCAACCCCCGCTGTGCGCCGCGTGGCAATCCGTTACAGTACCGCAGGTCATTGTGCTTATCGGGGGAGGAGACAATGTCACGACGCCGTCTTTCGCCAACGCGCCGCGCGTTTTTGCAATCGGTTGCCGCTGCCGGCGTCCTTGCCGCGGGCGGCGCGCGCGCGCAGGAAAACTGGCCGACGCGCACGGTCAAAATCATCGTGCCTTATCCGGCCGGAGGCTCGACGGATGTGCTCACGCGTATTCTCGCCGAGAAAATGCAGCAGATGACCGGACAATCGTTCGTCGTCGAGAACCGCCCCGGCGCCGGCGGCAACATCGGCACGGCGGCGATGGCGAGCAGCGTGCCGGACGGCTACACGATCGGCTCCATTCCGATCAACATTCAGGTCATCAACCAGTACCTCTACAAGAAGATGCCGCTGGACCCGGAAAAGGACGTCGTCTCGGTCTCGCTCACGTGGGAATTGCCGGATGTGTTCGTCGTTGCGGCCGATCACGTGCCGGTAAAGACGTTGCAGGAGTTTCTCACCTGGGCCAAGGGCAAGCAGCTCAACTTCGGCAGCCCCGGAGTCGGCACGACGCCGCATTTGGCCGGCGCTTATTTCGTCAAGCGCACCGGCATTACCGCGCTGCACGTGCCGTTCAAAGGCGCCGCCCAAACGATTCCGGCGATGCTTGCCGGCGACATCACCTTCGCGATCGACAATCTGGCGTCATACGTGGGCATGATCGAATCCGGCAAGATGCGTGCGCTCGCGGTCACCTCGAAGGAGCGCTGGCCCACGATGAAGGATGTGCCGACGATGGCGGAGGCGGGCATTCCCGACTTCGTCGTCACATCATGGGCGTCGATCGAGGTGCCCGCGCGAACGCCGCGCCCGATCATCGATAAGCTGTCGGCGATGATGCAAAAGATCGCCGCCGATCCCGCGCTCCAGCAGCGCTTCCTGAAAGCCGGCGCGCGCAGCATCGCCAGCACGCCGGAAGCCGCCGCCGCTTATGCGGCCAGAGAGCGCGTGATGTGGAAGGAGATGGTGAAAATCTCCGGCGCGAAGCCGCAATAATCGGCTGCACGCGACATCGCTGCCGCCGCTCTCGCGTTTGCGAACAGCAAGACTCATCTGTGACAATTGAGTCACGGGTGTGTCATCGCTGCACACTGCGACAATTTTCGAATCGGGTGCGCTCGATGTGCTTGCAGGAATTTCGCGAATCAGGGCTGATTGCTGTGACCAATAAAAGAGCCGTAGTCCATTCGCTCAACAGACATTGGAGGGCAGTCATGTCGTTTGAGACAACCGCTGGGGCGCGGACGGCACGTACCATCGTGGTCGGCAACGAAAAGGGCGGATCGGGCAAGTCGACGATCGCCATGCATATTGCGGTCGCTCTGATCAAGGCGGGGCAGAGAGTTGCGACCTTCGATCTCGACGCAAGACAGCGAAGCTTCACCCGTTACATCGAGAACCGGCGCGCCTGGGCCCAGCACATCGGCCGCGATCTCGGAATGCCCAATCACTTCAGCTTCGACGCGGCGGACGGCGCGGCAAGTGAAGGCGAAACCGCCGGCTCGATGGCGCTCACCGCCGCCATCGAAGCGGCGGCGCAGGCCTGCAACTTCATCGTGATCGATACGCCCGGCCATGACGGCTATCTCACGCGGCTCGCCCATGCGATGGCCGACACGCTGGTCACGCCGCTCAACGACAGCTTTGTCGATTTCGACGTGCTCGGCACAATCGATCCGGAAACCTTCGCCGTCACGGGCGCGAGCCACTACGCCGAGATGGTGCAGGAGGCGCGCGGCAAGCGCACGGGCGAAGGCAAGTCGTCCACCGACTGGATCGTCTTGCGAAACCGCCTCTCGATGCTCGCTTCGCGCAACAAGCGCTTCGTCGGCGAGGCGATCGACGAGCTGGCCCAGCGGCTCGATTTCCGCTGCGTCGACGGGCTGGCGGAGCGCGTGGTGTTCCGCGAGTTTTATCCGCGCGGGCTGACGGCGGTCGACGACCTCAACGCCAGCACGCTCGGCACGCGGCCGACGATGTCGCATGCCACGGCGCGCATGGAGATGAACGCGCTGCTCGACTCGATGAATCTCAATCTCGTCGTTGCGAACGACGAAACTCCGGCGGAAAAGCGCGACGCGGCCTGAGCCTCGCCGGCACTTCACATCAAAACCCCGGCCGGGATTGCTCCGGCCGGGGTTTTTGCTTTCAGGACGTGCCTGCATGGGCGTTGCGCCGCTGCTCTGATGAACGAGACAACCTTTTTTGTCATCGCCCGCTTGCGCGGGGCATGACAGCGGAGAGGTTGGGCAACTCCCATTTCACTGACTCCGCCGTTAGCGCGGCAGCGGTGAGTGACGCGGGTCGTGCCGCGCCACTGCCGGCCTCATCATCGAAAGCCCGCTTGCCGACACGAGGAAAATCAGCGCGCCGACGATCCAATGGTCCCACGCTGCGTTAGCCGTGCGGGCCGCGAAGCCGAGAACCCATGGCGCGATGAAAATCCAGATGCCCAGCACCAGGTTGTACCATTCCTGGCCGCGGGCGAAGCGCCGGCCCATTGCGGTGAGCGCAACGAGGAACACGATCACACCCAGCACCCAGGCGTTCCACGCGGCGACCGGACTGCTGCCGCCCGCGCCGCCGGCGAACTGGAGAACCCAGGGCGAGATGAAGAGCCATATCGCCAGGATGAGATTTGCGGAGTCCTGCCAGCGCCTGCCGGCGCGGACATATGGGCCTGTATCTTGGTAGGCCATGACGACCTCCTTTCTTCTGTCGTTCCTTTCCGGTTTTGTGGTTGGAAACCGGCCGCTACGCCGCCGCGTCGTTTTTGCGGTGTCGCGGGGGCGGAACCTGCTTGGGCCGGGTAGCCGCAGCATGCAGCGCCCGAGACCGGTTACTCGATTATCAACGCAGCGGCGGTCTGCACCGTTCCGGCCAACGTGGATCGGCCCGTTGCGAGAGTGCGCGCACTCACGATTCACTGGCGCGCCGGTCGCGCATTTGTCGTGCGTGCGGCGTGCGTCGCATGTGGGCTTATGTTAAATCGAGTTCATGGTCCCGTAGCTCAGCAGGATAGAGCAGCGGTTTCCTAAACCGAAGGTCAGAGGTTCGACTCCTCTCGGGACCGCCA
>JAICMO010000243.1 GCA_025929185.1 Pseudolabrys sp.
GCCGGCAATCTCCTGCGCGTAGAGCTGCTTGGCGTATTCGAGCGCCTTCGCGGTCTCCGGCGTATTGATGATGACCTTGTCGTTGTTGTCGACGGCGTTGCCGCCGTGTGACCAGAGGCACCAATAGACCCAGCTATTGCCATCGCCCGATGCGTGGCCGAGCGCAAAGCCGCCCGGCGTGTTGTTCTTTTTCATCGCCTTGGCGTATTCGAGGAAGGCATCGGTCGTGTCCGGGAATTTCGAGAAGCCCGCTTTCGCCGACGCCTCAATTCGGTAGTTCAACAGCGCGCCGGAATAGCAAACCGGGATGCAAATCCACTTGTTGCCTGCCTTGCCGTACTTGATCGCGCTCGGCACCCAACCGCCGTATTTCTTGCCGAGGTAATTCGCTACATCCGTCACATCCATGCATTTTTGCGGGAACAGATGCGGCAGCGAATAAAGTCCCCAGAACAGGTCGGGACCGGTGCCGGTGTTGGCGGCGACCGATGCCTTCGGCTGCACGTCTTCGTAGGATTCGCGCGAAATCTGCACCGGCACGCCGGTCGCTTTGGTGAAGGCGGCGATCAGCTTGACGAAAGCGTCGTCTTCCGACTGCACGAAGTATTTCCAGCGCAGCATCGAAAGCTTGGCGCCCTTCTCCGGCTTCCAGGGCGCGCTCTGCGCCCACGCCTTCGCCCAGTTGAGCAGAGCCGGGCCGGTCAGCGCCCCCGCGGCGCCGAGCGCTGTGCCGCCCTGAACGAGGGTGCGTCGCGTAATTCGGTTCATGGTCGTTCCTCCGTTTGTGTTGTTACGCGGTCAGACGTTTTCCGGTCTCCTGGTCGAACAGATGGACCAGTTGCCGGTCAGGCTTGAGCCGGATCTTGTCGCCCGGCTTGAGTTTGTGGCGCTCACGGAACACGGCGATCACATCGGTGGCGCCGAGTTTGGCGACGATCTGAATTTCCGAGCCCGTGGGCTCGACAACCTGCACCTGCGCTTCCGCGCCGTCGTCCGCGAGCGTGAAATGCTCCGGCCGCACCCCGAAGATCGCTGGCTTGCCGTCGGAAGCCGCGGGCGCGTTCGCGAGCGGGAAGCGCACGCCGTCCGGCCCTTCGAACGAGGCGCTGCCATTCGCGCGAATACGCCCGGGGATCATGTTCATGGCCGGAGAGCCGATGAAGCCCGCCACAAAAACATTGTCTGGCCGGTCGTAAAGATCGAGCGGCGCGCCGACCTGCTCGACCAGGCCATTGTGCATGACCACGATCTTGTCGGCCATGGTCATCGCCTCGATCTGATCGTGCGTGACGTAAACGGTCGTCGTCTTCAGCCGCTGGTGCAGTTCCTTGATCTCGGTCCGCATCTGCACGCGCAATTTGGCATCGAGATTGGAGAGCGGCTCGTCGAACAGGAACACCTGCGGGTCGCGGACGATGGCGCGGCCCATGGCGACGCGCTGGCGCTGCCCGCCCGAGAGCTGGCGCGGAAAACGGTCGAGCAGGTGGGCGAGTCCCAGAATTTCCGATGCGCGCTTGACGCGCGTTTCGATCTCATCGTTCGCCGCGCCGCGCAGCTTCAGCGAAAACGCCATGTTGGCGCGCACGGTCATGTGGGGATAGAGCGCATAGTTCTGGAACACCATCGCGATGTCGCGCTCTTTCGGCGGCAGATTATTGACGACACGGTCGCCGATGCGGATTTCGCCGCGCGTGATGTTCTCGAGGCCGGCCACCATCCGCAGCAGGGTCGTTTTGCCGCAACCGGAAGGCCCGACCAGCACGACAAATTCACCATCGTTGATGGTGACGTTCACGCCGTGGATGACGGCCGTCGTCCCGAATGCCTTGCGCACGTCGCGGATAACGACCGACGCCATCTAAGTTCCTCCCGCCGGCTTAATGCCGGTCTGACTGGTCCCGGCTGGAATTGTCGGCGCCGGTTCCACTGCGGAGCACTATAGCAAGAATCGGAATGTGTAAGAGGCCCCTGGCGCCGCGCCCTCTTGACGCCGCGCGCGGCGGATCGGACTGGCAGCCATCCAAATGGTCAGAGCGCCATGCCGCCATCGACCAGGTGCGGCTGGCCGGTGATGTAACTCGACTCGTCGGATGCGAGGAATACCGCCAGCGCCGCCACTTCCTGCGCCGTTCCCAGCCGCCCGATAGGCTGACGCGCCACGAAATCGGCGCGCGCCTGATCGACCGATTGGCCGGTCTGCCCGGCATTCGCCTCAATGCGGCCCTCGAGCGACGGCGATTCGATGGTGCCCGGACAGATCGCGTTCACCCGAATGCCCTGCCTGATGAAGTCGGCAGCGACCGCCTTGGTCAACCCGATGATCGCCGCTTTGGTGGCGCCGTAAACGTAGCGTTTCGGCACGCCACGGATGGATGAGACCGCCGATGAGATATTGACGATCGAGCCGCCGCCGTTCGCCAGCATCGCCGGCAGAAAAGCACGCAGCATACGATGGATCGATTTCACGTTGAGGTCGAAAGAGAAATCCCAGTCTTTTTCCGAACAATCGAGCACACTGCCCTGGTGCACATAGCCGGCACAGTTGACGAGGATATTCGGCGTACCGAATTCCCCGACGACTTTCTGCGCAAAGCTATCGACTTTTTCAGTCGACAGAACGTCAAGCGCAAAGCACTTCGCGTCTTTGAATCCACTAAACTTCTTTTCATCGAGGTCCGTAGCGACGACCTCGGCACCTTCGGCGGCGAAGGCCTTGGCGATGGCGCGACCGATGCCCTGCCCGGCTGCGGTAATGACGGCGCGTTTTCCTTTAAGTCTGTCGCTCACGGATGAGGCCCTTTCGTCAATGATTATCGCGCGGAATGCTCTTTTGCGCGATGCGCTGATATTTGACCGCCGGCTTGAGCACCATACCTTCGGCAAGCTGGTCGACCATCGAGCGCTGGATGTCCTGCCAAGGCGTCTGGCTCTTCGGAAAATGGAAGCCGCCCTGCTTCAGCAGCAGCGTACGACGCCGCGCGATCTCGGCTTCCGGAATCAGAATGTCGGCTTTGCCCTTGCGCAAATCGATCCGCACACGATCACCTGTTTGAAGAAGCGCCAGCCCGCCGCCCGCTGCCGCTTCCGGCGACGCATTGAGGATGGACGGCGAGCCGGAGGTGCCGGACTGCCGGCCGTCGCCGATGCATGGCAGCGACGTGACGCCCTTTTTGATTAACGCGGCGGGTGGTTGCATGTTCACCACTTCGGCCGAGCCCGGATAACCGATCGGGCCGACGCCGCGCATGAACAGGAAGGTGTCCTCGTCGACCGCCAGCGAAGGGTCTTCGATGCGCTTGTGATAATCCTCGGGGCCCTCGAACACGACCGCCCTGCCCTCAAAACAATCCGGGTGTTTGGGGTCGGATAGATAGCGCTTGCGGAATTCCTCCGAGATCACGCTGGTTTTCATGATTGCGGCATCGAACAGATTGCCGCCAAGAACGCGGAAGCCGGCCTCCTTCATCAGCGGCTTGTCGTAAGGGCGGATCACGTCAGCGTCTTGCACATGGGCCGCGCCGACGTTCTCGCCTATCGTCTTGCCGTTGATGGTCAATGCGTCTGCGTGGATGCGCTTGGCCTTGAGCAATTCATTCATTACGGCCGGCAGACCGCCGGCGCGGTAATATTCCTCGCCAAGATATTTTCC
>JAICMO010000169.1 GCA_025929185.1 Pseudolabrys sp.
CCGCGATTTGCCGGATCGAGCACCCATTGGCCTGAAGGCGGGCAATCTCGCAGCGATCGTCCAACGACAGCTGCCGGTACCTGCGACCCATGGCAACACCCCCTTAAGAAGGTGTTGCACTTCGTTTGTGAACTCAGGGAATCCAGCTCTTTCTTCCGAAAAGCTCTGGGTCCCCGCCCCCGCGGGGACGAGCGGGCAAAGTGCACCAGATTTTGGCCGTCATTCGGCGTCGCTGCTCAGGCGTTTATGCCGATGTTTGATTTCACCGGTCACCTTTGGCGGCGCAACTTCTTCGATGACCGCGCGATAGGCGTCGGCGAGGCCGGCGCCGAATTCCGCATCGCGTCCCTTCGGCCCGAGGTCTTTCGTGGTCGCAAGCAGAGCCGCGCGCAGGGCGGCCGGCTTGATATCAGGCTTGTGCCCGATCATCAGCGCGGCGATCCCGCTAATTTCGGCGGCGGAAAACGAGGTGCCGGATTGCATCTGATAACTGGCGTCCGGCGCCGCGACGAGGATGTCGGCGCCCGGCGCGGCAAGCGCGATATATTTCCCGCGATTGGATGCTTCGAACAACTTGTCGTCGGCGGTGGTGGCGGAAACCGCGATCACCTCCGCATAGGCGGCGGGGTAAAGCGGCGGTGATTTGGCGCCCGCATTGCCCGCCGCGGCGATCAGCACGATGCCTTTCTTGTACGCCGCCTCGAGGCTGCGGTGGATCGCCGGATCGGCCGGGCCGGCGAAGCTCATGTTGATGATGCGCGCCTTGTTGGCAGCCGCCCAGTCGAGCGATTTCAGAATGTTGAATGTGGTCGCTTCCGCGCTGTCGCCGGCGGGATCGAACGCGCGCGCGGCAAGAATTTGCGCGTGGGGCGCGGCGCCCATCAGCCGCGAATGCGCCGCGATCAAACCGGCGATGGCCGTGCCGTGGAAGTGCGGCTTGAACGCAGACTTGAGCGTATCGAACGTCGCTGCGATCGCGCCGGCAAGCTCGGGGTGCGACGCGTCGACGCCGGAGTCGATGACTGCAACCAGCACGCCGTCGCCTTTTGCGACACTGTGCGCCTGCGGCAGATGCAGCTTGGCGAGCTCATATTGCGCGGCATCGCCTTCCGCCGGCGCAGTTGGCGCCTTCGCGGAGGCGTCCTCCTGAAGCGTGTAGAGGTAATTCGGTTGCGCGGCCGACACCACGCGGTCGCCCTCCAGCGCGCGCACGACGCTTGCGACCGAGCGGCGGTCGGGAATACGCCAGCGGAAGAGCGTGCTGTTGGTGAGCTGGACCCGCTGCGACTCGAGGCGAGTCAAACGATGCCGCCGCTCGAGGGCGGCGATCGCTTGCGGCGTGATCGAATTCGGCACTTCGATGACGATTTCGTCGGGCACGTAGCGCCGTTCGTTCGCCGGCGGCGCGCCGCTTGCGCCACGCCGTGTCGAACGTCGCGGCGGCTGCCGTCGAGGCGGCGGAGCGCCGTCTCCGTCCTCGATATACGGGCCCTGCGGGCCATATTGTCCGCCTGCCGGCGGCATCGTGCTCAAGATGCCGAGGACGGTGCCGACACCCAGTCCCGCGCCGAACCCATGACCGCCGCCGCGATATCCGCCGCCATCGTAACCGCCGCCGCGGCTCGGCGGCGCGCTCGCGCCCGGTGCCCGCGCGGCGGCTTTGAGCTGCGCCGATGCTTCGCCGGCACATGCAATCGACAGCATTCCGACGGTCAAAGCCAGCAGCAGTCCACTTCTCATCGCGCGCATGGGGTCATCTCCGCTACGATCGATTTTAGCCGTTCTTCGTCACTGCGTCGTCGCAATAAAGCCGACGCTCTTGCTTTGCTGCAACGTCTTCACGAGATTGGCGAGGTCGGCCTTCGGCAGGCTGGTTGCCGCGACGCGAACGCGGTAGAGCCCGCCGGCCGACGGTCCGCTGACGATCGAAGCTCTGTTCGTTTCGAGGAAGCTCGTAATATCAGCGACGGTCGCCTGCGGCGCGAAACGGATCAGCACGTAACTGCCTTCGGTCGCCGCCGCGCTCGGAGCCGAGGCGGTTTGGTATCCGCCCGCGGGCCTTTCGACCAGCATTTCGACGATGAATCCTGCTTGCAGGATGATGGCGACGGCGGCGGCGCTCGCCGACCAAACCAGCGCGCGCGGCGACAGGCCGATAAAGAATTCGGCAAGGCGCGCGCCAAGACTCAAAGACACGGCCGGCCTGCGCGCCGGCTCGGCGTCGATCTTGGCGAACAGCTTGTCCATCGCGCGCGTGGACGGCGCGCCCAGCGTTTCATTGAGGCGAATGGTTTCGCCCAATTCTTCGCGCACCAGCTCGTAACGGCGGGCGAGGTCGGCATCTTGCGCGAGCGCACGCTCGACGCGTTGCGCATCGTGGCGGCTCAACGTGCCTGCGGCGTGCCAGGGCAGCAGCTGCTCGATATCGCCGGACGTTTCGTTTTCGGTTGTGTTCATGGCCAACCTCGCTCGACTCCATGTTGCTTCAGCAGCTCACCCAATTTCTTGCGCGCATAGAACATGCGCGTCTTCACCGTCGCTTCGGGAATGCCGACGATCCGCGCCACCTCTTCCACGGACTTCTCGTGGTAGTAGACGAGATCGACGATCTCCCGATGCTCGGCCGACAACGCCGAGAGGCATTGCCGCAATGCCGCACCCTTGTCTTTCTTCGCGAGCACGACTTCGGGATTGTCGGACGTATCCTCGATCGCCGCGGCCGTCTCTTCATCCAGTTCTTCCTCCGGCTTGCGCCTGAGCGCCGACAGCGCCTTGAACTGGGCGATGCCCAGCAGCCAGGTCGAGACGGCGGATCGTCCCTCGAATTTTCCGGCATTGCGCCAGACGTCGAAGAACACGTCGCTGATCAAGTCCTCCGCCGTCGCTTCGTTGCGCACGAGCCGCAGGACGAACCGGTAAACCTTTACGTGGTGCCGCGCGAACAGCACCTGCATGGCGACCCGGTCGCCGGCGGCGATTCTTCCGATCAGTACTTCGTCCGAAGTCGTTTGCATCGGCAGGCCGTCCGGCTCGTGGATTGGTCGCGGGCAGCGGCGATCAGGTTCAAACCCCGGCGGCGAAATTTGCCGGACGTAAGGTCATGCTTCGGCGGTACTAGGTTGCCTGTTGCGTTCGCGCGCGGCAAGCGCCCGGCCTTACACTCGTTGGGTGGATGAAATGCGCGTTTTTCCGGCCTTTTCCAACGGCAGGAGGATTTCGTTCGCCTGCGTTGAACCTTTTCCGGGATGCCCGCGACTGACGGGCAGGATGTGGCAGGCACATCCCTCGAACCAGGAGAGACCATCATGTTCCGCAAGCTCATTCTCGCCCTCGGCGCCACCACCGCGATCGCGGCCGCCGCGCTCACGCCCACAGCCGCTTCCGCCCATTGGCATGGCGGCCATGGCTTCCATCACTATCGCTGGGGCCACGGCTTCCGCGTCGGCTTCTATGGGCCCGCCTACTTTGGTCCGGACTGCTATGTCGTGAAGCAGGTCGTCGATACGCCGGTCGGCCCCCGCGTTCGGCCCGTGACCGTGTGCGACTGATCCCACCCTATGCGTCCCCTGATGGCCTCGGCTTCGCGCACGAAGCCGAGGCTTTCAATTTTCAGAATAACCGGCATTTTCTCTCCCAAAGCGAGTTGTGTTTGCTAGGCTCGCCGCTAACAAGCGCCGCACTGCAAACGCGGCGACAAAAAAGGGGGATGCCAGGATGACCAAACCGATTGCGAGTTTGCTTGCGGGTGCGCTGATGTTTGCCTTCGCCGGTCAGGCTTCCGCTGCGCCGCCGAAGCCGGAGCCGGTTACGCCGCAACTCATCGAGGCGGCAAAAAAAGAAGGCAAGGTCGTCTACTACACCGCGATCGATCTCAAGGTCGTGCAAGGACTCGCCAAGAAATTCGAGCAGAAATATCCAGGCATCACAGTCGACGTCGAGCGCACCGGCAGCGAGCGGCTCTTCCAGCGCGTGTCGCAGGAGCGCGCGAGCCGCATCTACGCGGTCGACGTTCTCGACGGCTCCGACCAGGCGATGTTCGTCACCTGGAAGAAGCAGGGCGTCCTCGCGCCCTTCGTTCCCGCCGAACTCACCAAATGGCCGGCCGATCAGCGCGATGCCGATGGAATGTACGCCAGCATCCGCTTTACGTTGATGCCGATCGCCTACAACACAAAATTGGTAAAATCGGAGGACGCCCCGAAAAGCTTCGCCGATCTGCTGCTGCCGAAATGGACAGGCAAGATCGTCAAGGCGCATCCGAACTACAGCGGCGGCATCGTGACCTCGACGTTTCAGACCGTGCACACGATCGGCTGGAGCTACTTCGAGAAGCTCGGCAAGCAAAAGGTCTTGCAGGTGCAGTCCGCGACCGAGCCGCCGAAAAAGCTTGCGCTCGGCGAGCGCGCGGTTTCAGCCGACGGGTTGGAATACGTGCACATCCTGCTTAAGGAGAAAGGCGCGCCGATCGCGATCGTGTACCCAACCGAAGGCACGCCGTTCATTCCCGGCTGCGAAGGCCTCGCCGACAAGGCGCCGCATCCGAATGCCGGAAAGCTTTTCCTGAACTTCATGGTTTCGCAGGAGACGCAGCAGTATTTGTCCGATGTGGCCGGTTTGCGCTCATTTCATCCGGGCGTGAAGCTGAAAGCCGGCCGCACGCCGCTGTCGTCGATAAAGCTGATGAAGTCCGACCCCGACGAGCAGGAAAAAGAAACGGCGGAGATCAAGAAGAAGTATTCGCAGTATTTTGGTATCTAAGTCGTCATTGCCGGGCCGTCGCGAAGGCGACGTGACCGGCAATCCATCATCCGAAAAAATGGATGCGCGGGGCGTGAGGGCGTTACGCCTGTCTTCGAGCGCAAGACAGTTTGGAACGGAAACCCATCTATGCTCGACGGCTTCGCGCGCACCGAAATCAAAACCAGCGGCGCCCGCATCGTCACGGTCAAAGGCGGCGAGGGCCCGCCGCTGCTGCTGATGCACGGCAATCCGTTTACGCATCTATCGTGGCTCAAGGTCGCGCCCACGCTTGCGCGCGAGTTCACGGTCGTCTGCACCGATTTGCGCGGCTATGGCGACAGCGAAAAGCCGCCGGGCGGGCCCGATCATTCCGGCTACTCGTTCCGCGCCATGGCGCAGGATCAGGTCGACGCGATGGCGGCGCTTGGATACGATCGGTTCTATGCGGCAGGACACGACCGCGGCGGGCGCGTGCTGCATCGCATGTGCCTCGACCATCCTGAGAAGGTGAAGCGCGCCGCAATTCTCGACATCATCCCGCAGCATCACCTGCTGAACAACATGACGAAGGAATGGGGCAGGTTCTCCTGGCATTGGCTGTTCAACATCCAGCCGGAGCCGTTGCCCGAGAAGATGATGGGCGCCGACCCCGACTGGTTCATCGAACGCAAGCTCGCCAAAACGACGCAAGGTTTGAGCTTTTTCGACAAGGATGCGCTCGCCGAATACAAGCGCTGCTTCCGCAATCCGCAAACGATCCACGCCATCTGCGAGGACTATCGCGCAACATTCGGCGTCGATCTCGACATGGACACGAAAGACTTCGAGGCCGGCCGCAAGATCGACTGCCCCGTGCTGTTGCTGTGGGGCGCGACCGGCGGGGTCGGTCGCAATTCCCGCCCAAGTCCGGGCGAAATTTGGCAGCGTTATGCGAGCAATATCGCGGGTGCCAAGGCGCTGCCGTGCGGCCATTATCTTTCCGAGGAAGCGCCGAAGGAAACAACAACCGCCTTGCGTGAGTTCTACACCGCATAGTGCTTGACTCCGCGCGCGGCGGACAGAACTGTTGCGGGTCTTGTGGAGTCCTACGGGCGATGGCTCTTGCTGAAACTGATGGCGCATTCGCGGTTGTCGCCGACAACGCGAGCAAGCTGTTTCTCGACGGCGCCGTCGTCGCCTTCCAGCAACTGTCGCTCGCGATCCGCAAGCAGGAAATCATCTGCATCGTGGGCCCAAGCGGGTGCGGCAAAACGACGTTGCTGCGGTGTATTGCGGGGCTCACCGATATCAGCAGCGGCAAATTGCTGGTCGGCGGCAAATCGGTTGCGGGTCCACCGGACGGAGTTGCGATGGTGTTCCAGCATTTCGGCCTGCTGCCGTGGAAGACGGTGTATGACAACGCCGCATTCGGGCTGACGATGGCCGGCGCGCCGACAGTTCACGTCAAAGAACGCGTCGCCCATTATCTCGAGTTAGTCGGTCTCACCGGCTTCGAGCAGCGGTATCCTTATCAACTCTCCGGCGGCATGCAGCAGCGGGTCGGTCTCGTCCGCGCGCTGGCGATCAACCCGTCGATCCTGCTGATGGACGAGCCGTTCGCGGCGCTCGATGCGCAAACACGCGAAATTTTGCAGGAAGAATTGCTGCAACTCATGGAGCGGCCGGAAGAGCGCAAGACCATGGTCTTCATTACGCATTCGATCGACGAGGCCATTCTGCTGGGCGATCGCGTCGCGGTGATGACCGCGCGGCCGGGACGCATCAAGGAAGTGATCGACATGCCGTTTCAGCGGCCGCGCGACGTTGAAGCGGTGCGTGCGGATTCGCGCTTTGCCGAGTTGCGCGCGCATATCTGGCACCAGCTGCACACCGTGCGTTCGCAGCGGGCAAGAGCGGCGGAGGCCGTTCGATGACGGTGCAGGCCGACATCACCGCGCCCGCGCTCGACAGCGGCGCTCAGGCCGAGGCGCAGCGAGTCGCGGCGGCGCGCCGGCGTCGTCAATTTCTGCTCAATGTCGGCATCCGCATCGTGTCGCTGATGTCGGTGCTCGTGATCTGGCAAATCTTCGGCGCGAAGGTCGACCAGTCGCTGTTCACCACGCCGATTGCGATTTTTCATGCCGCCGTCACGATGATCGGCGACGGCGAATTGTGGTCTTATCTAGCGCCCAGCCTCATCGTGCTGGTGATCGGGCTTTCCGCGGCCGCGGTGATCGGCGTCGTGATTGGGCTGTTGCTGGCGCGTTTTTGGGTGTTCGACGTGGCCCTCGGCGTCTACATCACCTTTCTCTATTCGATCCCGAGCGTCGCGCTGGTGCCGCTGATCGTGCTGTGGGCAGGCTTTGGCACGAGCTCCAAGGTGCTCATCCTCTTCCTGTTCGCTTTCTTCCCGATGGCGATCAACACCTATCAGGGCGTCAAGAACGTCGATCCCAAGCTGATCGAAGTCGGCCGTTCATTCCGCTGTACCGAGCGACAACTATGGATGAATATCGTGCTGCCGGGCGCGCTGCCGTTCATCGTCACCGGCTTGCGGCTGGCGGTTGGCCGCGGGCTGATCGGCATGGTGCTGGCGGATCTCTACACCGCCATTTCCGGCATCGGCTATCTGATCGTGCGGACGGCAAGCACGTACGAGGTGGACAAGATGTTTGTGCCGA
>JAICMO010000235.1 GCA_025929185.1 Pseudolabrys sp.
CTGGCCTTGGCGCGTTCGGCGCTGGAGGCGGGGGGCGCTGCTCCCACCGTTTTGAACGCCGCCGACGAAATCGCCGTCAGCGAATTCATCGCCGGCCGGATCGGCTTTACCGGCATCGCCGCGCTGGTCGAGGCAACACTAGAAGCCGCGGTGCGCCAAGGGCTTACGGCTGAGCCTTCAACCGTTGAGGATGCGATGGCCGTTGACCATGTTGCCAAATCTTTAGCCCGCGACCTCTTGCCCGAAATTGCCGAAAAGGCATCTTAAGAAAGTCTTTACCAGTGTAGCGCCGGCGGGCGCCGACGAGGGTCTCATGAGTTTCAATGTGATTGGGGGGCTCAGCGCCCTCGGCGGCGGCATCGTTGGCTATGTGGTCCCATTTCTTTTCGTTCTGACGATCGTCGTCTTTTTTCACGAATTCGGGCACTTCCTGATCGCGCGCCTGTGCGGCGTCCGGGTGCTCGCGTTCTCGATTGGATTTGGGCCTGAACTCTTTGGCTTCTATGACCGGCATGGGACGCGCTGGAAAGTCGCAGCGGTCCCGCTCGGCGGCTACGTAAAATTTTTCGGCGACGACAACGCCGCAAGCGTGCCAGACCGGGATGCGCTGGCGGCAATGAACGAAAAAGAAAAGGGCGAAAGCTTCATCAATAAGCCGGTCGCGGCGCGGGCGGCCGTCGTTGCCGCAGGTCCCATCGCCAATTTCATCCTGGCCATTCTTATCTTCGCCGGGATTTTCACGCTGTACGGCAAGCAGATGGCGACCGCGCGGGTCGATGCCGTCCAGGCCGATAGTCCGGCCGCTGCCGCCGGATTTAAGGCCGGCGATCTGGTCGTCGCTATCGATGGCGACAAGATCTCGAGCTTCGGAGACATGCAGCGAATCGTCAGCACGAGTGCCGGCGAAGCGCTAAAAATCGAAGTCGAGCGTAACGGCAAGGATATCGTCCTCAACGCGACGCCGGCGCTCAAGGAAATCAAGGACAATTTCGGCAACGTCCATCGCATGGGCGTGCTCGGCATTAGCCGATCCATGGCGCCGGGCGACATTAAAACGGAACGGGTCAACCCGGTTTACGCCGTCGGACTGGGCGCAAAGGAGACCTGGTTCGTGATTGACCGGACGCTGTCCTACATCGGCGGCGTGTTTGCAGGACGTGAGGCGGCCGACCAGTTGGGTGGACCGATTCGCATCGCGCAGGTGTCCGGTGAGGTGGCGTCCGTTGGTTTTGTCGCCCTGATCCACCTCACGGCTGTTCTTTCGGTATCGATTGGCCTGCTGAATCTGTTCCCCATTCCCCTTTTGGACGGAGGTCACCTTTTGTTCTATGGCATTGAAGCCGCGCGCGGCCGCCCGCTCTCAGAACGCGCGCAGGAAGTCGGCTTCCGCATCGGCTTGGCGATCGTCGTCATGTTGATGATATTTGCGACGTTTAACGACATTCTCCACCTCGCCACGTCCTGATCGTTGCCGTTGAGCAACTTTTTGAGGGTAAAGGGGAAACCCTGCGGCAGTTTCGTTTGCAGCGCGGAGAAAACGCTGTACAAACGGCCGTGATCGCCCAATGCCGGTAAAATCCGCAGTGGGGGCGGCCGAGGGACGAGAGGCGCGCAGCGCATGGGACTTGGACTGCGGGTGGCGCGAGGACTGGCGCTTTGCTTTGTCGTCCTCGGGGGCCTTCTTTTCGGGGCGGTTGTCGTAACCGTTACGTCCGCAGACGTTGCGGTCGCGCAGACGGTCGGTTCCATCGTCGTTGAAGGTAACCGGCGGGTGGAAGCGGACACCGTGCGCTCCTATTTCAAACCGGGCCCCGGCGGCAGGCTCGACGCGGCCGCGATCGACGAGGGGCTCAAAGCTCTCTACGCCACCGGCTTGTTCCAGGACGTGCGCATCAGCCACAGGAACGGCCGGGTGGTCGTGACGGTGGTGGAAAGCCCCGTCATCAACAAGGTCGCGTTCGAGGGCAACAAGAAAGCCAAAGACGAGCAGCTCGCCGCGGAAATCCAGTCGAAGCCGCGCGGGACGCTGTCACGCGCAACCGTGCAGGCCGACGTTCAGCGCATCGTAGAGATCTACCATCGCAGCGGCCGCTACGACGTGACGGTGGTGCCGAAGGAAATCGAGCTGCCGAACAATCGCGTCAATCTCGTCTTCGAGATCAAGGAAGGCCCGAAGACCGGCGTGAAGAAGATCATCTTCGTCGGCAATCACGCTTACTCGTCTGGCCGCTTGAAGGACGTGATCAAGACCAGCCAGAGCAACTGGCTGAGCTTCCTGCAAACCACCGACATCTACGATCCCGATCGCATCGAAGCCGACCGCGATCTGTTGCGCAAGTTTTACTTGAGCCACGGCTATGCCGACGTTCGCATCGTGTCGGCCGTCGGCGAATACGATCCGGCCGAAAAAGGCTTCATCATCACCTACACGATCGACGAAGGCCCGCTCTACCACGTCGGCACGGTCAACGTGATCTCGAGCGTGCAGACGATCGATCCGAATGTATTGCGTTCAAGAGTTCGGCTCAGCTCCGGCAACGTTTACAACGCCGATCTGGTCGAGAAGTCCGTCGAGGGAATGACGATCGAAGCGGCCAAGCGCGGTTACGCGTTTGCGACCGTGCACCCGCGCGGCGAGCGCAACACCGAAAAGCGCCTGATCAATCTCACTTTCGTCATCGAAGAGGGCGTGCGCGCCTACATCGAGCGCATCAATATTCGCGGCAACACGCGCACGCGCGACTACGTGATCCGCCGCGAGTTCGATATCGCGGAAGGCGACGCCTATAATCAGGCGCTGATCAATCGCGCCGAACGCCGGCTCAAGAATCTGAACTTCTTCAAGACGGTCAAAATCACCACCGAGCCCGGCTCGGCTCCGGACCGGGTGGTCGTCAATGTCGCCGTCGAAGAAATGCCGACCGGCGAATTCTCCATCGGCGGCGGCTATTCGACGTCCGACGGCTTCCTCGCCGAGGTCAGCGTCACCGACCGCAACCTGTTCGGCCGCGGGCAATTGGGTCGCGTCGCGGTGCAATACGGCCAGTTCGCGCGCGGCGTGCAGCTTTCGTATGTCGAGCCCTATCTGTTCGGCTACCGCATGGCCGGCGGCGTCGATTTGTTCTGGAAGCAGACGCTGGCGAACGACTTTTTGTCGTATGACACGAACACCGTCGGCGCGACCTTCAAGCTCGGGCTTGCACTCAGCGAGGAATTGTCGATCCAGCCGCGCTATTCGATCTATCGGCAGGAGATCAAGCTGCCGGACTTTTTGAACGATTGCGTATTGTCTCCGGCTGCACTCGTTAACGGCGGCGGCGGCGTATTGCCGACCGATCCTTGCTACACGAACGGCGAGGCCTCGCTGCCGATCCGTATCGAGCTGTCGCAAGGCGCGACCATAACGTCCCTCGTCGGCTATACGCTGGCCTACAACACCCTCGACAACAACAAGAACCCGACCAACGGTCTCTATGCCGAATTGAGCCAGGACTTCGCCGGCGTCGGCGGCGACGTGAACTTCATCCGCACGACCGCCGAAGTGAGAAATTACTACGAGGTGCTGCCCGACGTCGTCAGCCTTGTCCACCTGCAGGGCGGCAATATCTCGAGCTGGGGCGGCAAGGACCTGCGCGCGCTCGATCACTTCCAGATGGGCCCGAACCTCGTGCGCGGCTTCGCGCCTGCCGGCATCGGCCCGCGCGACCTGACCTCGCCGACGGCGGACGCGCTCGGCGGATCGTTGTACTGGGGCGCGAGCTTCGAATTGCAGACGCCGCTCTACTTCCTGCCGAAGGAAGTCGGCATCAAGCTCGCGGCCTTCGCCGACGCAGGTTCGCTTTGGGATTATCAAGGCCCGACATTCTGGAATGTCACGGGCGAGCACTTGAACTTTAGCAACGATGCGTCGGTCCGTTCATCGGTGGGCGTTGGCCTGATCTGGGATTCGCCCCTTGGGCCGCTGCGCTTCGACTTTGCGGTCCCGGTCACCAAGAA
>JAICMO010000017.1 GCA_025929185.1 Pseudolabrys sp.
CATCTTTGCCGGGCTGGGCAGCAAAGTGACGCTGATCTATCGCGGTCAGAACATCCTGCGCGGCTTCGACGACGACGTGCGCGAGCATCTGCGCTCGGAGATGGAGCGGCGCGGCATCACCGTCACTTGCGGTCACACCGTTACGGCCATCGAGAGGTCAGGCGACGAATTCGTCACGCGTCTTTCCGATGGCAAGACAACCTTGTCGGACAAGGTGATGTTCGCGATCGGGCGGCGTCCGAATGTCATGGGGTTGGGCCTCGATACGCTCGGCATCAAAATTCACGAGCATGGCGGCATCGAAGTCGATGAATATTCGCGCTCGTCGGTCGAGAATATTTACGCCGTCGGCGACATCACCAATCGTGTCAACTTGACGCCGGTCGCAATCCGCGAGGGCCATGCCTTTGCCGATACGGTGTACGGGGGAATGCCGACGCCGGTCGATCACACGAATGTACCGACGGCGGTCTTTTCCGAACCTGAAGTCGGCGTCATTGGCCTTACCGAAACGCAGGCGCGCGAGCGGCTCGCCAAAACCGACATCTACAAAACCAGCTTCCGGCCGATGAAGGCCACGCTGTCAGGCCGGGACACCCGCGCCTTCATGAAGCTCGTGGTCGATGGAATTACTGGTCAGGTCGTCGGTTGCCACATCGTCGGCCCTGATGCCGGCGAACTGATCCAGCTTGTCGGCATTGCCGTGAAGATGAGGGCGACCAAAGCCGACTTCGACGCCACCATGGCGGTCCACCCGACCTTGGCCGAAGAACTGGTCACCATGCGCGAAAAGGCCATCAGCTACGGCGGCGCCGCGGCCGAGTAGCCTTAAACTAACCTGTTTTGGCGATTATCTGGCTTGATCCGCCGACGGTCGTGTATAACCGCGCCGGATTGCCGGAGTAGTTTGATGCCCGACCGTTGGACGCCCGATAGCTGGCGCGCAAAGCCCGTCATGCAGGTGCCGGACTATCCGGACCGGCGCGCGCTCGGCGACGTCGAAAAACAGCTTTCGACCTTTCCGCCGCTGGTGTTCGCCGGCGAGGCGCGCAATTTGAAGCGCCACCTCGCGCGCGTCGCCACCGGCCATGCTTTCCTGCTGCAAGGCGGCGATTGCGCCGAAAGTTTCGCCGAACACGGCGCCAACAATATCCGCGACTTCTTCCGCATGTTCTTGCAGATGGCCGTAGTTCTCACCTACGCCGCCGCCTCGCCGGTGGTGAAGGTCGGGCGCATCGCCGGGCAATTTGCGAAGCCGCGTTCTTCGCCGACGGAAAAACGCGAGGGCAAGGAGTTGCCGAGCTACCGCGGCGACATCGTCAACGACATCGCCTTCACGGAAGAGGCGCGCATGCCCGATCCGCGGCGGCAGATCGAAGCCTATCGGCAGTCCGCGGCGACGCTCAATTTGCTGCGCGCGTTCTCAACCGGCGGCTACGCCAATCTCGCGAGCGTGCGTCAGTGGATGCTCGGCTTCGTGAAGGACTCACCGCAGTCGCGGCGCTATGTCGAATTGTCCGACCGCATCTCTGAAGCCCTCGGCTTCATGCAGGCGTGCGGCCTCGACTTGGAAAGTCACCCCGAACTGCGCACGACCGAGTTCTACACGAGTCATGAAGCGTTGCTGCTTGGCTTCGAGCAGGCGCTCACGCGCGTGGATTCCACCACCGGCGACTGGTACGCGACCTCCGGGCACATGCTCTGGATCGGCGACCGCACGCGGCAGCACGATCACGCGCATATCGAGTACGCGCGCGGCATCAAAAATCCGCTCGGGCTCAAGTGCGGGCCGTCGCTCAAGGCGGACGACCTCCTGCGCCTGATCGACATTCTCAATCCCGAGAACGAGGCCGGCCGGCTCACATTGATCGGCCGCTTCGGCGCGGAGAAAGTCGGCGATCACCTTCCGGCGCTGGTGCGCGCGGTCAAACGCGAGGGCAAGGTGGTGATCTGGTCATGCGATCCGATGCATGGCAACACCATCACGTCCGCCGGCGGCTACAAAACGCGTCCCTTCGACCTCATCCTGAAGGAAGTGCGCGGCTTTTTCGACGTGCACGCGGCCGAAGGCACTTACGCCGGCGGCGTGCATCTCGAAATGACGGGTCAAAACGTCACAGAATGCACGGGCGGCGCGCGCGCGATCAGCGAGGCCGATCTCAACGACCGCTATCACACGGTCTGCGATCCGCGGCTTAATGCGGAGCAGGCGATCGATCTTGCCTTCCTGCTGGCGGAATTGCTCAAGAAGGAGCGAGCGGGGCGCGCGGCGCCAATGCCGGCGGCGGCGTCGCTTTAGGTCGGAAGCGGCATTTTTGTCGACCGACAAAGGCAAGATCGCTCCGACGAGCCATAGTCTGAAGGAGACCGGCTCGATGGAAATCGGCGGTGGCGTGGGCCTGCGGGCTGCCGAAAAGTAAACGGCGCCGGTCAGCCATGTTCTGACCTGATTGCCGCCGGGGAGAGCAGGCGTTACATCATTGCCATGAACGCCCGCCCTTCCGACAGGCTCGCGATCGCCGTCGCGCAGCTCAACGCAACGGTCGGCGACGTCGCCGGCAACGCCGAGAAGGTGCGCCGCGCGCGCGCACAAGCCGCCGCGCAAGGCGCGGACCTTGTCGTTTTTCCCGAGCTGTTCATCTCCGGCTACCCACCGGAAGATCTCGTGCTCAAGCCCGCATTTCAGGCTAACTGCCGGGGCGCCGTTGAAGCGCTTGCGCGCGAAACCGCGGGAGAGGGGCCGGCGCTGCTGGTCGGAATGCCGTGGGTCGAGAACGAAAAATTATACAATGCCGTCGCGCTGCTCGACGGCGGCACGATCGCGGCGCTGCGCTTCAAGGTCGATTTGCCGAACTACGGCGTGTTCGACGAAAAGCGCGTGTTCGCGCAAGGGCCGCTGCCCGGACCGGTCAATTTCCGCGGCGTACGGCTGGGTCTCCCGATCTGCGAAGACATCTGGGGCGAGGAGATCGTCGAGTGCCTGGCTGAGACCGGCGCGGAATTTCTGATCGTGCCGAACGGCTCGCCTTACTGGCGGCAGAAGGGTGACGTGCGGCTGAACATCGCCGTCGCGCGCGTGAGCGAGCAGGGCATTCCGATGATCTATGCCAATCTCGTCGGCGGCCAGGATGAGCTTGTGTTTGACGGCGTGTCGTTCGGCCTGCGCGCGGATTGCTCGCTGGCGTTTCAGCTTGCGGCGTTTCAGGAAGCGGTTGTGACCACGCAATGGGCGCGGCGCGGCGCGACCTGGGTGTGCGAGAACGGGCCGAAGATCAGCGCGGTCGAAGCCGACCACGCCGATTATGCGGCCTGCGTTCTCGGCCTGCGCGACTACGTCAATAAAAACGGATTCAAAGGCGTCGTGCTCGGCTTGTCGGGCGGTGTCGATTCCGCCTTGTGCGCGACCATGGCCGTCGACGCGCTGGGTGCCGAACGCGTCCGCTGCATCATGCTGCCTTATAAGTACACGGCGCAGGAATCGCTGGTCGATGCCGCGGCCTGCGCCAAGGCGCTCGGCGTCGGCTACGAAATTCTGCCCATTGCGCCCGCCGTCGAAGGGTTGGAGAAAGCGCTGGCGCAAACGTTTGCCGGCAAGCCCCGCGACGTGACGGAAGAAAACCTTCAGTCGCGCGCGCGCGGTACGATCCTGATGGCGATCTCCAACAAATTCAATTTGATGGTCGTCACCACCGGCAACAAATCCGAGATGTCGGTCGGCTATGCCACGCTTTACGGCGACATGAACGGCGGCTTCAATCCGATCAAGGACCTTTACAAGCTCGAGGTCTTTCGTCTCGCGCGCCTGCGCAACAGCTGGAAGCCCGACGGCGCATTGGGACCATCCGGTCTCGTCATTCCCGAAAATATCCTGACGCGCCCACCCAGCGCCGAGCTGCGGCCCGACCAGAAGGACGAGGATTCGCTGCCGCCGTATTCGGCGCTCGATCCGATCCTGGAGCGGCTGGTCGAGCGCGAGGAGCCGGTTGCGACGATCGTCGCTGCCGGCTTCGACCCCGAGACGGTGAAGCGGGTGGAGCGGATGCTCAATCTTGCCGAATACAAGCGCCGGCAGGCTGCGCCGGGCGTGAAGGTGACCCTGAAAAATTTCGGTCGCGACCGGCGCTATCCGATCACAAATCGGTTCCGCGATGTCGGCGTGCCGCTGCCGGCGCCGGATGTCTCACTCGTGACCGGGGCGCCGGTCAAGACCGAGGCGTTCGATTTCTGATCTGCGCCGGACGCGCTGCTTAGGGGCATGATCGCTTAAAACGGAAGCGGCGCTCGCCGCAGCGTCATTGCCGGACTTGATCCGGCAATCCATCTTGCGAAGGAGATGGACCCGCGGGTCAAGCCCGCGGGTGACGCCGAAGACATTGAGACGATTCAATCCAAAGCACTCATGCTTTAGTGCGAGGGGATAAACGTCGGTCCGACGATGCGCACCTGGCGCTTGGCCGGATCTTCGCCGGCGCTTGCCGAAGACGCCGGAGCGGCGGGCGTCGCTTTTGCTGCCGCTGGCGAATCCGCCTTGATCGGCCGCCCGTTCGCGTCGCGCGGCTGCGACAGCCGCTTTGATCGCTCCTCGTTCACCACGATATCGCCGCGCTGGACGGTGTTGTCGCTTACTGCTTTCAGCGCGTCGTACCAACTCTCGCCCGGCCTCCGGCAACTGCACGCGGGATTGAGGTGCTGGCGATATTGGAATGCGGTCGGCAATGCGGTGTAGGGCTGGCCGTTAAGCGAGACCGCCTGCTGCACGTCCTCGCCGGGATTGTGATACGTGTAGAGCGAAACTTCCGCCGCCGGGCACGTACGTTGACACGTCTGCTGGTCGATGCGGAAATGATCGGGCGTGGTCGCGAACGAGATCGGGTAGTAATAGCCGTCGCACGTGCGCACGCAGAGCGTCCGGTACGTGTTGCCGCTCTGAGGCTGCTCGCCGCCGGGACCGACAATCGGTCCCGTATTTGCCGGCACATTTCCGAACAAGCGGTCAAAGAAACCGCCTTGCTGGCCGGCAAGCGCGGCGGAACGATATTGTTGACCGCATCCTTGATTGGCGAGCGCGATCAGCAGCGAACGCCGCTGCTCGGCGCGTTCCATCGTGCCGCCCTGCAATTGCTGAAGCTGGTTTTGCATGCGCTCGAGCGCGCTCCGCATTTGGTCGATTTGCCGATTGAGCGGCCCGCATTGCGCCGGCGGATTGGAGAAGATCGAGAAGAAGCCGGAACGTTCGCAGCCCATTCGGCGTCCTTGCGACACCAGCCGATCGACCTCGAACTGCTGGCGGTTGACGCCGTCCTCGGCGCGCCGAATCTGATCGGCGCGCGCGGGATCGTCATTGCCGCGGTCGAGCGCGGCAAGTTGCGCCTCCATGCGCTGGCAAGCCGGGTTTTGCGACGGCGTTTGCGCCAGTGCCACTGATGCCAGGACCGTCGCGCCGGCAGCGAGAATAACGGCAGTTCGCGACACCATGGGTTTCACTCTATCGCCAATTCCGCCCCGGAGCGAGCCTTGCCAATTCCCCGGATGCTCTCCGAACGCAGGTTCCAGAGCACGCCGGAGACAATGATCGCGCACCGAGCAGCACAAACACATCGAGCGGTTCGCTGTAGAACGCCCACCCCACAACCGCGATCAGCGGGATGCGCATGAAGTCCAGCGGCACGACCAGCGTGGCGTCACCCGCACGAAACGCATTGCTGAGGCAATAATGTGACGAGAGGCCCGCGGTCGCGAGACCCAGGACGGGCATAATTTGTTGCGGATGGAGGCGCAAAAACACGGTCGGATCGCTGCCGAGAAGCGACAGCGGTAGCTGAATCACCATCATCCAGAACACGATGCCGAACGTCGTTTCGGTCATGGTCAGCTTCTTCGTCGTGACCATGGTAATCGCGTAGCCGAATGCTGCGCCGAGCACGAGGAATGCGCCAGAGGACGACGCGGGCGAGCTTGTTGATGGCCACGAACTGACTGCCGATGGATGGAGGAGGACGCGCGAGCCGCGAGGTCTAGCAGAGGCGATGCGGGGCCGTCACTCCGCGTCCGGCTGATTTTCAGGGCGCGCCTTGTCGAAAGCTGCAAGCTGCAAACACGCAGCATCCGCCGCGACGATCTTGGGAAAGCGATCGAGCGGGACCTTGAGCCGGCGCGCGTTGAATACCTGCGGCACAAGGCAGATGTCGGCGAGCGTCACCTGTGAACCGAAGCAATAAGGCGCGGCATTGATCATCGTCTCGATGGCGTTGAAGCCTTCGATGACCCAATGGTGATACCAGGCATCGATTTCGGGCTGCTCGTGCTTGAGTTGACGCTTCAGGTATTGCAGCGACATAAGGTTGTTGAGCGGATGGATGTCGCAGGCGACAGCTTGCGCTACCGCGCGTACTTTCGCGCGCCGCACAGGGTCCGAAGGCAGCAGCGGCGGATTGGGATGGGTCTCATCGAGATATTCGATGATTGCCATCGATTGCGTGAGAATTTCCCCATTATCGAGGACAAGCGCAGGCACGCGCATGGCCGGATTTACCGCGCGGAATTCCGCACCGTGCTGGCGGCCGCCATCTTTCGTCAGATGGATCGCTTCCATCTCGTATGGCAGACCCTTCAGGTTGAGCGCGATCCGCACACGATAGGCGGCCGACGAGCGAAAGTAGGAATAGAGCTTCACGTTGCACTCCGGGGGACGAAGAGAAGAGCGCAATCTAGCGTTCTGCAATGCGCGGGCCAAGACGATCGGCTTGCAATCCACGAGGCTTGAACGGGCGTGCACGTAGGGACGTGCGCATGGGGAAATGTGCGCTGACGAAAGCGACGCCCCTGTTCACCGCCTATCGCCGTGCCACCTTTCGGGCCGCGAGCCGCCCTGGGGGGTGGCGCAAAAACCGGATTCGGGGAGGTCCGTCATGCAGCTTGAATATCAAAACGATACCGTTGCGCTTATGTCGCGCCTGTTCATGTCTTCGCTGTTCATCCTGTACGGCTATTTCAAGCTGACCGGCTATGCCGGCACGGTGGCCTACATGACCAAACTCGGCCTGCCATCGTTTTGCGCCGCGCTCGCGGTCATCATTGAGCTCGGCGGCGGAATTTTGATCCTGCTCGGATATCAAACGCGTCTCGTTTCCTACGGGCTCGCGCTTTATGTCATAATCGCTGCGCTGATCGCGCACCGTCATTTCGCCGATTCCAATCAGCTGTCGCACTTCATGAAGAACATGGCGATCGTCGGCGGCTTTCTCGCGATCGCCGCCAGCGGCGGCGGCGCCTATTCGCTGGATGGACGAAAATAGCGGATTGCTGTTCCGAAAAAGAAAACGCCCGGCACGCACCGGGCGTTTTCTTGAATTGTGCTGCTCGTAATCAGCGCGTGCAGACGATGGCGACAAGATCGTTGCACTTTCCGCCGGGACAGATTGCCTCTTGCTCGCTCGCTACTGCGCCGGTGACCTGGCCGCGGTCGACCTTGCGGAACGAAGCGGCTTGAGCGTATTCGCGCGCGTGGCAATAAGCGGCCGCGACCAGTTGGCCGCACCTCGCGCCGGTCGAAAGACACCGGTCGACGCCATAGCCATCCGCGTTGCTTGAGATAATGAACGTGTGCTGCTCGGCCGCCCGTGCCGCGGCGAGAGAGCCGATGAGGACGAGGAAAATGGCGGTGATGCTGACCAGGAGAGTACGCATAAAACGCCTGCCGACTGAAAGTGCCGCCCGGCACCTTCGCCTAAAATGCGAAGCTAATCGTTAAGGGCTGCTTAACTGCGATCGGCCCTCAGCCTGCCGTATCAATTGTCATGGCGGCGGACTGTTCCGCAATGCACAGAAAAATCTTCGGGTTTCATTGCTCTTGACGGCGGCGTGCAAGCTGCGCATTCTCCGGCCCGATGAACGGCCTTAACCATATCTGCGGCATTTGCCGCAAGATTATCGGCTAGCGCACAAACGCTGGCGGCGGCCGTCTTTTCTCGAAGTTGAGCAAAATGGCGCCCGGCCAGCGGCCGAGGGTGTCTTATGGAATTGCGGCTCTACGATACGCTGACGCGCGAGAAGCGGGTGTTTACGCCGACCGACCCCGCGCGCGTGCGCATGTATGTGTGCGGGCCGACGGTGTACGACTTCGCCCACATCGGCAATGCGCGGCCGGTGATCGTGTTCGACGTGCTGTTCCGCCTGTTGCGGCACATTTACGGCGCGGATCACGTGACTTACGTGCGCAACGTCACCGACGTGGACGACAAAATCAATGCGCGCGCGGCCGAGCGCGGCATTTCCATCCGCGAGCTGACCGAAGAGACCTACGGGAATTTTTTGCAAGACGTTGCCGCGCTCGGGTGCTTGCCGCCGACGGCGGAGCCGCGCGCGACCGAGCACATCGCGGAGATGAAGACGCTCATCGAGCGCCTGGTGAAGGGCGGCCACGCCTACGTCGCGGAAGACAACATCCTCTTTCACGTCCCCTCAATGCCGGACTACGGCAGGCTTTCGAAGCGGCCGCTCGATGAAATGATCGCCGGCGCGCGCGTCGAGGTCGCGCCCTACAAGAAGGACCCGCAGGATTTCATTTTGTGGAAACCTGCGAAAGAGGGCGAGCCATCATGGCCGAGTCCGTGCGGGATCAAGGCGCCGGGAAGGCCCGGCTGGCACATCGAATGCTCCGCCATGTCGTGGAAGCATCTCGGCGAAACGTTCGATATTCACGGTGGCGGCATCGATCTCGTCTTTCCGCACCACGAGAACGAGATCGCGCAATCGCGCTGCGCTTTCCATACGGCGGTGATGGCGAATACCTGGATGCACAACGGCTTCCTGCAGGTCGAAGGGGAGAAGATGTCGAAGTCGCTCGGCAACTTCGTCACGATTCACGACCTGCTGAAGGAGTGGCCCGGCGAAACCATCCGCTTCGCCATGCTGCAGACGCACTACCGTCAGCCCATCAACTGGACCGTTGCCGGCTTGCGCGAGGCGCAACGCACGCTCGACCATTGGTACGACCTAACGAACGATGTAGCCTCCGGTTACCTTTGCGCGGATGCGCTCGATGCTCTGGCCGATGATCTCAACACGCCGAAGGCCTTTGCCGCGCTGCACGAATTGCGGAGCGAGGCGGTAAAGGGGGCGAAAGCGGCAGCGGCTTGCCTGAAGGCGAGCGCACAGATGATCGGCTTGTTGCAGCAATCGGTCGCGGACTGGGCGTCGTTTCGCCCGGCGTCGGTCGCAATCGACGATGCGCAGATCATGGCATCTATCGATGCGCGCAATGCGGCGCGCAAGGCGAGGAATTTCAAGGAGGCCGATCGCATTCGCGACGAGCTCGCGAAGATCGGCGTGGTGCTGAAGGACTCGAAAGACGGCACCACCTGGGAGATCGCCCGATGAGCGCGACCGCGCATCCGAAGCTGGCGATGCGGCCTTTCTTGCCGGCGGACGTTCCGCTTCTGGCGGAAATCTTCCGTGCCAGCATCGCCGAACTGACCGGCGACGATTACAGCGAAGCGCAGCAGGAAGCCTGGGCGGCGGCCGCCGACGATGAAAAGCAGTTCGCGGCGAAGCTCGCCAAGCAGTTGACGCTGATCGCGACACTGAACGGCTCGCCGGTCGGCTTCATCGCGCTCGAAGGCGCCGACAAGATCGACATGCTCTACGTGCACCCGGCCGCCACGGGGCAGGGGGTGGGCGCCATGCTTGCCGACGCGGTCGAGAAGATCGCTGCTTCGCGCGGCGCGTCCAAGCTGTCCACGGACGCGAGCGACAGCGCGCGCGGCTTTTTCGAGAAACGCGGCTATGCAGCGCGGCAGCGAAACACGGTATCGCTGCGCGGCGAATGGCTCGCCAACACGACCATGCAGAAGCAGCTTGTCAACCCGAAGGCGCCATGATGAAGCCCGATACGCCGTTCCCGCGCCACTGGCTTTATTACATCGTGCTCAAATACGCAGTGCTCGCGGCGGCTGTCGTCATCGCGCTTTATGCCGCTTACCGGTTGTTGTGAGTTCACCATGGCCCGCGAACGCCTTTATCTCTTCGACACCACGCTGCGCGACGGCGCGCAGACGAACGGCGTCGACTTCACGCTCGCCGACAAGATCAAGATCGCCGAGATGCTCGCCGATCTCGGAATCGATTACGTCGAGGGTGGCTATCCCGGCGCCAATCCGACCGACACGGAATTCTTCGCCAAGGATCGCAATCTCAAAACGACATTCACGGCTTTTGGCATGACGCGCCGGCCCGGCCGCTCCGCCTCCAACGATCCCGGCCTTGCTGCGCTGCTCGAAGCGAAGGCCGACGCCATCTGCTTCGTCGCGAAATCCTGGGATTACCACGTGAAGGTCGCGCTCGAGACGACGGGCGAAGAGAACATCGCCTCGATCCGCGACAGCGTGCGTGCGGCCAAGGCAAAGGGCAAGGAAGTGCTGCTCGACTGCGAGCATTTTTTCGACGGCTACAAGGCCAATCCTGCTTACGCGCTCGCGTGTGCGAAAGCGGCGCACGAGGAAGGCGCCCGTTGGGTTGTGCTGTGCGACACCAACGGCGGCACGCTGCCGCACGAGGTCGAGAAAATCGTCGGTGAGGTTTGCAAGGCTATTCCCGGCGACCACGTCGCCATCCACGCGCATAACGACACCGAGCAGGCGGTGGCGAATTCACTTGCCGCGGTGCGCGCCGGCGCGCGGCAAATCCAGGGCACGCTCAACGGCCTGGGCGAGCGCTGCGGCAACGCCAATCTCGTGTCGATCATTCCGACGCTGAAGCTCAAGCCGGAATTTGCCGAGCGCTTCGACATCGGCATTTCCGACGCCAAGATGAAAAGTCTGGCGCATGTCTCGCACGCGCTCGACGAATTGCTTAACCGCGCGCCGGATCGTCACGCGCCCTATGTCGGTGAAAGCGCCTTCGTCACCAAGGCCGGCATCCACGCCTCCGCGATTATGAAAGATCCGGCCACCTACGAGCACGTCGCGCCGGAGAAAGTGGGCAACAAGCGGCAGTTGCTGGTTTCCGATCAGGCCGGCAAATCGAACGTGCTGGCGGAGCTCGAGCGCATCGGTATCAAAGCCGGCAAGGACGATCCGCGCGTGTCCCGGCTGCTCGATATCGTGAAAGAACGCGAGGCAATCGGCTATGCCTATGAGGCGGCGGACGCCTCGTTCGAGCTCTTGGCGCGCCGCACACTCGGCACGGTGCCGAACTATTTCGACGTGACGCAGTTCGACGTGAACGTCGAGCAGCGCACGAATGCGAAAGGCCACCGCGTGACCGTCACGATGGCGGTTGTCAAGGTGAAGGTCGACGACGAAAGCATGATCTCGGCCGCGGAGGGCAACGGCCCGGTCAATGCGCTCGACCTCGCGCTGCGCAAGGACCTGGGCAAATATCAGAAGTACATCGAGGACCTGAAGCTTACCGATTACCGCGTGCGCATCCTCAATGGCGGCACGGAGGCGGTGACGCGCGTGCTGATCGAGAGCGAAGATGCACAGGGCGAACATTGGACGACGGTCGGCGTGTCGTCCAATATCATCGACGCGTCGTTTCAGGCGCTGATGGATTCGATCGTCTACAAGCTGGTGAAATCCGGCGCGCCAGCGTAATTTGGGCTAAAAGGCGACGAAAGCGTCCTGGTCATTCCGGGGCGCGCCGAAGACGCGAACCCGGAAATCCAGCCACATTAACTGGTTTGCGTTTCGGGATTCCGGATCGCGGCGGAGCCTGTCATCGGGCCGCGCTTCGCGCGGACCCGTTGGTGGCGTTCGGAATGACGAAAAGGGCTTCAGCGGCCAGCCTAAAGCTGACCGACGTTCGCGGTCTTCAGCTTCTTTTGGTCTTCGGGGAGCGCTGCCGCGGCGGCCTGGAGCCTCGGCAAAATATCCTCGACCGTATCGGCAACCAGCAGGTTGAATTCGAGGCCGTTGCGGATGAACTCCAGCTTCTTCATGTGATCGAACAGCGCGCGCAGCGGATCCCAGAATTTCTTCACGTTGGCGATCAAAATGGGTTTCCTGTGGCGGCCGAGCTGCGCCCAGGTCAATTGCTCGACCAATTCCTCCAATGTGCCGACGCCGCCGGGCAGAGCGACGAACGCATCTGCCAGCTCGAACATCTTTTGTTTACGTTCGTGCAAGTTAGGCGTGATGATCAGATTATCGGCCTCGCGCATGGCGCGTTCGCGCACCACCAGAAATTCCGGAATGACGCCGATCACTTCGCCGCCGTGTTCGATCGCCGATTGCGCGACGGCGCCCATGATGCCGGCCGAGCCGCCACCGAACACGAGGCCGATCCCATTTTCGGCGAGGATTTTGCCGAAGGCGCGGGCCGCGGTGACAAAGGCCGGATCGGTCCCCGGCCCCGATCCGCAGTAGACGCAGACTTTCCTGATTTTGCTCATATAACTGGATGTGCATACGCGATGCGGCAAGGTCAAGGCGCGCGGCCAAAATTTGCCGTTGAATTAGAGGGTTAAAGCCCGTCCGGCAGGTGATTAGGGAGCGGAAAGCGCCTATATGAGAGGCCGCGACGGCGCCGGTTTCGTCCCGTCTACGGATACTTGATGACCGCCCATCACCACAGACTTCGAGACGATAGCTCTCCCGTTTCAGCCGACCGCGGCGCCTTGTTGGCGACGCTCGTCCACCTTTGGCCCTACATCTGGCCCTCCGAGCGGCGCGACTTGAAATGGCGCGTGCTCGGCACGCTGGTGCTGCTGCTCGCCGCGAAGCTTGCGACCATCGCAGTGCCGTTCACCTTCAAATGGGCGACCGACGCGCTCGCGGGCCACGGCACGGCGCCGGTCGCGGCGTCCGATTGGCTGATGTGGGCGATTGCCGGTCCGGTTGCGATGACAGTCGCCTATGGCGGCATGCGCATTCTGACGGCGGCGCTCACGCAATTGCGTGACGGCCTGTTCGCGAAGGTGGCGATGCATGCGGTCCGCCGCGTCGCCTATCGCACCTTCGTCCACATGCACGAATTGTCGCTGCGCTTCCATCTCGAGCGCAAGACCGGCGGTCTCACGCGCGTGCTCGAACGCGGGCGCAACGCCATTGAAACGATCGTCCGCCTCGTCATTGTTCAGCTTGTGCCGACGGTCGTGGAGTTTTCGCTGATCGTCGTCGTGCTGATCTGGCATTTCGATTGGCGCTATGTCGGCATCGTCGTCGCGACGGTCGCGCTCTACATGCTTTACACCTACCAGGCCACCGAATGGCGCATCGCGATTCGCCGGAAGATGAACGACAGCGACACCGACGCCAATGTGAAAGCGATCGACTCGCTATTGAATTACGAGACGGTCAAGTATTTCAGCGCCGAGCAGCGCGAGGCTTCCCGCTACGATCGCTCGATGGAGCGCTATGAGGATGCGAGCGTGCAGGCTTATACCTCGCTCGCAGTGCTCAATGCGGGGCAGGCGGTCATTTTCACCATCGGCCTTGGCTTGGCCATGGTGCTGTGCGCTTTCGGTATTCAACGCGGCGCCAATACCGTCGGCGATTTCGTGCTGATCAATGCGATGATGATCCAGCTTTACCAGCCGCTCAATTTCATGGGCATGGTCTATCGCGAGATCAAGCAGGCGGTGACCGACATCGAGATCATGTTCTCGCTGCTTTCCCGCCGGCCGGAAGTGATCGACAAGTCCGGCGCAAAGCCCTTGCGCGTCGGCAGCGGCACCATCCGTTTCGAGAATGTTGCGTTCGCATATGAACCGGACCGGCCGATCCTGAAAAACCTGAGCTTCGAGGTGCCGGCCGGCAAGACCGTCGCCGTGGTAGGGCCATCCGGCGCCGGCAAGTCGACGCTGTCGCGCCTGATCTATCGTTTTTACGACCTGTCCGGCGGCCGCATCCTGATCGACGGTCAGGACATCAGCATGGTGACGCAGAAATCGCTGCGCCAGGCGATCGGCATGGTGCCGCAGGACACCGTGCTGTTCAACGACACGATCCGCTACAACATTCGCTACGGCCGCTGGGAAGCGAGCGACGCAGAGGTCGAGGAAGCAGCGCGGCTGGCGCAGATCGACGGCTTCATCCGCCTGTCGCCGAAAGGCTACGAGACGGAGGTGGGCGAGCGCGGGCTGAAGCTTTCCGGCGGCGAGAAGCAGCGCGTGGCGATCGCGCGCACGATCCTGAAAGGGCCGCCGATCCTGCTGCTGGACGAGGCGACGTCGGCGCTCGACAGCCACACCGAAAAGGAAATCCAGGACGCGCTCGAGCGAGTGTCGGCAAATCGCACGACGCTCGTCATTGCGCACCGCTTGTCCACCATCGTCGGCGCCGACGAGATCATCGTGCTCGATCAGGGCGAGATCGTCGAGCGCGGGACGCACTATGGTCTGCTCGCGCGCAACGGGCTTTACGCCAGTATGTGGAATCGCCAGCGCGAGGCGGAGGAGGCGCGCGAGAAGCTTGCGCGCGCCGGCGAAGACAAGGGCGCTCCCAATCGCAATCCGCCGCCGGTCGAGGACGAAATCCCGGCCGCCGCTGCGATAGCGCTGCCGATGCAGGCGGACGCGGCGGAGTAAGGCCCGATGGGGCGGGGATTGTCTTTTGCCGGCGCGTTTGTGCACTCTCGACCGCGGGAAGGGGAGAGGCGGCGCGAGTCGCGTCGCTGAGAGAGCAATGTCCATCGTCAACTCTGTCCGCTCCCAGCTGGTGCCGATCGCGCCCGAGGGCTATCCGTTCATCGGCGCCTTCGCGCTCGTGAGCCTGATCCTCTTTTGGCTCTGGCCGCCGCTCGGCTGGCTTGGAACGCTGGCCACGGGCTGGTGCGCCTACTTCTTCCGCGATCCGCCGCGCGTGACGCCGGTCGCGGAAGGGCTCGTGGTTTCGCCGGCCGACGGCCGCGTGAGCCAGATCACGGCGGTGGCGCCGCCGCGCGAGCTCGGCCTCGGCGACACGCCGATGCTGCGCGTTTCCATTTTCATGAGCGTCTTCGATTGCCACGTGAACCGCAGCCCGGTCGCCGGCCGCATCGAGCGCATCGTTTATCAACCCGGAAAATTCATCAGTGCCGATCTCGACAAGGCGAGCGCCGATAACGAACGCAATTCGCTCGTTATGGCGACCGCGACGGCACGCATCGCGGTGGTGCAGATCGCCGGCCTGGTTGCGCGGCGCATCGTCGGGTTCGCGCGCGAGGGACAGGAGCTGGCGGCCGGCGAGCGCTTCGGCATGATCCGCTTCGGCTCTCGGCTTGACGTTTATTTGCCGCAAGGCGCGGTCATTCTGGCGGCCGTCGGGCAGACCGCGCTGGCAGGCGAAACGGTGCTTGCCGATCTGAACGGTTCCGAGAAGGCGCGCGCCTTCCGGCTCGGTTAACGCGGGTTTGCGCGCGGCTCATGCGGCGTTAACGACCGCCGCGGATTTGAAATTCGCTCCGTGGCGGGCGGGCGATTGGAAGCGTATATTGGCGCCGATGGTATTTCCGCCTTTCGATCCGACGCGACAATCGGGGAAGCGCCGCCGCTTCCGGCCCATTCCCGTGCGCACGTTGCTGCCGAACCTCATTACGTTGCTCGCGCTGTGCGCGGGGCTTACGGCAATCAGGCTGTCGGTCGAGGGCAATCTCGAATTGGCGCTGGCCGCAATCGTGTTCGCCGCGCTGCTTGACGGCATCGACGGCCGTATCGCCCGCCTGCTCAAGGGCACGTCTAAATTCGGCGCCGAGCTCGACAGCCTTGCCGACTTTGTCAATTTCGGCGTGACCCCGGCTTTGGTGCTCTACTTCTGGGGCTTGCATGACCTCAAATCCGCGGGTTGGATCGCCGCATTGGTGTTCGCGATCTGCGCCGGCTTGAGGCTCGCGCGCTTCAACGTGATGATCGACGACCCCAATCGGCCGCCTTGGGCTACGAATTTCTTTACCGGCATTCCGGCGCCGGCCGGGGCGATTACGGTGCTGCTGCCGATCTATCTATCGTTTCTCGGCGCGCCGCACGGCATCATCGTCGTTTGGCTGACCCTGGTTTACACGCTGCTCATCGCCTTGTTGATGGTTTCGCGCCTGCCGGTGTTTTCCGGAAAGCGCGTCGGCAAGCGCGTGCCGCCGGAAATGGTGCTGCCTGTCTTTGTCCTGGTGGTTTTGTTTTTTGCGCTCTTGATCAGCTATCCGTGGGTTGTGCTGACCATCGGCACGCTCGCTTACCTGGTTTGCCTGCCGCTTGGCTGGAGGTCCTATCGCGAGCACGCGCGGAGAGCCGCGGCCGCGACCGCCCCCGTCGCGCAGGCAGTGGCGACCGGCTCTGCAACGCCGGAATTTGCGCGGCCGGCCGGCCAGGCCGACGATGACGAGCGGCCGCCGCGGCTGAATTGAACTTCAGCGAATGGTGTCAGTGCGCGCTCAGAGGATGCCCGGGCATGAGTTCGTATGGATGCTTCCAGCCGGGGAGGGCCTTGATGCGCTCGCACCAGGCAGCGACCGCCGGATGCTCTTTGGCGACATCGAAGCCGAACTCATCGGCAGGGTAGTACAGGTAGCCGGCGAGCGAAATGTCCGCGATGGTCGCACGATCGCCGAGCAGAAATTTGCGTGACGACAGCCGCTTATTGACGATGGCTAAATTGCCGTCGATGCGGCCCTTGAGGAAGGCAAGCACGGCTGGATCGCCCTTCTGCTTCGATAGCGTGCGCAAAAAGCGGAAAGGACCGAGGAAGCCGTTGACCTTCTGATTGTCGAAGATAATCCAACGCAATGCCTCGAGTTCTTCGTCTTCTCCTTGCGGTTTGAACTTGCCGGAGCGATTGGCCAGATACGTGAGGATCACGCCGGACTGCGTCAGCGTCTTGTCGCCGTGCACGAGCACCGGTGCTTCGCCCATCTCATTGATGTTTTCGCGATAGTCCGGCTTGCGCTGGACCATCTCGCCGAAGAAATCGACCCAGATCGGCTCCCAATTCGCGCCGATCAGATTGAGCATCAGCGCGGCGCGGTAGCAGTTGCCCGACTGCGCGAAGCAATAAAGCTGATATTCGGCCATGTCATTCCGCCAGCTTGTTGGAGCATGAAATCAGCGGCTGAGCGTCACCGGCGTGCCGGTCACCGTCGTGCCCTGGAATCCTCCGTTGGCAAGCGCGAGGTTGGCGAGCGGCTCACTGTTGTGGTCCTTGATGACGAGATCGCCGTTTTCAAAGGTCCAATGCCGGCTGGTGAAGAAGTTGCCCGGGCAGCCGCCTTCGGGCGCGATCGTGCCTTCCTGCGCGCCGGACGCGCCGCCAAAGCGCATGCCGCAAGACTTGCCGGCGGGCGTCGCCAGCGTCCAGCGGCCGGCCATGGCTATTTTTGGAATAGGCGGCGCCGCGGGCGCCGGTTTGCCAAAAAGTGAGGGCTGCTCGCCGGCGCAACCGGCGAGCATAAGCAAAGCAAGCGCAGCACCGGCGATGCGATAGGTTCTCATCGTCCGTGCGCGCTTATTTCATTGTGGGGATGACGAACTCGGCGCCTTCCTTGGTGCCGGACGGCCAGCGCGACGTTACCGTCTTGGTCTTGGTGTAGAAGCGAATCGAATCCGGGCCGTGCTGGTTGAGATCGCCAAATCCGGAGCGCTTCCAGCCGCCGAAGGTGTGATAGGAAAGCGGCACGGGAATTGCGAAATTCACCCCGACCATCCCGACATTGACGCGCGTCGTGAAGTCGCGCGCGGTATCGCCGTCGCGGGTGAAGATCGCAACACCGTTGCCATACTCGTGCTCGGAGGGCAGACGAACGGCCTCCTCATAATCCTTCGCGCGAACGACCGAAAGCACAGGCCCGAAAATCTCTTCTTTGTATATCTTCATGTTCGGCTTCACGCGGTCGAACAAACAGCCACCGATAAAATTGCCGTTTTCGTAGCCCTGCAGCTTGAAATTGCGGCCATCGACGACAAGATCGGCGCCTTCCTTCACGCCGGCATCGATATAGTCTCTCACTTTGTTGAGCAGCGCGCGCGTCACCATCGGGCCGTAGTCGGCCTGCGTGTCGGTCGACGGCCCGATCTTCAATCCCTCGACGCGCGGGATCAGCTTCTTGACCAGAATATCGGCCGTCTTTTCGCCAACCGGCACCGCGACGGACACCGCCATGCAACGCTCGCCTGCCGAGCCGTAGCCTGCGCCGATCAGTGCGTCGACCGCCTGGTCGATGTCGGCGTCCGGCATGACCACCATATGATTCTTCGCGCCGCCGAAGCATTGCACTCGTTTGCCGTGAGCGGCGGCGGTCGCGTAGATGTAATGGGCGATGTCGGAGGAGCCGACAAAGCCGACCGCCTTGACGCGCGGATCGGTGAGGAGCGTATCGACGGCCTCTTTGTCGCCGTTGACGACATTGAGGATGCCCTCCGGCAATCCGGCCTTGATGAAAAGCTCGGCAAGCCGCATCGGCACGCTGGGGTCGCGCTCCGACGGCTTCAAGATAAACGCATTGCCGCACGCGATCGCCGGCGCGCACTTCCAGAGCGGGATCATGGCGGGGAAATTGAATGGTGTAATGCCGGCAACGACGCCGAGCGGCTGACGAAGCGAGTAAAGATCGGTGCCGGTGCCGGCGCTTTCGCTGTATTCGCCTTTCATCAAATGCGGAATGCCGCACGCGAATTCGACCACTTCGAGGCCGCGTTGAATGTCACCTTTGGAGTCGGCGAACGTCTTGCCGTGCTCGGAGGAAAGCAGACGGGCAAGATCATCAAATTCGCGCTGCACGAGATCCAAAAATTTGTACATCACGCGGGCGCGGCGCTGCGGATTGGTGGCGGCCCATCCGGGCTGCGCCGCCTCGGCGTTGGCGATGACCTTTTCCACCTCGGATTTGGCCGCGAGCGCGACCTTGGCTTGCACTTCCCCCGTGTTGGGATTGAACACGTCGCCAAAGCGCCCGGAAGACCCCTTCACCTCTTTGCCGCCGATGAAATGGCCGATCTCACGCATAATGTGTCCTCCGATTGCAGCGATGTTTTTCAAGGAAAAACGGAACCAGGCGGCCCGTTTATTCGATTTTTGCAGCTTTTCGCCCGCGGGTCACGGGGGCTGCAAAGCTCCATGGCGCGGTTTTTTCTTCACGATCGGTTAGCCTTTACCGCCTCTTAACAGCGCCAGTCTAGGGTCGGAAAGGTCGGCAGCGGGGTAAGGCGCCGGCCGCGTAAGGGCGTCGTCCGGGGTACTTCATGGATATCGCGACTGGTCTGGGTCTGTTTTGCGGCATCGGCGTTGTCAGCCTTGTCATTCTGATGGGCGGCGATTTGCGCATGTTCGTCAGCGAGCATGCCTTTATCGTCATTTTCGGCGGCTCCTTCGCGGCGACCTTGATCCGTTTTCCGCTTTCTTCGATTTTTCACGGGCTGCCGTTGGGCGCAAAATTCGCCTTCACCATGCGCCGCATGTCGCAGCGCGAGCTCGTCGATGAAATCGCCGGTCTCGCCGAGATCGCGCGCAAATCGGGGCCGATGGGGCTGGAAAAGGTCGAGATCGACGACCCGTATCTTGCCAAAGGCGTCCGTTTCGTCGCCGACGGCTACGACGGCACTTTCATCCGCGACAATCTCGAACGCGACCGCGACAATTTCCTGACGCACCTCGACGAGGGGCAGAAGATTTACCGCGCGGTCGGCGATTGCGCGCCGGCCTTCGGCATGATCGGCACGCTGATCGGCATGGTCCAGATGTTCGCCAACATGACCGATCCTTCCAAACTCGGGCCCTACATGGCCGGCGCCTTGCTCGCTACGTTTTATGGCGCGGCGCTGGCGAACATCTTCTGCCTGCCGATTGCCGACAAGCTTCATCTCAAACTCGTGGACGAAGAAATCAACCGGACGCTCATCATCGACGGCATCCTGATGATCCGTGAAGCGAAGAGCCCGACGTTGGTGCGTGAGATGCTGCTCGCCTATCTGCCGGAAAAGCATCGGCATAGTGACGAAGAAAAAGAAGAGGCGGAGCCCGCGGCTGCGCCCGCTTAGGTAATCGCGTGCGGGAGTAGCCTTCAATGGCCAGACGCAAGGAAGCGGCTCACGGCGGTCACGGTTGGTTCGTCACCTTTGCGGACCTGATGGGTCTGCTCGTCAGTTTCTTCGTGATGCTGGTCGCCTTTTCGACGCAGGATCAGCAAAAGCTCCAGGTCGTCGCCGGCTCGATGCGCGACGCTTTCGGCGTGCAGGATCGCGTGCGTTATTCGGGCATCATCGAGGTGCTCGGATTGCCAACGCGGCCGAAATTGAAGAATGCTGCGAACATTCCGCCGGAGGAAGCCTCGGCCACGCCGTCGCCCGACGAGAAGGACCACAATCGCACCTATGGTGCGCGCATCAAGGCGGACAGCAAGTTCGCACTCGCCGCCGCGTCCTTGCGGCAGGCTTTGCAGCAGATGCCGGAGATTGCGGAACTTTCAAAACACATCATGGTCGAAGAAAGCAAGCAGGGGCTCAATATCGAGCTCGTCGACCAGGATGGGCGCTCGATGTTTGCGGAAGGCTCGAAGGAGCCGAACGAGCGCACGCGCAAAATCATCCAGAGGATCGCGCCCGCGCTGAAGGCGATGCCCTATCGCATTTCGATTGTCGGGCATACGTCGTCGCTGACCGTTCCGCCGAAGCCCGGTTACGGGCCGTGGGAGCTATCCGCTGACCGCGCCAATGTCGTGCGTGAAATCCTTGCCGCCGAAGGGGTGCCTTCCGGACACTTTTATATGGTCGCCGGCAAGGCCGACACGGAGCCGCTATTCCCCGACGATCCGGCAATGGCGCCGAACCGCCGGGTAACGATAACCTTGATGCGGGAGGAACCGCCGCTGCCGGCGGGATTTAAGCCTTAAACCGGACCCTCTCAGCGCCGACGGTCCTAATTGCCACATAATGCGCGGTGTTTTCAGGTCCGCGCCGATGATATAAGCCCGGCCCATCCATGCTTTGGCGCGAACCCTAATCTCAATGACCGACGGCGCGAACGGAACGGCGGCCCCGGCCGAAGTCGCCGTCGAGCAACGGCAGGAGCCCCCGAGCTTCCTGGCGCTGGCGCTGGGCAGCGTCGGCGTGGTCTACGGCGATATCGGCACCAGCCCGCTGTATGCGTTCCGCGAGGCGGCGAGAGCTACCAGCAGTGACGGCGTTGTCACGCGTGAAACCGTGCTCGGTGTGCTGTCGCTCATCCTGTGGGCGCTGATCATCACGGTGACCATCAAATACGTGCTGATCTTGTTGCGCGCCGACAACAAAGGCGAGGGCGGCACGCTGTCGCTGACCGCGCTTGCGAGCCGGGCGCTCGGGCGGCGCACCGCCTTTGTCTTCGTTGTGGGCGTGATCGGCGCGTCGATGTTTCTCGGCGATTCCGTGATTACGCCTGCGATTTCGGTTTTGTCCGCCGTCGAGGGACTTAAGCTCGCGAGTCCCGCGTTCGGCGACTACGTCGCGCCATTGACTGTCATCATCCTTGTCGCCTTGTTCGCGGCGCAAAGCCGGGGAACCGCGCGCGTCGCGGCGATGTTCGGGCCGATCATGGTGATCTGGTTCCTGTCGATCGCAGTCGCCGGCGTTCTTCACATTCACGACGACCCGCATGTGCTGGTCGCCATCAATCCGCTCTACGGCATTCTGTTTCTTTATCACCACGGCGAGATCGGCTTGGTGACGCTCGGCGCGGTATTTTTGTGCGTCACCGGCGGCGAGGCGCTTTACGCGGACTTGGGCCATTTCGGCCGCAAGCCCATCCAGGTGGCATGGCTTTGTCTCGTGCTGCCGTCGCTGGTTCTGAATTACTTCGGGCAGGGCGCCAGGGTTCTCGCCGATCCCGCCGCGATCGAGAACCCATTCTACCGCCTGGTTCCGGATGCCCTCCTGCTGCCGATGGTCGTATTGGCGACCGTAGCGACGGTCATCGCGAGCCAGGCGGTGATCACAGGCGCCTATTCGCTGGTTCATCAGGCGATCCGCCTGGGAATGTTGCCGCGCTTGACCATTCTGCACACGTCGGCGTCGCACGTCGGCCAAATCTATATTCCGCGCGTCACGGTCTCTCTGCTTGTCGGCGTCCTTCTCTTGGTCGGCTTGTTCCGCACATCGAGCGCGCTTGCCTCCGCCTACGGCATTGCCGTTGCAACCACGATGGTGGTCGACGGCTTGCTGATGTTCGTCGTGGTCTGGAAGCTGTGGCGATGGCCGCTGTGGCAGACTGCGCTGCTGATGACGCCGCTTGTGGTCGTGGACGTCACGTTCTTCTCGGCCAATTTCCTCAAGCTGTTCGAGGGCGCCTGGGCGCCGCTGTTGTTCGGCGGATCGATGGTGCTGATGATTCTGACGTGGCGGCGCGGCATGCGCATCCTGTTCGACAAGACACGGCGCACCGAAGTGCCGCTCGATACTTTGTTTCGCAATCTCGAGAAAAAGCCGCCGCACATCGTGCCCGGCACGGCCGTGTTCCTGACCAGCGATCCTGAATTTACGCCGACCGCGCTTCTGCACAATCTCAAGCACAACAAAGTGCTGCATGAGCACAATGTGATCCTTACGATCGTGACCGCGGATACGCCGCGCGTCGCCGAGGACGAAAGGGTGCACATCACGCCGCTGTCGAAGCACTTCAGCCGCGTTGCGCTCAAGTTCGGCTACATGGAAGCGCCCAACGTGCCGAAGGCGCTTGCCGTCGCCCGCAAGCACGGCTGGAGCTTCGACATCATGTCCACGTCGTTCTTCTTGTCGCGGCGCGCGCTCAAGCCGGCGGTGAAATCGGGCATGCCTCGCTGGCAGGACCGGTTGTTTATCGCGCTCGCCCGCTCGGCAAGCGATGCGACGGATTTCTTCCAGATACCCACCGGCCGCGTGGTGGAGGTCGGCACGCAGGTTACTGTTTAAGTTCTGTATTCGTGTCCAAGCATTTGAAGGTGTTATCTTTTGCGGTTCAATGCCGGTTGCGTTCGTTGCATGGTCTGCGTGTCACCCCTGCGCAAACGGCGGGGCCTTATCCCGGCCCCGAGTGTTATAAGGCCGGCCCTTACTTATATTGCGGTGCAACAAATTTAGGCACGGCAAACTCAGGCACAACAAATGACAGACGGCATAGCCCCGCCCCGCGCGGGCGCAATCGCGCGCGAACTCAACGGCGACGAACACGCGAAGGCCGGATTCGTCGCATTGACGGTCGGGTGCATCGGCGTCGTCTACGGCGATATCGGCACAAGTCCGCTCTACGCGTTCCGCGAGTCGCTCCTTGCGGCGGTTGGTCCGGACAAGCCGGCGAGCGAAGCGGCGGTGTTCGGTATTCTGTCCCTCATCATCTGGTCTCTCCTTATCATCGTCACCGCCAAATACGTGTTGATCCTGCTGCGCGCCGATAACAAAGGCGAGGGCGGTACGCTTGCCTTGATGGCGTTGGCACATCGCGCGATCGGCCGGCATGGCGCCGGCATTATTCTGCTCGGCATCGTCAGCGGCGCGCTGTTTTACGGCGATGCGATCATCACACCGGCGCTGTCGGTCCTCTCCGCGGTCGAGGGACTTAAGGTCGAGACGCCGACTTTCGATCCCTATGTCGTGCCGCTGACCGTTGTCATCCTGGTTGCCTTGTTTGCCGTTCAGTCGCGCGGGACGGCGAAAGTCGCCGCCTTCTTCGGCCCGATCACGCTTGTCTGGTTCTTCGCCATCGCAGCGGCCGGCTGCTGGCATGTCGGACAAAATCCGGCGGTGCTATGGGCGATCAATCCGCTTCACGGCTTGCGCTTTCTCGCCGGGCACGGGGTGATCGGCCTGTTCACGCTCGGCGCCGTTTTTCTTGTCGTTACCGGATCCGAAGCCCTTTACGCCGATCTCGGCCATTTCGGACGTGGACCGATCCGTTTTGCCTGGCTGACGCTCGTCTTGCCCGCGCTCGCGGCCAATTACCTCGGGCAGGGCGCCTTGGTGCTCGCCAACCCGAAGGCGGTCGAAAATCCGTTCTTCCTGCTTTATCCGAAGTGGGCGCTGCTGCCGATGGTCGTGCTCGCGACCGTCGCCACTGTGATTGCGAGCCAAGCCGTCATTACCGGCGCTTACTCGCTCACCCGGCAGGCGATCCAGCTCGGTCTCTTGCCGCGACTCGAGATTCGCCACACATCGGAAGCGCTGTTCGGGCAAATCTTCATGCCGCGGGTGAACGCGCTGTTGCTTTTCGGCGTCTTGCTGCTGGTCGCGCTGTTCCGCTCGTCCGGCGCGCTGGCTTCCGCGTATGGCATCGCCGTGACCGGCACGATGGTGGTGACCGCGATGATGGCCTTCGTCGTCATCTGGCGCGTGTGGCATTGGTCTTTTGCCGGCACGGCGGCGCTCATCGTGCCGTTCCTGTTCGTCGACTTCACCTTCCTTTCTGCGAACCTGCTCAAGGTCGTCGAAGGCGGCTGGGTGCCGCTGGTGCTCGGCGCGCTCGTGATGTTGGTGATGTATACGTGGCGGCGCGGCAGCAGGCTGCTGTACCAGAAGACCCGGCGGCAGGAGACGCCGCTGGAATCGCTTATCGCCAGCCTCGAAAAGAAGCCGCCGCAGCGCGTTCCCGGCACGGCGGTATTCCTCACCAGCGATCCGCACAGCGCGCCGACCGCGCTGCTCCATAGCCTCAAGCACTACAAGGTGCTGCACGAAAGGAACGTCATCCTCACGATCGAGACCGCCGACGCGCCGCACGTGGATGTGGCCGAGCGCGTGCGGATCGAGCCGGTCGGCAAGACCTTTTCGCGTGTCGTGCTCCGCTTCGGCTTCATGGAAACGCCCAATGTGCCGAAGGCGCTTGCGATCGCCCGCAAGCACGGGTGGCAATTCGATATCATGTCGACGTCGTTCTTCCTGTCGCGCCGCGCACTCAAGCCCGCCGCGCACTCCGGCATGCCGCGCTGGCAGGACCGCCTGTTTATTGCGCTCACCCGCGCCGCCAACGATGCGACCGACTACTTCCAGATTCCGACCGGCCGCGTCGTGGAAGTCGGCACGCAGGTGACGATCTGATCCGCGCGGGCGCCAAATAAAGCTGTGCGCGCGACCCCGTTTCCGGCTAAGAACGACCCATCCGGGAATGGAGTTCAAGTCATGGCCGAAGGCATGGAACGTGCCGACGAAGTGCGGAATTTGACGCCGGAAGAGGTGGCCCGCGGCCTCACCGAAGGCCGCATGATCCTTGTGGACGTGCGCGAGCCGAATGAGACCTGCGTCGAGTGCTATCCCGATGCGGTCATCGTGCCGCTATCGGCGTTCGACCCTGCGCAAATTCCCGATCCGGCCGGCAAGCAAGTCGTGTTCGCCTGCCGCTCCGGCCGCCGCTCGGTGACGGCGTCGCTCGCGGCGCAGGACCGGGGTTATCCGTACAATTGTCACCTCGCGGGCGGCATCATTGCGTGGAAGGCGGCGGGCCTGCCGACCCGCAGCGGAAGTTAGCCGGCCCCGGCCGATTGCTGCCATGGGTGTGCGCACGCGGCTTATTTGTCTGACCCTTATTTGCGCGGCAGGCGCCGCCACGGGCCTCGCGGCAGGAGCGCAGTCGACCTCCGAGCGCGTCGTCAACGTCTACAATTGGTCGGACTATATCGACCCGGATGTGCTCACCGCCTTCACCAAAGAAACCGGCATCAAGGTCCAATACGATACGTTCGATTCCAACGATACGCTCGAAACAAAGCTGCTCGCCGGCAAGTCCGGTTACGACGTTGTCGTGCCGACAGCTTATTTTTTGCAACGCCAGATCAAGGCCGGCGTCTTCCGCAAGCTCGACAAAAGCAAGCTGCCCAATCTGGTGAATGTCTGGCCGGAGATCGCCAAACGCCTGGCGTTCTACGATCCGGGCAATCAGTACGGCGTCAACTACATGTGGGGAACGACGGGCATCGGCTTCAATGTAAAAGCCGTGCGCGAGCGGTTCGGTGCCGACGCGACCATCGACAGCTGGGACGCGGTGTTCAGGCCGGACATCGTCGCCAGGTTCAGGGACTGCGGCGTGTACATGCTCGATTCATCCGACGACCTCATGCCGGCGGCGTTGCATCAGCTCGGACTCGACCCGAACTCGACCAAGCTGGATGAACTTCAGAAAGCCGCCGACCTGCTGATGAAAATCAGGCGATATGTGCGCAAATTCCATTCCTCGGAATATCTCGGTGCATTGGCGAGCGGTGAAATCTGCCTTGCGGTCGGTTGGTCCGGCGACATCAAGCAGGCACAAAAGCGGGCTGAGGAAGCAAAGAACGGCGTCGATATCCGCTACATCATTCCTAAAGAGGGCGCGCAGATGTGGTTCGATAATCTTGCGATCCCCAACGACGCACCGCATGTCGAGGAGGCGCATGCCTTCATCAATTTCCTGCTCAGGCCCGAAGTGGCGGCCGAGAACAGCAACAGGATCGCTTACGCCAACGGCAATCTCGCGAGCCAGAAATACATCGCAAAAGAAGTGCTCGACGATCCCGGCGTTTATCCCGATGCCGCACTGATGAAAAAGCTCTACACCATCAATGCGCGCGATGCGCGCACACAGCGGATCATCAATCGGCTTTGGACGCGCATCAAGACCGGCCACTGATCAGGGGCTTACTCCCGCCAGCGGCGGTGTTGCCAGAGCCACTGCTCGGGATGTTCGCGTATCCATCCTTCGATCGCCGACATGATGATCTGCATCGTGCCGGCAATATCGACTTTGCCGGCAGCGTCGCGCGCCGGCGCGATTGCGTCCGTCAGCTCGGCCCGGAAGCGATTGCCGGGAAGGCGGACGATGCGCGTGCCGTGGATCGGGCAATCGAAATGGTGTGCGAGCCGCGCCAGCAACGGATTGGCACTGGTGCGGCGGCCGAAAAAGGTCACCTCGACGCCGCGGCCGTAATACTGATCGACGAGCATGCCGACATGGGTCCCGCGCTCGAGCGCCTCGGCGATTTTTATCGGCGCATCGAGGCTGGTGGCGATCAAGGTTCCCATGATGGCGCTGCGGGTGTCGGTAACCCAGTGACTGAGCGAGGTAATATTGGGCCGCCGGTAGAGCACGGCGCTGTCGAGCCCGTACGTCGCCGCGCAGACGGCCGGCAGCTCCCAATTGGCGAGATGCGCCGCGAACACGAGCGCCGGCTTGCCGTCGTTCAAGAGTGTCTTGAACCGCTCGATATCGGCCGGCGCGAGCTGGATGCGTCCATCCGATTTCGGCGCGGCCGGGTCGTAGTCCCAGATATGGTCAAGATGCGCAAACTCGGCGCCGATGCGGCCGAGATTGTCCCATGTACCGCGCAGGATTTGTTCGATTTCCCCGCGCGATTTTTCCGGAAAAGCGGCGGCGAGGTTTGCGCGCGCGACGCGATGCTCCGGCAACAGAGGACCGACGGTCCGCATGAACCAGCCGGCAAAATTCGCCATCGTGTCCGGATTGACGAGCCGCATCAGCTTGAGCAGCCCGATCACCGCCGTCCCGATCGCGGCGTTACCGGCGCGCTTGCCACTGCGGCGCAGGTGCCGAAGCCCCCGCCTTATCGCACTTTCCATTGATCGCAGCCGAAGTCAGAAATGAACGATCACTTTGCCGAAGACCTGACGGCTTTCAAGCCGCGCCAGCCCGCGCTCGAAGTCGGTGAGCGCCACCTCGGTGTCGATCACCGGCGTTATTCCATTCGCCATCTTGTCGAGGCTGGCGCGGATATTGTGCATCGAGGCGCCGAAGGAGCCGAAGATTTTGTACTGCTGCTGGAAGAGCTGCATCAGGTTTATGGTGACGGTGGGCCCCGCCGTCGAGCCGCAGGTAACCAGTCGGCCGCCGCGCTTGAGGCAGAACAGCGACGCGTTGAAACCTTCGCCGCCGACGTGCTCGAAGACGACGTCGACGCCCTTTTTCTTCGTCAGCTTGCGCACCGCGCCTTCGAACCGCTCGTTTTTGTAATTGATGACGTAGTCTGCGCCGAGCGCCTTGGCTTTTTCGGCCTTTGCATCGTCGCCGACGGTGGTGATGACGGTGCAGCCGAAAGCCTTGGCCATTTTGATCGCGGCGCTGCCGATGCCGGACCCCGCCGCGTGCACGAGGATGGTTTCACCGGGCTTGAGCTTGGCGTTGTCGAACAGCATGTGCTCGACGGTGGCAAAGCCGATCGGCGCGCAGGCGGCATTGCGCAGGCTCACGTCCTCGGGAACCGGCACGACGAGGCGCGCCGGCATGTTGAGAAGATCGCGGGCGAACCCGTCCACATGGAATCCCATGATCCCGGCGACGTTTTCGCAGAGATTGTCGCGACCCTCGCGGCAGGCGGCGCAGGTGCCGCAGGTGAGCCCACCATACATCACCACTCGGTCGCCGATCTTGAGCGACGTCACGCCCGGGCCGACCGCCGCGACCTCGCCGGACGCTTCCGCGCCGACGACCAGCGGCAGCTTGCGCTTGACGAACGCCATGCCGCGATAGCCCCAGACATCGAGGTGATTGAGCGCGACCGCCTTGACCTGAAGGCGCACCTCGCCTGCGCCCGGTGGCGGCGGCTCGGAAACCTCGGCCAATTCGAGCTTGCGGTCGCCGACAAGGGTAAGTGCGCGCATAGGGGAGGGGCCGGACTGACGCGTCACGCCGGCTCAAGGCTCATGACAAGCGAAACGTTCTGCCCGCCGAAGCCGAACGAATTGGAAATGGCGTGCCGCATGCGCGCGTCACGCGCCTGGTTCGGAACGACATCGAGCGGGATCGCCGGATCCGGAATGTCGTAGTTGATGGTCGGCGGAATGCGCTGATGTGCGAGCGTCAGCAGCGTGAATACGGCCTCGATCGCGCCGGCGGCGGACAGCGTATGGCCGATCATCGATTTGTTCGAGGAGATCGGCACGTTCTTGATGCGCTCGCCGAACACCGTGGACACGCCGAGATGTTCCATCTTGTCGTTTTCCGGCGTGCCGGTGCCGTGCGCGTTGATGTAGTCGACTTCATCGGGCTCGATTCCCGCATCCTTCAGGGCGTTGGCGATGCAGCCGATGATCGGCTTGCCGTTCGGGCTCGAACGGGTGCGGTGAAAGGAATCCGCCATTTCGCCGCAGCCTTCCAGCACGCCGAGGATTTTGGCGCCACGCGCCTTGGCAGTGTCGTAGCTCTCGAGGACGAGCGCTCCGGCGCCCTCCGCCATGACGAAGCCGTCGCGATTCTTGGCGAACGGTCGCGCCGCGTTTTGCGGCGGATCGTTGTGCGTCGAAAGCGCGGACAAAAGGGAAAAGCGTATGAGCGATTCCGGATTGACCGAGCCGTCGGCGCCGACGCAGAGCGCGGCGTCGGTTTCGCCTCGGCGAATGGCTTCGATGCCGAGCTGGATCGCGCTCGCGCCGGACGCACACGCGGTCGAGAGCGAAATTGGCGATCCTTTGGTGCCGAATTTTTCAGCAAGATGATCGGCAACCGACCCGAACAGGAAGCGCCGATGATAGTCGGGAAAGCGGCTGCTCACGCGCAACAGGTCCGCGTAGCTGACGTTGTCGTTCGCGCCCGAGTCTTTGGCGAGCTCGATGCGCTGCGGCCATTCCATTTCAATCGGCGGCACCGCGAGAAACAAAGGGCCGGGAAAATCGCCGGGGCGGCCGAGACCTGCTTCGGCGACCGCTTCGGTCGCCGCGAGGTCGGCAACGTGCTGCGACAAGGCCGCCGACGACGGCTGCGGCGGCACGAAATCGACGATCCCGGCTATGCGCGTTTTCAGACCGTCGGTCGGAAAGCGCGTGATGGCGCGAATGCCGGATTCGCCGGCCGTGAGCTTTGCCCAATTTTCATCCTTGCCCGCGCCAAGCGAGGTCACCACGCCCAGGCCCGTCACGGCGACAACCGGTCTTCCCGCTTTGTCTCGAGTCGACATCACCAATTCTCCTTCAGCCGGCGCGCTCAACAAGCGCCAGGCCTTCGCCCCGCCAGTGCCCGACGCCGGTGACCACCACCTGTCGCAATTCGCCATTCATCGGCTTCTCCAGTCCGGACGAGTCAGCGGGGGGGAACAGGTTAGCATGGCCAAGCGCGATCGCGGCCAGTGCCACGTTGAGGGGGAATTGCGGTTCGAGGCCGTGGCCGAGATGCGAACCGGTGGCGCGGATGGCGGCATCGGGCAGGGCGCTCAAGAAGGCGCGCTCTTCAGTCGTGGCCGGCTGCGCGCCGGTCGCTCCCGAAAAGACCGCGACATGACCGGGGGACAGTTTGGGTTTGATCTTTTGCAAGAGCCCATCGAGGGTCTTGCTGACCGTGCCCGGTTTGCGGCTGGCACGATCCGAAACCACCGCGGTGAGACGCGCAAAAGGTTTTGCGCCGCGCGCCTGCGCGTGGTCGCGCGCCTCGATGACAAGGAATGCGCCAAGCGAACCGAGCGCGAATCCGCCCTTTTCGCCGCGATCCCAGACGGGCGCGTAGCGATCCTTCAAGGCGAGGCCGGCGAATTCGTAAAGCATCAGGAGATCTTGTCGCTCGCCGTTGTGCGCGCCGCCGGCGAGCGCGATGTCGCTCTGTCCGGCCTCGATGCGTGAGAGCGCGATGCGCACTGCGTCCACGCCCGCCGCTTCCTCTCCCATGAAAGTACGTGACGAACCGGTGACGCCGTGCACGATGGAGATATTGCCGGCGAGCAGATTGGAAAGTTGCGCCAGAAACAAGGTCGGGCGCAGATCGCTCATCAGCCGCTCGTTGAGAAACGCGGCCGGATTTTCGGCGTGCGGCAATCCGCGCAGGATCGTGCTGTCGACGTTGAGGTCGCGCTCGCCGCCACCGGCTGCCACGATCATGTCCATGCGCGAAAGAATGTCCGCATTGCCTTTCACGCCGGCCGAATCGAGCGCGAGGCCGGCGGCGAAAGTGCCGATGCGCTGCCAGGCCTCCATCTGGCGCTGGTCGCCTTTCTTCGGAATTTGCGTGTCGAAGTCGAGCGGCGCGAGCGGATGGACGATGTAGGGCGCGAACGCCGTCGTGTCGGCGCCGGGCTTGCCCTGCATCAGCTTTTGCCAATGCGCGTCGGCACCTTCGCCGAGGCTCGAGACAATTCCTATTCCGGTAATCCAGGCTTCTCGCGCGGCCTCAGCCATCGGCCAAAGCCTCGCTCGAGAGCCCGATCCCGATCGCGGTCTGTCGCATTTTCTGGCGCATTTCCGAATTCGGAAAATCGATCACGCGAAAGGTGAGGCCCGCGTCACAGATCGACTTGTCGTCGGAATTGATTTCCGCACGGGCGACGGCAAATCCCGAACCTTCGTGCTCGAGGCGCGCCGAAATCTTCAGCACCTGTCCCGGCCGCACGAAGGTGCGGAACTTGGCTTCCTTGACCGATGCCAGAAAGGCCATTCGCCCGAAGCTAGTGGTCGCAAGTACCAGCCAACCGCAGGTTTGCGCCATTGCCTCGACCAACAGCACGCCCGGCATCAGCGGGTGGCCGGGAAAGTGACCTTCAAAGATCGTGCTGTGCGTAGGGACGGTTGCTTCGCTGCGGATCGTCCGGTCGGCAAGGTTTAGCTCCACAACCCGGTCGATCAGCTGGAAATACTCAAGACGCATGTGATCTTTGCTGCTCTAGGCTCCCTTGGCGGCGACGAGTTCGTCGATGCGGGCGCTGAGGTTCTTGAGCACGAAGTATTGCTCGGTCGTGGCCTTGCCGTCATTAACTTCCTGCGTCCACTGCTCGAGCGGCAGCTTTATTCCGAACGCTTTGTCGATCGCGAAAGCGATATCGAGAAAGTCGAGGCTGTCGATTCCCAGATCGTCGATGGCGTGACTCTCCGGCTTGATCGTGTCACGCGGAATATCGCAGGTCTCCGCGATGATATTGGCGATGGTGTCGAAGGTCGAAGACATCGGTAACTCTCTGATTCATATGGAAGTATGGCGGCCCCGCGGTTTAACCGCGGCCTGCGCGTGCGGCCACCCGGATTTCAAGCCTCCCACCCGCGTGAGATCGCGCCCGTATACCCAAGCGGGGGCGCAAGTTCAATGGCGGCGGGCTTTCCGGCCAAGGGTTTCGCTTGGCTCGCGTTTGCGCGGCCGCTTACCA
>JAICMO010000147.1 GCA_025929185.1 Pseudolabrys sp.
CAAGCGAACAAGAGCAGTATCGGCAGAAGACGTTTCATAGGACTGCCTTAGATTTCGTTCGCTATTTTGGTGCAAGTGCGGAAACGAAGACTCGAGTTCCCTGGACGTCGTTCTCTCGTTCAAATTCAACCTCTTTCGGCCAGCAGTCAATTCAGAACGTGGGTGCATGACTCGAGGGCCCCCGCGTCCTTCAGCGCGCATGCCTTGATGGCCTTAATTTATTGGTAGGTGGCTGATTCTACACTGGACCGCCTGACAAGTACTGCCGATCCATGGGGATGAGGCGAGGCCGAGCGACGAAATCGCAAGACTCGCTTGAGAAATCACGCATAATGCAACGCCGATTGTCGCCGGTCGGGTTCGGGGGAATTCAGTTGACCGCTTCGCTCGCCGCTCGCAGGCTGATTTTGCTGGCCGCCCTTGTGGCGACCGCGGCGCCTGTATGCGCGGAGCAACAACGCGTGGCAACGTTCGACGTGCCTCAAGGCGAGGTCGTCGAGGCCAAAGCTTACCCCTGGCAGGCGATCGGGAAGCTCAACAATGGGGTTGGAGGGGCCTGCACGGCCGTCCTGATTTCGAAAGATTATGCGCTGACCGCGGCCCATTGCGTCTTTTTCAAAAATACCGGCCGCTACCTTCCGGCGCAATCGTTTCACCTGGTTCTGGGTTACGAAAATCAGCAATTTCGCGACCATCTTCGGATTGCGGCGTATTACGTGCCCCCCGCCTACGAGCCACAAAGGCCCTACGAGACACTGGCCAACGATTGGGCCTTGTTGGCGATCGAGAAGGAGGCGACGGCGCATCCTTTGTTTATGTCGCAAATCGGCAATACGGGCCAAACGTCGTTGATGACGGGCGGGTATTCACACCTGACTCCTTATGCGATGACGGCCGACCGCGACTGCCGCTTTATCGGGCGTTCGCGCGACAAGAAGTTTTTGTTCGATACGTGCCGAGCGCCCGCCGGCTATTCCGGCTCGCCGGTCCTCGTCGCGGGTAGCGACAAGCGCTCGTTTTTTGTCGCGGGCATTCACGTTGCCAATCAGGTTTGGCGAGCCAAGGCCGTGGCGATCGCAATTCCGATCGAAGTTATTTGGCGCACGATCAAGCCCTGCGTGGAAGCACACGACTGCCATTGGCAAGCCGTCGCTACCGGCAGGGATCCAACGGCCGCCGAGCTCCTTTCCGGCCTGGGAACGCTCGGCCACAAAGACGTCGCCGAATTTACGTCGTCGCCTTTATGTGCGACGCACGATCCAAGCTGCAAAACCAGCCTCACCGGTCCATAACCTGCAAACCCGGTAAGGCTGCGAATTGCGCGCTGGCAAGAAAGCTCCGCAACCCTATGCCTCTTGTCGTGCCGGCAAGCGAAATGCGGACACGGATTGATTTAGTCTCAACGCACACACGAACAGATCGCCCGTGGCAAATCCTGAACTGGTCGAGGTGACGCGTGGTGCGACAGTCGAAAGCCGCCACCGCGGCGCCGTTGCGGTCGTGGATACGCAAGGTTCTTCTGTATTCTCCATCGGCGATATCGAAAGGCCTGTTTTTCCGAGATCGGCGATCAAACTGGTGCAAGCGCTTCCCTTGATCGAATCGGGCGCGGCCGATCGGTTTGCCCTTTCCGATGCGCAACTTGCCCTTGCCTGCGCCTCCCACAATGGCGAGCCCGACCATGTTGCGATGGCCGCCTCGATGCTCGACCGCATCGGACTCGATGTTGATGCCCTTGAATGCGGTCCGCACCTGCCGCTGCACCAAAATTCGGCGCATGCTCTCATACGCGCCGGCAAAGCACCGACCGCCCTTCACAATAATTGCTCGGGAAAGCACGCCGGATTTTTGTGCGTCGCGAATGCGATGAATGTAAATCATCGCCATTATGTCGATCCGACCCATCCGGCCCAGCGCGCGGTGAAAGCAGCGATCGAAGATGTTGCAGGCGTTTCGCTGGACGCCTTCGGCATCGATGGCTGCTCGATTCCCACGTACGCGATTCCATTGCGCCGCCTCGCTTACGCGTTTGCCCGCGTAGGCACCGGCCACGGCCTAGCGCGCGACCGGGCGGCTGCGTGCACCCGCCTGCTCAACGCCTGCTTTAGCGAGCCATGGTATTTCGGCGGCTCCGGCAGATTTGGGACGATGGTGCTTGAACGCTTTCGCGGCCGTGTCTTTGTCAAAATAGGCGCCGAAGGCGTTTTCAGCGCGAGCTTGCCCGAGCTGGGCCTTGGGATTGCCGGCAAGTGCGATGACGGCGGTCAGCGGTTCGCGGAAGTCGTCCTTGCCGCGCTGCTTATCCGGCTTTTGCCGTTGTCCGCCGACGATGAAACGGCGCTCGAACCCTTTGTCCGCCCTCCAATAAAAAATTGGCGGAACGAGATGGTGGGAGCGTTGCGGCCAACGCCGATTTTGGCGTCACACTAGACCAATAAAGTGACCGTAAATTTCGCCATTCAGCTTCGATGATTGGACCCAACATGTGCCCTCCTCACGCTCGATCGTGCCGTCCAAGTGAGAGGAACCGGCTGCGCAAACCGCTGCCCGCATTATGATGGCGCTGCAACGAGCCGGTGGCTCTTTGCGCCTGGAGCGAATAAGCTGCCTTATCCCGAAATCGATTTTTCTGTGAGCCGAGTGCGATGAACCCGCCTGCAACTCCGATCGACGTTATTGCATTGCGAGCGACCGATCGCAGCCCGGATGGAAAAGTCATCACGCTTTCCTTGAAAACGCGATATTCGACCGAGCGCGCCTATTCCGTCCCGGTCGAATGCCTTTACGAACTGACGGCCGATCTGCAAAAACTCAATTCTGCGGCCGGAGCGGCCCCGGTTGCGCCACCGACCGCAGCCCCGCAACCGGCGGAGCAGGCCCCAAATCGGGTAAGCGTCACGGTGCCAAAGAAATGGGCCGTCACATCCGGCCTGCCGCATCATCCGGTCGTGGTGATGATTTTCGACGCGCAGACGGACAAGCAGGCTGGCTACGGTCTAAACGCGACGGCGGCGAAACAAATGGCGGCTGGCCTGGTGAAATGCGCGGACGCCGTAGCGGAGCACGAAGCCGCCAAGCGGAAGCTGAGTTGAAATGGGCAAACTGCATTTCCGGAACGCTGCTCATCGCAAAATCTCAAGGCGTTTCAGGATTTCTCCCCGGCTTTGCGCCTCCGGTCTTTAGCGGGTGATTTTCGCTCGGCGCGCCCGTCCTGAAATAGCAAAGGATTCACAATCGGTGCCGTCTGCATTCGTTCTGGACAGATGCTCCCTGCGATGGCCGAAGAATGCGCTCTTTTGCGCAGCGCTGATGCTCTCGTGCGCTACGACAGCCCAGGCAGCCGACGGAACGTTTCGCATTTTCGACTGGGTGGGCCACGCCTACTGGAACAAGCAGGAAAGACTCCTCGATCGTTGTTCCGCGCAAACGACGAACGCCGACAAGATCACGATTACCTATTCGCTCGATCGCGATTACGTTTGGGCGCTCGAGCTCTCCAGCCCCTCCTGGCGATTTAACAAAGGCGCTTCCTTCGAGATCACTTTTGGCGCCGACCACGGTCAATTTTTGCGGCTGCGCGCGATTGCCGGAGAGCCCCAGACGGTTCGAGTCCAGATTCCGGACAGCCTGTCGTTCTTCGAAGCCCTCAGGAAGATATTCAGAATTCAGCTTATTGCCGGCGGCATGCGGTCTCAGTTCAATCTGATGTACGACAATCAGATTCTGACGGCTCTCACCCAATGCGTCGTGCGCTACGGGACGTCGGGGAAAGACCGCGCGGCGATAGCAAGCTGGTTGAAGACCTATGCGAAAGCCGGAAACGCCGGTCACGATCCCGCAATTCACAAGGAGGCGGAAGCGCTCGCCGCCGGCATCATGAGCGCGGCGGAAATGCCGAACGACGACAAACTGGCGCGCGGCGACACGGCCGGACTTACAGGAGATGCATTCCGCAAGCTCGACAAAATCATTTTCAGTCTGACCATTGTGCCGCGCGACCAGGCCCCGGAGATGAAGGATCTGCCCAGGTTGATCGTCGGCGCCGATGCGCAAAGATGTCGCGGCGATTTTTTCTCCGCCGCATTGCCGGACACGATTGAAAAGCTGCGCGTCGCCCGAGCCTTCACAAACTGTCTCATGCAGGACACGGTCAAATCGGCGTATTACCTCGCGGTTCCGCGCAAGCTCGGCGGCATCTACCTTGTCGCGATCATCGCCAGCGACGTTGGTATTGTAAGTTCGGGGAAACTGACGGCGAGGGATGCGGAGAGAAGAATTCGCGGGTCGATCGCGGTGGCGCTGGAGAAGTTCGATAAGGCCAGCGGTCATTGATACGGATTTTGATCGACTCAAAACTCCTTTAATCACTCAGCTTCACCCGTGCAAACGTACGCAACTGAGCTGCGATGACAACAGCTGTAAAGTACTGGACATCTGTCAGATCCAAATGATCACTTGCCGAGCCGGAGAACTGCGCGGCCGCTCAGCGGCAGCATCGCATCGTTTCCCATGGTCATGACGCCGCAACATCGCCGATGTTGCGTTGCAATATTCCAATAAGGTGGAAGCCACAACAAAAAGGCCGAAGCGCTTGCGTCCTCCGCCGGCGCACTCTCGGATCAATCGACACAAACGTCGAAAAATTTATGAAAAAATTTATGAGAAGTTAACGGCTTCACGAGAGCCGATTGTTTATCGTTGGTTTGGGCGACGTTCTACCTCGTTATGTTGTGTCCAACGGGAGGTAAAAATGTACGCAAAGGCATCACTAGTCTGCTGTGCAAGTGCATTGGTTGCTCAAGTGATATTTTCTGGTGGAGCGGCTCTCGCAGATGAAGTGTTCGCGCCGACGCGAGCAATCACGCTACCGAATAATCAAAAAATCCAGGCCTTCGATATCAGTTGGGTCGATCCGAAGCTTGGCGTTTATCTTCTCGCGGATCGCACCAACAAATCGATTGATGTCGTCGCGATCGCGACCGGTAATTTATCGATGGAGCTAACCGACAACTTCGCGGGCACGGCGGGCGGCAACAACGATCTTGCGGGGCCAAACGGCGTATTGACCATTGGACGCCAAATCTGGGCCGGAGACGGTCCTGACACGACAACGGGCGTCAGCCACCTCAAGGTTCTTGACCTACAGACGGGCACGGAAGTGGCCTCCATTAGCACGGGCGGCAGCGCCAGAGCAGATGAGCTGTGCTACGATTCCAAAGACCATGTCGTTCTTATCGCCAATGACGCCGACAAGCCGCCATTCGTTTCTTTCGTTTCGACGGACAACTTTGAGGTTCTCGGAAAGATTACAATGGATGGGAGCAACGGCGCGCCGAATGCCACAGACGGCATCGAACAGTGCCAGTGGGTTCAGCGGACGGGAAAATTCCTTTTGAATCTTCCCGAGGTCAACGGTCCGGGCGACAACTCAGCCCCGGGCGCGGTCCTTGTCATTTCTCCGCAAGCAATGAAAATTGAGAGGACGTTCATCCTCGATCATAACAAGTGCGCGGGCCCGCAAGGCATGGCCATCGGCCCTCGGCATGAGGTGCTATTGGGCTGCAACACACCCAGCGGAAACGGGAAATTCTCGACCGTCGTGATCGATGACAACGCGACCCATATCGCTGCCACACTGAACAACGAGTCCGGCGCCGACGAAGTTTGGTTCAATCCAGGCGACAACCATTATTTCCTCGCGCGATCGGCGGCCCACGGCGACCAGCAGTTGGGGATCGTTGATGCGGTGCGGCTGCGCGAAGATCCCAGCCAGACGACAAACGCCGCTGGAGCGGGCAGCGCACATTCGGTCGCCGCTGATCCGACTTTCAATGAAGCCTACGTGCCGATCCCAAGCACCGCTACGGCGGGCGTTTGCTCCTCGGCGGGCGGCACCGACAGCCAAGGATGCATCGCGGTATACTCGACGTCGAACGATGATCGTGTCGCCAGGGCGCAGGGCCACGGTAACTGACGTGCCGCGACAGCCTGATTATGTCGATACATTTGCGGCCGATGTGGCGGGCAATAAATGAGTGATAGGGCGGCGGCCTTCGGCGGGGCCTAACGCAAGCTTCGGTTTGCGAGGGCGTCCTGCGGAGGGCTAGCCGCTCTCAGCCTCAATGCGAAAGCTTGGGAGGCGGTGTAATCCCCCCTGCCCGCTTTCTGCCGAGAGATGAGCGCTTTGGCGGGAGATGGGGTCGGATGTCGGGACCTCAGCTCAAACGGATTACCTAGCCAAGTGCTGATGGACTTTACCTTGATGGCTCTCGATACTTGATGGCCTCTGAAGTTCAAAGTAGTCTTATTTGTCATAAAAATTGATGGAACGCGATGGCAGCGACGGCAACTACTCGCCTCGTCTCAGCATTCACGAGGCTCTTCCGGGATCAAAACGGCCAAGTCGTGATCTATTTCACGATCATGGTGCCGGTCATGATGGGCCTGGTCGGACTCTCGCTCGAGGGGGGCCGTCTATTGATGCTCCATAGCCAGTTGCAGGACCTTGCCGATGCGGCCGCCCTTGCGGGTGCCAAAGAACTGGATGGCGGCGACGATGCCATGTGCAGAGCAAAGGACAAAGCGCAAAACCTGCTCACAAATCCAACCTGGTGGTCGAATGTGGCGAGCGGGGTCAATCAGATCAAAGACCCACCCGATATGGTTTTCTACAGTGCCCTAGCTGGGGAGCCGACCAACAACCCTGCCGCCGCCGACGTGACCGTCCCCTTCGACTGCACCAACGGCGCAAACGTTGCCTACATCAAGGTCGTCACCGTCAATCGCGGCGTTTTGCCTTCGTTTCTTATCGCGGTCGGAGCAACTGACGAAAAGGACACTTCGGCAACGGCTACGGCCGGATCGACGTTCGTTGCCTGCAACGTGCAGCCTTTGATGCTGTGCAATCCTTTCGGCGCGACAAGTTTTCAGGACAGCGTGCAGCCCGGCGATCTTTTCGGATTCACTCAATCCGGCAATAATACCGGTTTTGCCACCGGTACTTTCAACCTGCTTGATCCGGTTGGGCAGACGCACTCAGGGGCGCCGGATGTTGCTGCTCTACTGTCGCAATCATCGCCCAATTTCTGTTTCGCGGATGATGTGTCGCCGCATACGGGCAACGCGTCGGGGCCCATATCAAGAGGAATAAACGTTCGTTTCGATATCCAGCCCAACGGCCAAACTGCTGGTTTTGATTTGCACCCCGCGCCAAACGTAATCAAGGGCTACACCGACCCAACGAATGCTTGCAAAAACAATCCGACAATCAGCCCCGCAGATGCACTTCCTGTAAACACGGGAATGACGCAAGTGGGCAGCATTTGGGATGGTGGAACGTTCGATATCACCAATGCAAACGCCTATTGGCAATATCATCACGGAGCAAATTGGCCGACCGATGCGTCCGGTAATCCGATTTCCCGCTATGCTGCATATCAGCTTGAGCGCGGATTAAGCGGTACGCCGCCGACGTGGCAACCGAATACCGAAAGCCCCGCACCGATCTGCTCCGGTCTAGCGGCAGAAACAGATGATCGCCGCATGGTCAGCGTTGCGATCGTCAACTGCACCCCTCCATTGTCTGGCAATTCTACGCCGACGATCCGCTCAAATGCATACGCCAACTTTTTTCTGACAAGGCCAGTCGATACTGGTTCGAGCACAACGCCGCCTTATCCTTCCGGCATCATTTGGACAGAATTCGTCGAAATGATTACGCCACAAAGCGCGAATGGAAAATTGCACCAGGTCGTGCAGCTTTATAGGGATCAATGATGTCGCTGCTGGGCCTCATTCGGCAGGCGCTCCGCTGCACGTCCGGAACGGCAGCACTGGAGGGCGCTATTGTGATGCCGGTTGCGATCGTCCTTATGGCCGGAGGCGTCGAGTTTGGGCAGCTATTTTCGGCGTATGGCACAGCCGCCAAATCGATGCGCGATGCTGCACGATATCTCGCCCGCGTACCGAATCAGGACAATACTGCTATTTGCGGCTGGGGGCTGACGAACGCAAAGAACTTGGCCGTGTACGGAAAAATCGACCCAAGCCAATCAGACCCGCCACTGTTCCCGGGCTGGAGCGTCAGCGATGTAACGCTCGAAAGTCCAAGTTGCACCGGCACGGTAACTCTTACCGATCCCATAATAATCGACCTGAAAGCCTCCTTCCACTACTCAGGAACGATGTTCAGCGTGATCGGACTATCGAATAACCCTTGGCCGTTGCACGTCGAACATCAGGAGCGCTCGATTGGTGAATAGGCTGCTTCGCGACTGCGTGGGCTCGACCCTGGTCGAGTTCACGGTCGTATTCCCGGTTTTCATGCTGCTGGCGTTCGGCACGGTCGACGTCACTTACATGCTCTACGACTGGGCGCTCGCGAACAAGGCAGCTTATGCCGGCGCTCACAAAGCCATTGTTTCAAGCCCGGTCGCCGCAGGCATAACAAACCTGAACAACAGTTATGAAGAGACTCTTTTAGGTGAGCGGTGTTTCGACAGTAACGGCAACAATGCCTCCTGTCCGTCGTTGACCGCGATTTGTACTCCAGCCGCAACGGGCGGAGCCTGCACATGCAGCAGCAGCAACGGGGGCTGCCTCGGGTTTACTGCCTTTGACGACACCGCTTTCACGGTGATCTTTAATAGGATGCAGGCAATATTTCCAAATCTGCAGCGGCAGAACGTATCGATCTCCTACAAAACAAATAATCTCGGCTTTGTCGGCCGGCCGGACGGTTTGCCGATGGATGTGACCGTCAGCATTTCCAACATGACGCATCAGATTTATTTTCTCGGCGGACTAATGGCGTTCTTCGGCGGAGGCTTTGCGGCCAATCCGCCGATCCCATCGTTTTCGACGACTCTGACCAGCGAAGACATGGTGACAAACTAGAGCAATTTCCCGTTGGGGTTCGCTCTACTTGGTCATTGCCGGGCTTGACCCGGCAATCCATCATCCTGGAGAAAAGTCTTTTCTTTTGATGGATGCGCGGGCCTTCGCCCGCCGAAGGGTTCGGAACGAAAGCTCATCAACAAATGCTTCGGCCCGCAGGCGGGTCAA
>JAICMO010000015.1 GCA_025929185.1 Pseudolabrys sp.
GGAGATCGAGCTGGGCCTCGGCTAGAGCGTGATTGCTTTGGCTTGAATCGTCTCAATGTCTTCGGCGTCACCCGCGGGCTTGACCCGCGGGTCCATCTTCTTCGCAAAGCTGGATTGCCGGATCGAGTCCGGCAATGACGCTGCGGCGATTATGCTCTAAGCGCTGCGCGACTTACCCTCGAATTGAATAAACGTGTTGTTTATTTGTGCGCATACAACCACCGCTTGCGCACCCGTAAACGATGCAGTAGCGTCTTTTTTCAAGCAGTAGGCGAATGACTGCTGGCGAAAGAATGGAAGGGGGCGACACCTGCCATGATCGTATATTCGCGAGGCGCACAGCGCGCTTTGTTTTGCTCGACGCTATGGGGCATAGCCCACAAAGCAGTCGAACCATCTCTGCATCCACGCCATCTCTTTCGCAGTAATTTGCGTTTCATCGCAGCAGCCACAATTTTCGTTTTCGTCTCGCTAAATGTGAATGCCGCGCTCGCGCGCTCAATTCAGGACTACCCGTCGTTCACGTTGAAGATTTTTGGTTACGAGGCCAGAATCTTTTATCTGCCTCGCCCCTTTACGGGAGGATTATCGACCGCGATAGGCGTCGATCAGCGCTACGAGTCAGCGGTTCATCCGTCAGGAGAAAACGAACTACAAAAGATGATTGATAAGGCTGCTGAGGTAAAGCTTATCTACAGCTTAAGCTCCCGCGGCAGCCATCAAGTCGATCTGTTATCGACAATCCCATCTCTCAAGCCATTTTATGTGAGTGTTTCAATATATCTCAAGCGAGCAGCTGTTTTACATGAAAGGGGAGCTGCAGAGATTTTGTCTACCATCGAGCAACTGAGCAATGACCCAGACAGAAGTCACTTTGACGAATACGGATATCGTATGCTTACCAAGCCCGTACCTTATTTCGTGATGCAGCATCTGCTTTACAGCCGCCCAGACGGTCGACCGCTTTCGTTTTTCAGGCAGACAATCTCGCGTGCAGACCACATTTTTACTCTCACCGGGTCCTTCCGGTTGGGCGATCATGCGCACGTCGATTACACTTTCAGAACGGATCAAGTGGCAGAAGAACATTGGGTCGACATCGACAAAGCGATGCATCGGTTCGCCACCGCGGTTCTAGCCTATCGAAAATCCAGACAGTGAGCGCGTTCATATCGCGAAAGGATCGGTCATGGCCTTCGCCTTCACACAGGATCAGCTTTCAACGCTCACGACGCTTCAAGCGGAGGCAGAAGCCGGTAGTACACCATGGTCTACCGTGTACGATCAGATCCTGAGTTACATCACTACAACGGAGACCAACCCTGCCAGCGGCGAGACGTCTGTGGTCCTTCTTCCAGGCGTGGACGAAGCGGTCGCAATTTGGGTTACCGGGGCTGAACAGGTAAATGCCGATCAAGGCCCATTCGCTGAATACATTCGACAGTACACGGCCCTTCAGTATTCCATTCGAAATCCGAGTGCGCCCCCGTTGCCCGATGGGCAAATTCAGGCTGCTTCTAACACAATCGCCGATCGCTTCGTAGGCGATATTCTAAATACTCATCTCCTGCCCGATTTGGATCAAACGGGAAGAATTGATGCGGCGCCAGCCGCCGCGCTAATATTCGGGGGAAACTTTTCGCCTTGGGCCGGCACGGTGCTTTTCACAAATCTTGGAGACGGTACTTTTTTTAACGACTGGGTACTTCAGCTTGGAATCAATGATCATAAACAAGAACCTGGCACCTACGATCTTGCAACGATTGCCCAAGCAAGTGACGGACTTCGGCAACCGGGATCCGCTCAATTCGAGCTTGCTGGTGCGGTGACTCTTATCCAATTGCACTCGATAGGGAATGGTACAGTTACTACAGAAGAACATGCGACAAATAATTTCTTCGCTGGTACCTATGGTGTCGAGCTCGGAAGTTTCGATATTGGATACGATATCTTTTCGTTGTACCCGGTGCTGTTTGGTGGGCGTCCAATCATTGGTGATTATTTTAAGTACACGGCCACTTACATCTCCGGCCAAATCGCGGATGATAGTGGCTTAGCAGCCATCGACGGTCAGGAGTTTGTCCAAGCGGGTCGCGGCGATGATACGATTATCGGCGCGTACGACATCGGCGCAAAAACCCACACCCTTTCCGTTATCGACGGCGGCGATGGCAACGACACGATGGATTACAGTGCGCTGTCCGCGCCGATCTCCGTCAATTTCGATGATGTCGGGGCGCTTGGCCTTCGGGTCGTTGCCGACAAAGGCTCAGATGCGGACGTTCACACGGATGACCTGTATCAAATTGAGCACGTAACGCTTGGCTCGGCGGCGGATATCGTGCACGTGCCCGCGAGCGGTGTTACTGGGACGATTGACATCGACGGCTCGGCAAATCCGGACGGACAACCGGATACGCTTGATTTCTCCCAATTAGACACGCAGCTCGACGTTTCTAATTTCAATCTTGGGAGCAGCACATTTTCAAACGGCGATTTTACCCTCAACTTTTCTAATTTTGAAAAAGTCATCGGTACATCGTCGGACGACGCGTTCGCAATTTCGGACGGTCTGGCCGGAAATCTTGAAATCGATGGAGGCGCGCAATCGTCCGATACAGGCGATGTATTGGACTTTTCCAACTATTCGGGCGACCTGTCCACACTGGACCTGACCAACGGCATTCTTAGCGGAACCGGCTTCACCCTGAAGTTTGAGAACATAGAAAAGATCGTCGGCACGGCAAACGACGACGAAATACTCATCCCGGAAAACGCCACAGTTGTTCAAGTGGATGGTGGGCACGGCGATGATGACATTACCGGAGGAGCGGCCCATGCCGCGCTCCTGGGCGGCGACGGCGACGATTTTCTGACAGCCGGTAGCGGCGGGGCCGTTTTGGATGGCGGAATTTCAGCCACCGCGAGCGGGGACGAGTACGTCGGCGGTCCTGGCGCCGATATCTTTGTTATCGGAAATGGCGCTCATGGCGAGCAAGGACTCGACAGCGCCATCACGATCGAAAATCCGGGTGCCGAGGACCAACTGGTGCTTCGCCTCGACGTGACCAAGGGTTTCGATAGCGATGCCAATTGGACGAGCGGCATTGTGCTCAATGGTGGAATCTACACCGATGACACTGATCCCAATTTCATTCAGGCTGAGTATTCACCCATCGCGGTTGAGCCGATTATCGGAACCAACTCCGATGGTGCATTTGTTTCGGGATCGACACTGAATTTCCTTGCCCCGGATTTGGGAGATTTCGTTGTTCTTTATGATTGGCAAAAAGACACCAATACGCTGGACATCAAAATCGTCGCCAAATTTGGCGACTTTGATGTCCGTGTGGATGGATTTGAAAACGGAGATTTGGGCCTTAATTTTACGCAGGCAACCGCTCCGCTTGCTGGGTGGTTTAGAGGATCGGGTAGCGACGTTGTCATCCAGAATTCTTGGGACACCTATACCGCCGCTTTAAGCGGCATAGTATCAAGTACACAGACCATCAGCTTGCCCTCTCCCGGCGATCCTATCGCTGGCGATGCAGCACCTTGGACGCCAACTGCGCCTGGCGCAGATCCATTCTTCGAGGTCGCGAATTTCCTGCCCTTGAGTGAGGCCGATATTGATGGAGATCATTTTAATCCAAACAATGGCGATCCAGCCGGTTCAAGCCTTGTTTCAGCAGCATCACCGCTAAGTGACCGGACCTTAGCGTCGAATGTTGCGCTGACCCCTGACGCCGCTGCTCCGAACACGAACGGTACAGGCAGCGCAACAGACGTACGCGTCGCCCCGTTTGCGCAGTCCCATCCCTACGCTTTGCAGAATGAGCATGCCCTCGTCTTGGATTTGGATGGGAACGGCTTAGGCCTCGCGAGCATCAATACGACAACGGCGTACGTCGATTATGAGGGAACGGGTTTTGCATCGCACACCGGGTGGGTTTCTCCGACGGATGGCGTGCTCGTCAACTTTGATGGCTCTGATCGCGTTACTGCAAACACGATACTGGGCGCAGTATCCGGCAACGCCTTCGCCGATCTCCAGGCCTTAGACTCGAATTCCGATGGCCGGATCGATTCCACGGATACGGCGGCGGCGAACCTGCGGATTTGGACCGATCTCGATGGAAACGGATCGATTGGAGCCGGTGAAGTTTTCACTCTCGCGGAAGCTGGTGTTCAATCCATTGGCATCCAAAGTACCGCTTCCACAGATGTGATCAACGGCAATGCAGTTGCGCAGATCGGTACGTTCGCCACCACGCAAAGCGCAACCAATACTGTGGCCGACGTTGCTTTTGCGGTCGATAAGGTCGTAACCGAATTTCTTCCTCCGGATGGGTTTGCGCCGAGCGAAGGTGCGTTGGCGCTATCGAATCTCGTGGGGTACGGCAACGTCCCTGATCTTCAATCGGCAATGTCGCAGGACTCAGCGCTGCAGGACCAAGTTCTGCAATTAGTTTTGCAATCTCCTTCGATGTCAGGTTCTCAATTCGACTCTTCCTTCGAAACCATGGTGCAAAATTGGGCCGGAGTCTCTTCAATCGACCCCGGCGCCGACGGCCCATTGATCGACGCCCGCCACCTGGCGCTCGTCGAGGCGTTTTATGGGTCGACTTTTGATGAGCTGTATGGAGCTGGAGCAACGCTCGACGCAAACACGGCCGCGGACGCCGAGGCAAGATATCACGCCATCGTCGATGAATTGAAAGTCCGGTTTGCCGCAGATGCCCCGGTTATCGCGTACACCAACGGCGTCGCTCTCGATTCGATCGAGAGCAGCCCATTTCTCCCCTTCGCATTGATCAGATTTGATTCAGTGAGCGATACGATTTTCGCTGATATCAACCAGATCGTATCGGCGCTCGTAAGCCTTGCGCCCGCTGACGACGCGGCAAAGCAAAGTTACTTCGATCTGGCTGGGCACATCATCGATGGCTTGCAAGTCGATCTGTTCAATAATGATGCGGCGCAATTGGCGGGCGCGGTGCAAGGTGCAGCCGACCAAGCGAATCTAGCGCAAAATTGGATAGCTCTCTTAGTTGGAGGCCTGCAAGAAAATCAAATTGATGGGACGACGGCCGACGACGTTTTAATAGGCACAACCGACAGTGACATTATTCATGGATTTTCAGGCGATGATGTCATCAGGGGCGGCGCGGGGGAGGATGTTCTAGTCGGCGCCGCCGGTAATGACATTTTGAACGGAGGGGTGGGCGCCGACGCGATGGCGGGCGGCGCCGGGAACGACGCCTACTTCGTCGACAACGCCGGCGACACCGTGACAGAGGCTGCCGATTCCGGCGTCGACACGGTTGGCTCATCGATCGACTTCACGCTGGCAGCAAACGTGGAGAAGTTGACCGGGCTGGGCACGACTGGCCTGACGCTGACCGGCAATGCGCTCGACAATACGATCACCGGCACGCCGGGTAATGACGTGCTAAGCGGCGGCGCCGGAAACGACACCTACTTCGTGGACAACGCGGGCGATGTGGTGACTGAAGGCATTAATTCCGGCATCGACACGGTGCGCTCGTCGGTCGACTTCACGCTGGGAGCAAACGTGGAAAAGCTGATCGGGCAGGGCTCGATCGGGCTCACGCTTAACGGTAACGAACTCGACAACACAATCACCGGCACCTCGGCCAATGACGTGCTCAACGGCGGCGACGGCAACGATCTGCTCAACGGTGGCACGGGTGCCGATGCGATGGACGGCGGCACTGGAAACGACAACTACTTCGTCGACAATGTGGGAGACACCGTGTTCGAGGGCGGCGGTTCTGGGATCGACACGGTGCGTTCGTCTGTTGATTTTACGCTCGGCGCCAACGTCGAGACGCTGATTGGCCTTGGCACGGTCGGCCTCACACTGACCGGTAATGAGCTTGACAATACGGTCACTGGCACCGTGGGTAACGAGGCGATCAATGGCGGCGACGGCAACGATCTGCTCAATGGCAGCGTGGGTGCCGATTCCATGGCGGGCGGCAGCGGCAATGACACCTACTTCGTTGACAACATCGGGGATACGGTCACGGAAAACCCCAACGCGGGCATTGACACCGTACATTCGTCGGTTGACTTCACGCTTGGCGCCAACCTTGAGAAGCTGGTCGGGCTCGGCACGGTTGGGCTCACGTTAACCGGTAACGAGCTCAACAATACGATAACTGGGAACGCCGGTAATGACATGCTCAGCGGCGGTGACGGCAACGACAGATTATCGGGCGGGACAGGCAACGACATAATCACCGGAGGCAACGGCAATGATGTGCTCACCGGAGGTGCCGACGCTGACGTATTCGTATTCCATGCAAGCTTTGGCCGCGACACGATCACCGACTTTGCCGCCGGCACCGGAGAGGTCATTGAGTTTCATGATGGTGTCTTTGCCAGCGCGGCAGATGTGCTGACGCATGCCACTGAAACGGCGGGGAATACCGTCATAACTTTTGATACCGAGAATAGCATCACGTTGCAGCATGTGGCTCTCGCTAGCCTAAGCCAGGACGATTTTCGCGTCGTTTGAGGAAGGTATCTGGCATCTGATCAAACAAAGGTTACGCAATTTCACATAGTGAAACTCATATTCGCTATGCCGAAAGACCATATTGACTTAGCGCTCTGCCGCGCCTTCCCTGAGCGGAAAAGAAAAAGTGCGAGGCAAACCAATGAGCGCAACAGTTCTCCCGGGCCCGGGAAATGAAGCTCGTCCGCCGGTCGTGCGCAGCGGTGCGGAGCGCAACAGCATTCAATCCGTCGATCGGGCGCTGCTTCTGGTCGACACGATCGCGGAGTTGGGCGGCGAAGCCACGCTGACCGAGCTCGCAAATCGGACCAGCCTGAACATCTCGACCTGCCACCACCTTCTGGCCACGCTGATCAAGCGCGGCTTTGTCATGAAGGTGCCGGGCAAGCGGCTCTATGCGTTGGGCGGCCGCATCCTTCATCTGAGCCACGCGTGCCTGCAAGTCGACTTGCCGCGCCGCGCGCAGCCTTACCTCGAGGCCGTCAACCGCGTGACGGGTGAGACGGTGCACCTCGCCGCGTTGCAGGGCGATGCGGTGGTGACGCTTGCAATGCGCGAAGCGCGGCATGCCGTGCGCGTCGATACCGGCAAGCTTGGCAAGATCGAAGCGCCGCACGCAACCGCGCACGGCAAGGCCATGCTTGCGTGGCTGCCGGAAGACGAGATGCGGCGCATCCTGGCGCACGGCATGAAGCGCTTCACCGAGAACACGATCACCGAGTTTTCCGAGTTGGTCGAAGCGTTGCGGATCGTGCGGCGCAAGGGCTACGCCGTCGACCGCGAAGAGTTTCTTCCCGGCGTCATCTGCGTCGGGTCGGCCATTCGCGATCAGGCCGGCACGGTAATCGGCTCGATCAGCGCGTCGGCGCCGAGCATGCGCGCGACCGACGAGCACATCGCGCTCATGCGCGATGAAATCACGGCGGCAACGCGCGCGCTTTCGGCCGAGTTCGGGGGGCCGGGAGCGCAATCGGCCGACCGGCAGCGCGCCATCGCGGTTTGATGGCGCCGGCTTGGCGGATCGAGGGGACGCATGTACGCGCCGGCCGGTGTGAAAATCAGCAAAGACTTTCCGGTCCCGGACAGGCAAAGGGCCTGGGTGCTCGGCAGTCCCGGCGAGCTCAAGCTCGTCGAGAAAGCCGTACCGGTGCCGAAAAAAGCGGAAGTGCTGGTGCGGATCGACGCGGTTGCGATTTGCGCGACCGATCTCGAGATCATCTATCACGGCTCGCCGGCGCTGATCGAAGGCGGCTTGCCGTTCAACAAGAACTTCACGCCGGGCCATGAATACATGGGCACGGTGGTGGCGCTCGGTCCGGGTGTGGACGAATACCGCATCGGCCAGCGCGTCACCGTCGAGATTCATGCCGGCTGCGGCCAGTGCAAGCGCTGCCGCGAAGGCATGTACACGTCGTGCCTCAACTACGGGCTCAACTACGGAGACGTCGATAAGGGCCATCGCGCCAACGGCTTCACCACCGACGGCGGCTTCTGCGAGTACCAGGTGAACAACATCAACACGCTGATCGCCATTGAAGACAAGATGTCCGACGAGGAAGCGACCCTCGTCGTCACCGCCGGCACCGCGATGTATGGCCTGACCGAGCTCGGCGGTCTTGTCGCCGGCGAAAGCGTGGTGGTCACCGGCCCGGGCCCGATCGGCTTGCTCGGCGTCGCCGTGGCGAAGGCGCTCGGCGCGCAGCCCGTGATCCTCACCGGCACGCGCGACAATCGTCTGAAGATCGGTCTCGAACTCGGCGCCGATCATGTCGTGAATATCCGCAAGGAGCCGGACGTGGTCGCGGCGGTGAAGCAGCTCAACGGCGGCAAGGGCGTCGATTATGTCATCGAGTGCTCGGCCGCGACGAGCGCGGTGAACGATGCCGTGCACATGGTCAACCGCGGCGGCAAGGTCTGCCTTGCCGCGTTTGCGCACGAGCAGGTTCCGGTCGACGTCGCCCACATCGCGCGCAACAACATTTATGTCTACGGAATTCGCGGCGAGGGAAAGAGCGCGACTCACCGGGCCGAAGCCTTCATGCGGCAGAAGCGCTTCGACGCCACCAAAATTCACACGCACACGTTTCCGCTCGACGATCTGCCGACTGCCATCCGTTACGCCAAGGATCGGGTAGACGACGCGATCAAGGTCGTGGTGAAAGCGAAAATGAACGCGGTCCACAAGGTTGCAGCGGAGTAGCGAAGCGGTGAGGACGTGCGGCGGGGACCGTCCGCAGGCTGACCCGCTCCCCTCCCAAGGGGTCAAAAATGGTGTAAGCTCGGCCCGCTAGGTCCCACGTGCGGTGCGCCGATGCATTTCTGCGATCTCGCTGCATTTTCGGGAGGCGATAAGGGCGGGCGCGGAGCGCCGGCATGCCGAACGTCGGCGAAGTTCCGGCGCGTCATTGCCGCATTCATCGTCGGTTTCGTTATTGCCGCCGTGGGCTTGGTTTCGCCCGGCCGCGCGGACAATTATCCCTCGCGCACCGTAACCGTCATTGTCCCTTACCCGCCGGGGGGCGCGAGCGACGTCGTCGCCCGCATCGTCGCCGACGGCATGAGCCGCGTCTTGAAGCAGACGATCGTCATAGAAAATGTGGGCGGCGCCGGCGGCACCATCGGCACCGCGCGCGTTGCCGCAGCCGATCCCGACGGCTACACGCTGCTGGCGGCGAGCATGGGATCGCACGTCGCCGCGCCCGCGCTCACGCCGAAGCTGCGCTATGACTCGACGAAAGATTTCGAGCCGATCGGCCTGATGTCCAATGCGCCGGTGGCCGTGGTGGCGCGCAAGGATTTCCCCGCCGGCAACCTCGACGAGTTCATTGCCTACCTGAAGGCCCACGGCGACGACGTGAAACAGGCGCACGGCGGCATCGGCTCGTCGTCGCACATGGCTTGCCTGCTGTTCACCTGGGAGCTCGGCCTCAAGCCGCGGCTCGTCCCTTATCGCGGCACCGGACCGGCCTTGAACGATGTCATCGGCGATCACGTCGATTTCTTCTGCGAGCAGGTCGTCAGCGTTGCGCCGTCCGTGAAAAGCAAGCTGATCAAGGCCTATGTTGTCTCGGGCGACGTGCGCTCCGCCACGCTGCCGGATGTGCCTAGCGCGAAGGAGAAGGGCATCCCCAAATTCAATCTCAGCATTTGGAGCGCGATGTTTGCTCCCAAAGGCACGCCGAAGGAGATTGCCGCCAAGCTCAGCGCGGCGCTCGACAAAACGCTGGACGATCCGCTCGTGGCCAAGCGGCTCTCCGATCTCGGCGCGACCGTTCCTGCAAAAACGGAGCGCGGGCCGGCCCACCTCGAACAGGTCCTCAAGGCCGATATCGCCCGCTGGCACCCGATTCTCAAGCAAGCGATGGCGCAAGCGCAGAAGTAATCTCGCGTACGCTCCTGAATTCACTCGCGTTTAAGCCGCTCTGCGTGCGCGAAGGAACGCCGTGACCGTCGGCGCGTTCTCTTTCAAATGCGCAACGCAGGAGTAAGGACGATGGAGAATCGTTCCCACAGGCGCGTCAAGGACAAATCGGACAAGCAGCGCGAGCAGCGCAAGGAAGAGGGCGACGAGGTCGACGTGTCTTCCGACGACAGCTTTCCGGCGAGCGATCCGCCGAGTTACACCCCGATACAGGGCTCGAAGAAAAACGATCTCGATCACAAGCGCTAGCTCGCCATCTTGGTAGTCCGATCCGAAATGTACGCTGTCATGCCCGGCCTTGTGCCGGGCATCCCGATCAGGGACGCACTGCCTTTCTAAGCGGGATGGCCGGGACAAGCCCGGCCATGACAATAATTGCGCGTCTGCAACAACTTCAAATCTGGCTGTAATCAGTCTAGCCGAATGACATCTTCAATAGCTTTTCGGCGTTTCCGCACAGAAGCTTGCGCCGGTCTGCCGGCGCGAGCTCGAGTTTGTTGATTTCCGCCAGCGTCGGCGCGATGGGCCCAAGCGGCGCGTCGGTCGCGAACACGACGCGATCGGCGCCGAAAAATTCCAGCCCGCAGCGCAGCGCATGCGCGCCGCCGCCGAACATCGCGGTGTCGGCATAGTATTCGCGCAGATAATCCATGTGCGGCCGCTTCAGCGAGGGCAAAATCTTCGAGTAATCCTCGTCCGACGTGCGCGCGCCGAGCACCTTCAAACCCGGCCCGACGCGCCCGTCGTAAAACGGAATCATGCCGCCAAGATGATGCGTGATGATCCGCAGGTTCGGATGGCGGTCGAACAGGCCGCAGAACGCCATGCGGATCATCGCCACCGACGTGTCGTACGGCCAGCCGAGACACCACCACATCTCGAAACGCGATTTCTTCTCGGCCGCATAGTCCGGCATCGCCGCCGTGCGCGACGGGTGCAGCCAGATCGGCCGATCGAGTTCCGCCATCGCCGCGAACAGCGGCTCGAACGCGGGATCGTCCAACGGCTTGCCGGCCACGTCTGTATAGATGAGCACGCCTGCGGCGCCGAGGTCGTTCACCGCCCGGCGCGCTTCCGCGACCGAGCCTTCGAGATCGGTCATGCACAGCGCAGCGGCGAAAGCGGGAAATCGCTTCGGATGCTTGCGGCACAGGTCCGCCATCTCGTCGTTGGCGATGCGCGCCAGTCGAAGCCCGGCGTCAGGCTTCGCGATGTCCTCGATCGGCGGATTGGGCAGCGAAACGATCTGCCGATAGTCGCCGAAGGTATCCATCTCCTTGAAGCGCGCATCGAGATCGAACAGCTTGGTGACGCTGCGCAGGCGCGGGCCGATGTTCTGGAGTTTCGGCGCGGCCTTCGTCATCTCCTGAAAGAACCGTTCCGGATAAATGTGTGTGTAGATGTCGATGATCGTGTCGGCCATGGGTGGAATCACCTTTAAAGCAATTTCCAGTTTGGGTCGGCTGTACTTGGTCATTGCCGGGCTTGACCCGGCATCCATCATCCGGAAGAAAACTCTTTCTTCGATGGATGCACGGCACAAGGCCGGGCATGACGCTAATCCCTTGTGCGTGCCGTCTTCAAATGATCGAGTAATTTGGCCCGCAGCGCCGCCTGTTCCTCCGCGCTCCACTTCTGAAACCCTTCGCCGGTTTTGAAACCGAGCTTGCCTTCCTTCACCAGCTTTTCGAGATAAGGCGAGGCTTTCGGCCGGCTGTCGAGATGCGGAAACAGGATGTTGTGAATCGCAAACGCGAGATCGGTGCCGACGAGATCGGCGTTTTCCAGCGGCCCGAGCACGGCGGAGCGCCGCCCGAACGATGCCTTCACCACGTCGTCGACCGTTTTGGCGTCGCAAATGCCTTGCTCGACCAGGTTGACTGCCTCGCGCCAAAGCGCGTGCTGCAAGCGGTTGCCGATAAAGCCGGGCACATCCTTCTTCACATGCGCCGGCTTCTTGCCGATGTCACGATGCAAGGCCATCGTCCATTCGACGGCCTGCGGTGAGGTCCATTCGGTCTGGATCACCTCCACCAGCGGAATCATGTAGGGCGGATTCCACCAGTGCGTGCCGAGCGCGCGCTCGCGGCGCTTCAAGCCGCGCATGATGTCGGTGATCGGAATGACCGACGTATTGCTGGCCAGAATCGTGTCGGGCCGCACGTGCTTTTCGATTTCGCCGAATATCGTTTGCTTGAGCGGCAAATCCTCCAGCACCGCTTCGACCACGTAATCGGCGTCCTGCACGGCATCGGCCAAACTCGCGACCGGCCTCACGCGCTCCACCGCGCGCTCGTCATCGCCGAGATATTTCAGGTTGGCGAGGATGCGTGCCTTGGCGTTGTCGAGGCTCGCCTTCGACTGATCGGTGATCGTGACGTCGTGTCCGCCGAGCGCGAAATTCTGCGCGATGCCATGGCCCATCAGCCCGGCGCCCACAACGGCGATTTTGTACTTGGGTGTCGGCATCATCACACCCCGTCATTCCGGAGCGCGAGCGTAAGCGAGCGAACCCGGAATCCATAATCCCGGCGCTGCGGAGTATGGATTCCGGGTCCGGCCCTTCGGGCCGTCCCGGAATGACAAGTTTGTGGTAAGCGCATCGTCTCACCCCGCCGTGTAGCCGCCGTCGGCATAGAGAACATGCCCGGTGTAAAAGTCGGACGCCTTCGACGCGAGGAACAGCAGCGGCCCGGCCAAATCCTCCGGCTCGCCCAGCCGTCCTTTCGGCACACGCGCGAGAAAGCCCTTGCGCACCGTCTGCGCCCGCTCGGTGTCCTCATACATCCAAGCGGTGAGCGGCGAGCGGAAAACGGTCGGACCGATTGCGTTGACGGTGATGCCGGTCTCGCCCCATTCGCAGCCGAGCGCCTTGGTGATGCCGTCGATCGCGGACTTCGACGCGCAGTAGGCGGTGTAGCCCGCGGGGTGGCCGAGCAGCCCGCGCGCAGAGGAGGTGAGGATCACCTTGCCGCCGCGCCCCTGCCTGAGCATCTGCCGGCCGGCGGCGCGCGCCATCAGCCAGGATTGCGTGACGTTGGCGTCCATCACGTCGAGATAGTCGTCGAGCTTCTGATCGGCGATCTTCGAGACCTTGTTGATGCCGGACGCAACCACCAGGATGTCGACGCCGCCGAATTTATCGACCGCGGCCTTGACGATCTTGTCGCAGTTTTCTTCCGAGCTTGGCCGCAACGCCACGACTTCCGTCTTGCCGCCGCCGAGCTTCTCGGATTCGGCGGCAATTTTCTTCAATGCCTCGGCGTTGCTCGCGGCGAGCACCACGTTGGCGCCGGCGCCCGCGAGCGTCTTTGCGGCCAGCGCACCAAAAGCACCGGATGCGCCGGCGACGATGGCGCTCTTTCCCTTGATATCGAACAGCGAGAGTGGGTTCTTCAGGAAGTCTTCGGACATGGGTGAATCCTCAAGGCTGTCGTTCCGGGGCGCGAGCGCAGCTCGCGAACCCGGAATCCATCAGCCCGGTCTGTGATTATGGAGTCCGGGCTCGCGGCCTTTCGGCCGCGCCCCGGAATGACAAGTTGACGGATGCCGCGTTGGATCGTCATTTCGTCGCCGGCGCGACGACCGCGACCACGATCGAGCAGATTTCATTGCCGCGGTTGATGATCTCGCGCGTCTCGTTCGGCTCAATGACGCAACTGTCGTTGGCCTTCAGCACCGTCTCCTTGCCGTTGACGATGACCGTCAACTCGCCGCGCAGGACGAAATAGATTTTTTCCGGCGGCGAAGCATCGGGCCCCGCGCCGCCGCCGGGCAGGAAGTGCGAATAGCCGAAGATCAGATTTTTCGCGCCGCCTGCTTCCGCACCGAACAGGCGCAGCGATGAGTAACCGCGGTGATTGGGCGCCTCGTAGGGCTTGGCGTCCGCGAAACGTTTGACGTGCATGCGAGTCTCCTGCCTGAATGCGCTAGAACTTCTTGCCGCGCTCGATGCGGAATTTGCCGGTCGGATCGATAATGGCGACCAGCCGCACGATGCAGCCGTCGCCGCGCTCCCAGTTCCACGGGAAATAGGCGAAGGTGCAGCGCTTGCCGGTGACCTTGTCGATGTCGCCGCCGACGTTTTCGATCCCCATGATGCCGTTCTTGAACAGGATGCGGTGCACCGGCTCCCACTCGGGAAAATCGTCCTTCCAGTCGCGGCCGCCCGACCACTCGCGGTACTCCTCCTCGAGATGCGGATGCAGCGGCCCATTGCGCTGCGGGCCGATGGCGGTCGCCAGCGGGTGGTCGTTGGCTTGCGTGTCGTGGCCGACGACCTTGACCTTCTTCTCCACGAACCATTCGCCGGCCGAGGGCACGAAACCCGGCGCACGGCAGAAATAATCCTCTGAGTCCTCGTAGAATTTGTGCCAGCCTGTGTTGACGATGACCACGTCGCGCGGCCGCACGATCTTGCCGCAAGCTTCTTCGAGGTCGTCGCCGGTAATCGGCTCCCATTTCTCCTTCGGGATCGACACCACGATGCCGGAACCGAAGAAATGCGGCAGCGGCACCTCGTCGATGAACGGCGTGCCCTGCACGACGTGCGCGGGCGCGTCGATGTGCGTGGTGTTGTGCATCGAGGTGGTGATGCGCTGCGACAGCACCCCCGACTTCGCCATGTAATGAATGCGCTCGATCTTGACGTCCTCGAAATAGGGCCAGTTAGGCGACTGATAGCCGAAGCGATGGGACAGATTGTAAAATTCCAGCCCCATGCTGTTCTTCAAATTCTCCTCGAACGTCACGCCGCGTATTTTCTTCGCCACGGCATTCCTCCCTCTTTAGGCCACCGCTTGGCGGCGCGTATTCTCATTCACTCCAAATCCGCTTCGGGTAGCAAGTACGCAATCGGAAGGCCCGCGCGCCGCCTGGGTTGCGCGGCTAACACGGGGAGAGAGCCGGGGTTGAATTTTCGCCGATTGGCGGCGTGCGGATCGACGGCGTAGATGCCGAATGTTTACTCTTCACGGTCGTTGGCAAGGCGGCTCGCGTGCAGATTTCAATTTGCAATAATGCTACACGTTCGCCCAATATGCGGTACAGCAAAAACGCGCAGAATTTGCTGGTGCTTGCAGGCGCCGCGCCGGGGGGATGAACGCGCATGGTGAGCAAGATCGCGCTGGAGGAGCATTTCCTCAGTCCGGGCCTCGTCGAGGACTGGCTGCCGACCGTCACCGGCGTCCCGCAGGCGAAAGCCGATCAACTGCTCCAGCAGCTCATGGACTTCGGCGACCGCCGGCTCGAGGCGATGGACAAGGCCGGCATCGAGCGCGCGATCTTGTCCATCTCGGGCCCCGGCGTGCAGGCCGAGCGTGACACCGCCGCCGCCATCCGCAAGGCGCAAGCCGCCAACGATTTTCTCGCTCTCGAAATCCGGGAACGCCCGGACCGCTATTCCGGGCTCGCTCACCTCGCCTTGCAGGATGCAAACGCCGCCGCCGATGAGCTGGAGCGCTGCGTCCGCGATCTGAAATTTCATGGCGCGATGATCAACGGCCACACCAACGGCCAATACCTCGACGATCGCGCGCTCGATCCGTTCTGGGAGCGCGTGGAGGAATTGGGCGCGCTCGTTTATCTGCACCCTGCCGACCCGGTCGTGCCGGCGCCGGTGCTCGACGGCCATCGTGCGCTGCGACGCGCGACCTGGGAATGGGGCTTCGAAACCGGCTCGCACGCGCTGCGCCTCGTATTCGGCGGCGTGTTCGATCGCTTTCCAAAGGCGAAGCTCGTGCTCGGCCACATGGGCGAGACGCTGCCCTATCTGCTCTGGCGCTTCGACAGCCGCGCCGAGCTTTACGGCGTCAAGCTCGCCAAGCCGCCGTCGCAATACATCAAGGAAAACATCTGGGTGACGATCTCGGGGATGTACTCGGTCGATCCGCTTTATTGCGCGATCACCGCGCTCGGGCCCGAGCGCGTGATGTTCGCGGCGGATTATCCGTTCGAGTCTTCCGAGGAAGCCGCGGCGTTCATGGATTCGACCCCGCTCGACGAAGAGCTGCGCGCGGACATTGCGCGCAATAATGCGGAGAAGCTGTTGGGGCTCACGTAAACCTCCATGCTGTCATGCGCGGGCTTGACCCGCGCATCCCGCTTAGTTTGGCAAAGCTTTTGCCAATGAATCGGGATGGTCGGGACAAGCCCGGCCATGACGGCGATTACTTTGCTGCGATTGTCCGCACCGGCTTGCCGTCGAGCCAGGCGCGGATATCCTCGACGATATCGGGAAAATACCTCCGGTAATTCTGCTCGCTGACGTAGCCGAGATGCGGCGTGAGCACGACGTTGTCGAGCTTGCGATAGGGATGATCGAGCGGCAGCGGCTCGATCTCGAACACGTCGAGGCCGGCGCCGGCGATTTTCTTTTCCTGCAACGCTTTCAGTAATGCTGCCTGATCCACAATGGGCGCGCGCGCCGTGTTGATGAGGTAGGCGGACGGCTTCATGCGCGCGATGTCGTCGGCTGTCACCAGCCCGCGTGAGCGGTCGCTCAGAATGTAATGGATGCTGACGAAGTCAGAATTGCGGAACAGGTCTTCCTTGCTCGCGTAATCCGCGCCGCCTTCCTTTGCTTTTTCCGGCGTGAGATTCTGGCTCCACGCGATCACCTTCATGCCAAAGGCGTTGGCGATGCGCGTGACTCGCTGGCCGAGCTTGCCGAAACCGACGATGCCGAGCGTCTGCCCTTCAAGGTCCTTGCCGATGGTCGTCTGCCACAGCGCGCCTGCTTTGAGTCGCGCGTTCTCGAAGCCGATGCGCCGCGTCAGTTCCAGCATCAGGCCGAAGGCGATGCCGGCAGTCGGGTTGCCGGCGCCGCCGGTGCCGCAGACCGTGACGCCGCGCTCGGCCGCGGCCTTCAGGTCGATCGAATTGTTGCGTGCGCCGGTCGTGATGAGCAGCTTCAGGTCGGGCAGGCCCTCGATCACCTGGCGCGGGAAGGGGGTGCGCTCGCGCATCATCACGACGACGGCGAAGCCCTGCAGCGCCTTGATGACGGCCTCCGGGCCGCCGATCGGCTCGTTGAAGACCTTGATATCGACGTCTTTTGTGATCGGCGACCAGTCGGCGAACTTCAGCGCCACGTTCTGGTAGTCGTCGAGAATTGCTGCGCGCACCATGCTTACCGATCCCTGAAAAAGCGCCGGCAGGACGGCCGGCCGCCGCAACCTTAGGGCGGCATCATGTGCTTGTCATTTGGGCCGCTGAGTTGTTCCGGGGCCGCGTCATACAGGGTGTCATTCCGGGACGCGAGTGAAACGAGCGGGCCCGGAATCCATACTCCGCAGCGCCGGGGGTTATGGATTCCGGGCTCGCGGCCACCGATCTCGGGTTTATCCGAGATCGGCAAGTTATATTTCCCAAGTCGGCTAAAGCCGACTTGGGTGGCCGCGCCCCGGAATGACTGGAGGGTATCGGCTGATAGAAAAGATCAGCGCGGATCGGCGATGCCGTGCTTCTCGCGCCACTTGGGGCCGGGGCCGCGCATGTAGTGGAGCTCGGGCTTGTAGGGCCGGGCGATGTCGCGGGTCGCCTCCTGCCACACGGCGGCGAAGAACGATCCGATCTGGTGGACGGGCCGGCACAGCAGCGCGGCGGCGGATCCGGAAATGACAGCGATGGCGCGGCTCATGGCGATAGTCCGATACGCGAATGGGTACCGTTACCCATTACTCCCTTTTGTCGCCGCCGGATGCGACGAGGTTCACACAAAGATCGTTGCGCGAGACTGGTTAAAGGCTGGTTTGAAAATGTTGCTCTTCGTTCTTTTTCCGATCAGCCTTTCCGAACATTTACCGCGATGCTTATCCCTCCCCTTTCAGGGGAGGGTCGATCCAAGCGAAGCTTCGATTGGGGTGGCTAAACCACCACACCGCGCCAACCCGTACTGTCATCACCGGGCTTGTCCCGGTGATCTCGCTTAGGGACGCAGTGCCTTCCTAAGCGGGATGGCCGGGTCAAGCCCGGCCATGACACCCTGCGGCTTGCCCTTCTGCTCCGCGGCCGTTACATCAGCCGCGAATTTTCCGACAGAGCATGATCCCGAAAAGCACGTCCTCGCCGCCGATCGGGAATGGAAACCGGACTTCGGACAAGATCATGCTCGAACGAGATACTCCTTTCGTCGCATGCGCTCGGCGCGCGAAGCGATGTCAGGCTGACACACTACAAGTTCGAGGTTGAACGCCGCATGAATGGCCGCCAGTTCATCTATCACATGCACGGCCTGTCGAAGTCCTATCCGGGCGGGCGCAAGGTGCTCGAGAACGTCAACCTGTCGTTCTACCCGGACGCCAAGATCGGCGTGCTCGGCGTCAACGGCGCCGGCAAGTCGACGCTTCTGCGGATCATGGCCGGGCTCGACAAGGAGTTCACCGGCGAGGCCTGGGCGGCGGAAGGCGCGCGCGTCGGCTATCTCGCGCAGGAACCGCAGCTCGATGCGGACAAAACCGTGCGCGGCAACGTCATGGAAGGCGTCGCCGGCAAGCAGGCGTTGATCGATCGCTACAACGAGATCGCGTCGAACTATTCCGACGAGACCGCCGACGAGATGGCGAAGCTCCAGGACCAGATCGACTCCAAGAACCTGTGGGACCTCGACAGCCAGGTCAGCCAGGCGATGGACGCGCTGCGCTGCCCGCCGGACGATGCCGACGTGGCCAAGCTCTCCGGCGGCGAGCGCCGCCGCGTCGCGCTCTGTAAATTGCTGCTCGACCAGCCTGACTTGCTGCTGCTCGACGAGCCGACCAACCATCTCGACGCCGAGTCGGTCGCCTGTCTCGAAGGCCACCTGCGCAACTATCCGGGCGCGATCCTCATCGTCACACACGACCGCTACTTCCTCGACAACGTCACCGGCTGGATCCTGGAGATCGACCGCGGCCGCGGCATTCCCTACGAAGGCAACTACACCGCCTGGCTCGGCCAGAAGCAGAAGCGGCTCGAGCAGGAGGGCCGCGAGGAGGAGGCGCGCCAGCGCACGCTCGCGCGCGAGCAGGAATGGATCGCCGCCAGCCCTAAGGCGCGGCAGGCGAAATCGAAGGCGCGCTACCAGCGCTACGAGGACCTGCTCAAGCAGGCCGCCGAGGCGCGCGCGCAATCGGCGCAAATCATCATCCCGGTCGCCGAGCGACTCGGGCAGAACGTCGTCGACTTCGAGCACCTCACCAAGGGCTTCGGCGACAACCTGCTGATCGACGATCTCACCTTCAAATTGCCGGCAGGCGGCATCGTCGGCGTCATCGGCCCAAACGGCGCCGGCAAGACCACGCTCTTCCGCATGATCACCGGGCAGGAGAAGCCGGACAAAGGCACGATCACGATCGGCGACTCGGTGCACCTCGGCTACGTCGATCAGTCGCGCGACTCGCTCGACGGCTCAAAGAATGTGTGGGAGGAAATTTCCAACGGGCAGGACATCATCCTGCTCGGCAAGAAAGAAGTGAACTCGCGTGCTTATTGCGCGGCGTTCAACTTCAAGGGCGCCGACCAGCAGAAGAAGGTCGGCCAGCTGTCCGGCGGCGAGCGCAACCGCGTGCATCTCGCCAAGATGCTCAAATCCGGCGCCAACCTGCTGCTGCTCGACGAGCCGACCAACGATCTCGACGTCGAGACGCTGCGCGCGCTGGAAGAGGCGCTGGAGGATTTCGCCGGCTGCGCCGTCATCATCAGCCACGATCGCTGGTTTCTCGACCGCATCGCGACGCACATCCTCTCGTTCGAGGGCGACAGCCACGTCGAATGGTTCGAGGGCAACTTCCAGGATTACGAGGCCGACAAGATGCGCCGGCTGGGTCAGGACTCGATTGTGCCGCACCGGGTGAAGTACAAGAAGTTTTCGCGCTAGCTCTCGCCACGCAACGCGAGACCCGTCACCCTGAGGTGCGCGGCGGTAGCCGCGCCTCGAAGGGTGAACGGCCGCATCCTTCGAGGCTCGCGCTGCCGCGCTCGCATCTCAGGATGACGGCCTTAGCCGGCTATCCCGCTTGGAAGGCGTCGAATGGTTTAAGGGCGACTTGCAGGACTAGGGCCGACAAGATGTCGCCTCGGGCAGGACTCCATTGTCCCGCATCGGCTAGACTGCAAAAGTTCAGTCGAGAGGGCGCGCAAGGGGGCGCGCGGGCCCATGTCGGACGCATTGGTCGCACTGGCGTTCTTTCTCTGTCTTGCCGGTGCGGCGTTCGGCAGCCTTTTCATCAACGCCAGGCTGCCTGAACGGCATCGCGCCCAGGACACCAGCAACGTCGTGCGGCTCTGCGCCGGCGTTTTTGTCGTGATGACGTCGCTCGTCCTCGGTCTCATGGTCACCTCGGCCAAGAGCACCTTCGAGAGCGTGGACAAGAATCTGCACGCTTACGCCACCGAGCTGATCCTGCTCGATCGCGCGCTCCGGTACTACGGGCCCGAAACCGCCGAGGCGCGTCGTCGGCTATTGACTTACGTGAAGCAGGCGGCGGCGCGGATGGCGCAAAGCGATCCGGTGCTCAGCAGCCGGGGCGCGGAAAGCCTGCTCAACGATGTCGCGCTCAGCCTGCGGGCGCTCAAGCCGGTCGACGCCCAGCACGCCGCGCTGCTGCTGCGCGTCGAGCAGCGTTTCGAGAGGGCGTACGAGATGCGCTGGACGCTGGTCGAGCAGTCCGAAGGCACCATACCGTTCCCGCTGATCGTGCTGGTCGGAGCGTGGCTCATGCTGATCTTCGCGAGCTTCGGATATTGCGCGCCGCGCAACGCTGTGGTCGTCGCAAGCCTTTTCGTGTCGGTGCTGCTGATCGCCGGCGCGATCTATCTGATCCTCGATATGGATGAGCCGTTCGACGGCACAATCCAGGTCTCGCCGGCGCCGCTCGATCGTGTCGTCGCCGAGTTGCAGCGGTAGGAAAGACACGCTGCTGAAAACGCTGCGATAGAACTCGGAGATTAACTCGGCGTCGAGGAGCGGCACGCTTTCTTATCCCTCCCCTGCAAGGGGAGGGTGACGAGCGATAGCGAGCCGGTGGGGTTCTCTTTCGAAAAACAACTTCCCCCACCCGCCGCTCGCTGACGCGAGCGGCTTCCAGGCAAGAAAATGCACCTGTCATTCCGGCCGAGCGCCAACGGGTCCGCGCGAAGCGCGGCCCGATGACAGGCTCCGCCCGAGAGCCGGAATCCATACTTTGCAGCGTCGGATTATGGATTCCGGGTTCGCGGCTTTCAGCCGCGCCCCGGAATGACAGCCGGGACAAGGCCGGCCATGACAGCTAAATTGTCCGCCCGGAATGTTTGGAACTTCGCCAATGAACAAGCCCTTCACGCCCGCCAAGCCGTTCGTCCTCGAGGAAGCGACCATCGATGCGCTGCACGCCGCGATCAAAGCCGGCGAGATCACCTGCGTCGATATCGTGCAGCACTACCTTGCGCGTGTGCGCGCGTTCAACGGCACCTCCAACCTGCTGGTAACGCAGGACGGCGCGAAAATCCCGGAAGCGAAAGGCACAATGCGCGGCGGCGCGCCGCTCGCGTTTCCAACGGAGACAGTGAAGGCCTGCAACGTGCTTCCCGATCTCCACCGATACAAAGGCCCGTCGCTCGAATTCGGCCGCATGGAGCAGACGGCGTCCGATCCGTCCGTCGCGCAGCAGTTCGGCATGACCGTCGGCAAGGCGAACGCGGGGCAGGTGAACGCGCTGGCGACGCTCAACATTCGCGGCGAGCGTTCCGTCACCTGCCGCGGCGACTACGACCTGCATCCCTCGAAAGGTCCGCTGCCCAAGGCTGCGCCGCCGGTGTGCGAGTATTTCCGCCATCTGCCGGACGCGCTGGAGACGGCCGCCGCGCTCGATGCGCAATACGGACGCAATCCCGATCTCGACAAGATGCCAATGTACGGCGTCGTGTTCTCGTTCAAGGACCCGTTCGATACGAAGGACATGCGCTCGACCGGCGGCGGCGACGCGGCCTACGACATCGATTTTCCCGCGCGCGATCACGTGCTGGTCGCGCAACTGCGCGAGAAGGGCGCGATCATATTCGCCAAGGCGGTGAACACGGAATACAACGGCCGGCCGGAAGATCCCGGCGGCCGGCACAAGCCGGACAAGGTGCTGCCGACAACGCTCGGCTATCAGCGCAGCACCTGGGCCGGCAACGTGTCGAATCCTTACGACACCACGCGCGCGGCTTCGCTCGGCTCGAGCTCGGGCTCCGGCACGTCGGTCTCAACGAACATGGTGATGTGCAGCCTGGGCGAGGAGACGCGCGCTTCCTGCCGGGGACCGGCGAACCACAACGCGGTTGCGCTCATCCTGCCGCACAAGGCGATGCTTGGTTTCGACGGCGGCGCCATCGGCGCCGACATCCACGTCGACCGCACCGGCATTCTCGCGCGCACGATTGCCGATTGCGCCAAGGTGCTCGACGCGCTGAAGGACCCGAAGGAAGGCTATTACGACCCGCGCGATCCTTTCACGACCGTGCCGCGTTCGTCGGTGCTGACTTCCTATGCGGCGCATACGAAGCCAGCCACGTCGCTGAAAGGCATGCGCATCGGTGTCATCCGCGAATCGATGACAGTGCGGCCCGGCTACAAGACCGACGAGCCGGTGACGTTCGCCGCGGCAAGGGAGATCAAGGAGGTCCTCGGCGGCAAGCTCGGCGCGACGCTGGTCGAATCCTCCGATCCGCTCTGGCCGCGCGATCCCGCTATCGAGCAGATGAAGGTCGACCACCGCGTCGCGCTGGCGCGCCTTCTGCCGGTGTTCATGCCGGACATCCTTTATCGCTTGGACGTAAACGGGCAGCCTGTGTTCAAGGAATTCGCCGCCGCCATCCAGCCGACGGAGTTCGCGCCCGGCAAGGTGTTCGGCTCCGGCACGATGAAACCGATGGATTACATGCTGGCGATGGCGGAAGGCCGCATCGCGCCGCCGAAGAATCTCGATCTTGCCACCGTGCAGAACCAGGCGCCGCAGACCGCCTTCCGCTTCCACATCAACCAGTATCTGTCGCGCCGCGCCGAGGACTGGAAGGCGAAAGGATTTTCCGAGACGCTGACCGATTTCACCGCGCTCAATGCACGCTCGAAATTCTGGGGCGACGACCAGCGCGCGAGCTTTTTGAACTGGGACGAGATTGCCGACTTGCGCAGTCCGCTCGACCAGCGGCAACCGACGACGGAGCGCATCATGCTGCGCGAATTGCTGCGCCGCGCCGACATGATGGTGATTTTCGAGAACCATCTCGACGTCTTGGTGCGCCTGCATACGCCCTGGCCGCCCGGCAAGATCGGCGGCGCGGGGCAGGGCTTCCGCAACAATCTCAATCCGGAGTCTCTGTCAGGTCCGAACGCCGGCCTGACCGAAGTTTTGATTCCGGCGGGTTATGTCACGACGGTCTACGACCCGGTCTACAAATTGAGCGACGACGGCACGCGCTATCTGCACGTGCCGTCCGATCAGCCGACGGAAATCCCCGCGCCCGGCCTGCCGTTCTCCCTCGTGTTTCGCGCCGAGCCCGGCAAGGAGGATGTGCTGCTGCACGTCGCCTCGGCTTATGAAGCCGCCTCGAAGCGCCGCATCCCGCCACCGGCCTTTGGGCCGCTGCCGGCAGGACAGCGCGTTCATCCGAACTAACCAACCCAACTCGCTCGTTGCGTGCGTGAAGGCGGCAAGGCCGATTATTTATTTCGCTTGTGCGACGGCTTGCCCCTGTGTTGGCCGCGATTCGTCTCCACATAAAGTCGTTGTTTAACGATTGGACATTCAAATGATGTACCCGCATGCGAGGCCGTTCTTTAATGGCCTGGTCAACTTCCGCAGGAAGTTTTTCAAGAGGGCATCATGACCCAATGGTTGGTGCCGCCGATCGTCGTGCCAACCGCATGGGTGCTGGTCGTCGCCGTGATGTTTGCCGCCTTGCCGTCGGCGCCTAGATGAAAAGCAGAATCGCAATAAATCGCCCGGAAATTGAAACGCACGACAACGCGGTCGCCCGATGGGAAAATGAAGGCGGAACGGTCCGACCGGCGTCGAAAACAGGCGAGAAAACGTGGACGATCCTGCTTTCTGCCGTCTTTCCGTCGATCGCTCCCTCGGGTTCTTCCGACCGCTGACGGGGGGTCATTCACCCACCCCATGATTAGCTTGCTCCTCGTGAAATAAAGAGCAACCTTCCGGCTAATGGACGCGTTACCGAGGTGTCTCGGTACTCGTGCCCGGTTCAACGAAAATTCGCGCGGCCTGGCCCTTGCTCGAAAGCGGGGCGAAAGGTTCACATGCCGACTTTGATGCGATCGAAGGGTGCGCCAATCGACAGCATTCAAGATGAAAACACATTGGCGTATGCCATCGTCGACACAGTTCGCGAGTCCGGTCCTGATGCTCGACCAGGATGTAGCACCGGTTTGATCTCCAGCTCCGCAGAGGAAAGCTCAAATCCGATGACGACGCGAACGAAACACGAGACCGTGACCTTCAGGCATCCCTTCTCGCTCGACGGCGTGAGCGGGGTCTTGCCGGCAGGTGACTATGAAGTAATAACCGACGAAGAGTTGGTCGAGGGCCTGTCGTTCCCCGTCTATCGCCGCGTTGCGACCATGATGATGATCCCGGCGCAAGCGTCGGTCGAGATGCTAAACGTCGATCCGGTCAATCTTACAGCCGCTAAAGAACGTGACGCGCAGGCAGCGATCTCAAAAGTCGGGGCCGCTCAGGCAAAGGCGCCGTAATGTGGGCTCTCTGGCAGCGCCGGGACGGCAATGGCGTAAACATGGCGGTTAACTTTCCCAACGAGAGCCGCAGTTACGACGCGACGCGGCGCGCGGTTCGCTTTTGGGGATACGATCAATCCATGGAAAGTTCGTTCTTTGTCAGCGCGGATGCGCTGCGACAAATTCAGCCGAATCTATCGCCCGGCGAGGCCGGCCTTTTGCGGGCGTTCGACGTCAACCGCGATCTGATCTACGCCATCGCGGCGAGGGTTTATGCTCGCGGCCGAAGAGGCTCCTACGATCTCAACGTCGCTGATTTTGCTCGCCCCTAGCGCGTAGGCCGCGCGCAGCGAACAAGAATCGCCGGCCGCTCTGGGCGACCCGTTGCGTGTCGAAGAACGCGGCCGGAATGCAAGACAAAGGAACAAGACATGAAGCAAGATGCAAAGAAGCCCGGAAATCTGCGCGCGAATACGATGCCAACGGAGGGCTTTGCACTGTCCGTCGATGGAAAACTGAAGACTCGATACAAGACTTCAGAAGAAGCCATGACGGCGGGCGCGAAGCTCAAGAAAAGCTATCCGGTGGTTCAGGTCGCGGTGTACGACGCGACCGAACACGTGTATACGCCGGTGGACACGCAGGAGAAATAACAACGTGTTGCGGACCGAGACAGCTCGTTGCGACGAAGTGACGGCCTGGGACCCCGCCTGACGGCCGACTCGCGCCGTAGACTCAGCGCATGATTCGTTTTGCCGCACTTATCATCTTCGGCATTTCAGGCTTCGCCGCGCCGGTACTCGCCGACGCCGCGTTCGATCGCTGGCTGCAATCGACATGGCCGGAAGCGCAACGCCTCGGCATCTCGCGCGCGACGTTCGACGCGGCGACGCGCGGGCTCGAGCCGGATTTCTCGCTGCCCGATCTCGCTGTTCCGGGACGCCCTGAAAAGCCGCCGCCGGGGCAACCCGAATTCGTGCAGACGCCCGGGCAATACCTGAAAGAAAAAACGTTCAATCGCCTCGCCACGCAAGGCAAGCAGCTTGCCGCGAAATTTCGCGACACGCTGGCCCGCATCGAGAAGCGCTTCGGCGTGCCGGGCGACGTGGTGCTTGCGATCTGGGCGCGCGAGACGGATTACGGCCGCGAGATTCAGGGACACGACGCCGTCCGCGTGCTGGCGACGCAAGCTTATGCCGGCCATCGCAAGGATTTTTTCCGCAATGAATTTCTCTACGCGCTAAAGCTGCTGCAAGACGGCGTTCCGCGCAGCGATCTGCGCTCGTCGTGGGGCGGCGCGATGGGCCTCACGCAATTCCTGCCGTCGGAATTCTATAAATACGCGGTCGATTTCGACGGCGACGGCCGCGCCGACATCTGGGCGTCGGTGCCGGATGCGCTCGCCTCCGCCGCGAAGCAACTCGCCGGCAAAGGTTGGCAGACCGGCCGCCCCTGGGCGATCGAAGTGCGCGTGCCGAAGTCGGTCGACTGCACCATCGCCGAACCCAGTCACACGCGGACGATTGCGGAATGGCTCAGGCGCGGCTTCGTGCCGGCCTATAACCGCAAGCTCACGCCGATCGAGTTATCGACGGAAGCATCGTTGCTCTTGCCGGAAGGCACTTACGGCCCCGGCTTTCTTACGCCGAAGAATTACTATGTGCTGAAGGATTACAATTATTCGGATTTATACGTGCTGTTCGTTGGCCATTTGAGCGACCGCATCGCCGGCGCGCCGCCGTTCGAGCGTGCCTGGAGCCAGGGCGCGCAGATGAAAACGAAAGACGTCGAAACGATGCAGCGTCGGCTCACCGCGCTCGGGCTCTACAAGGACAAGATCGACGGCAAGGCGGGCATGCTCACGCGCGCCGCGCTCGGCGCCTATCAGAAGGCGCACGGCTTGAAAGTCGATTGCTGGCCGACTGTCGCGGTGCTCGACAGCATGCGGCGATGAAAATCAGCAAAAAAACATCGCCGCAGCCCCGAACCGGCTGCGGCGATGCAAACCGAATCGCTTTACGACTTACGGGCAGACGAAGCGCGGACGGCTCCAGCGAATGAAGTTGCCGAAGCGGTCACGCAGCGGACGACGCGCCCAGTAGCCACCCGGGCAAGCGACGGGATACGGTGCGCCGTAGCCTTCGTACACGACATAGCCTGGGGCCGGCGCATAGTAACGCGGCTGGCTGTTGGCGATCGCCGAGCCGATGATCGCGCCGGCGGCAAGGCCGCCGACAACACCGGCGCCGACAGCACAACCAACACAACGCGCATCGGCGGTCGTCGGCACGCTCATGCTTCCCGCCGCGACAGAGGCGGCAGCCGCGAGAGCTAACAGGGTCTTCTTCATAGGATTTCCCTCCAGGGTCCTGGTCGGCCGGGGCCGATCGCAGTTGGTTCAAACTAAGCCTGTCCCGGTCCTTGTAAAGGAGGCAGGCTTAAAATTTGGCAGAAATTTGGTGACGCCGGGCCGCCCTCTCCGAAAAACCCGGCGCTCTGTGGAGAACGCCGGGTCAATTCAATCAGTTATCGATCTCTCCGATGACAGATTGGTTATCGCTTAGTTACACACACGCACGCGACGCCAATGCCAGCGCCAGCCGTTCCAGAACCGCTCGTGAGTCCAATAGCAGGCCGGGCCGTAATAGACGGGACCGGGACCGTAATAAGCAGGCCCGTAATAATAGGGGCCGTGCGCCGCAGCGGAGCCGATAATCGCGCCGGCCGCCAAGCCGCCGATGATGCCCGCGGCGACTGCGCCGCCGCGTGCCTCCGCTTGCTGCGGAACCGCGACCGCCGCAACTGCGAGCGTTGCCGCTGTCGCAAGCGCTGTCAGGGTCTTTTTCATGGCGTACCTCTCTTCCTTTGGTATCGATGGTCGTATCCTTCAAACGTATTGCCGGCTCATTTCCGGCGGTACGACCAATGAGAAAACGCTTGTCGTACAAGCGATGTTCCTACATTTCGCGTGAACAAGCGGTGAATGGAACGTTATGAAATCGCGCCAAGCGCTTCAGTTAAATTAAATTTTGGAAAGCTTGGCTGTGACCGCAATCACACAATTGCCACACATCAAACGATGGAGTTGAGGCCGCATTCGCGAAAGTTTGCCGGGCACCTCGTTGCTCGCGCGCATCTGTGTCGACCGAAGGAGTTCGGACACTCAATCGCATTCGTCCCTTCGGAGACTTTGCGGCACCAACCTCTCATTGCGTTTTAGACACGAGGTCGCCGCTTTTGTCGGCTTATAGCAGTGCCTCTTCGCGCAAAATTCGTGGAAAGCATCGGAAAAAATGTCGCGGCTCGTCTCAGACAGGCGATCTTTTGAGTATTTTTGCTTCACCTGATGCGATGAGTCGTGCGGCAAGCGTGAAGGAGGGAGCTTGAATGAACTCGCGTGCGGTGGTCCTTGCCGCGACCCTATCGGGGACGATGAGTTTTGTTGCCGGCAGTTCCAGCGCGAAGGACTCTCGCTTCGAGCGAAGCCTTAAGCGTCTCGATCCGATCACCCGGCTTGAGCAGATCTGCGACTACACCGCGATGAAAAAGATCAATGATGCGCGCAATCCCTTTCATCCGGATCGCGTCGTGGCGAATGCAATCTCGCAGACCCGGATAACCGAAGACGCCGTCAAGGCCGAAGGCGGCGCGTTCCGCAGCCGCGGAAAATGGTACGAGCTAAGCTATATCTGCAAGACGACGCCCGATCATCTGAAGGTCATCTCGTTCGACTACCGCATCGGCCCTGAAATTCCGGAAGCAAAGTGGTCCGCTTACGAGCTGTGGCGCTGACGCCCGACTGCGCGTAACCTCGGCTTGCAAAAGAACGGAGGGCGCCATGCCGAACTGCACGTGGGATCATGTCCATCTGCGCAGCCCCGATCCGGAAGCGACCGCGCAATGGTTCGAGCGCATGCTCGGCGCCGACGTGATCCGTTCGACGCAGCAAGGCAAGCCTCGTATCGATCTGAAGCTTGGCGGCGCCAGGATTTTTATCGCGCAGGTCAATCCGGGTGACGGCGTCAACGCGCCACCGACCACTCCCTATCAAGGACTCGATCATTTCGGATTGGCTGTCAGCGGCATCGATGAAATTGCCGCCGATCTCAAGGCAAAGGGAGTCGAATTCACAAAGCCGCCGCACTCGCCCCGGCCAGGAATCAAAGTGTGCTTCTTGCGCGGACCGCAAGGCGTTTCGATCGAGTTGCTCGATCGCGACCCGAAATACACCTGAGAGGCTGGCCGGACATGCCTCGAGTCCTTTCAATGAGGTGCACAAGGCCCTCTCCATCGTCAGGACCGGGCTTCGTCCCGGCCATCCACGTCTTTCTTGTTTGTTGAGTGAAGGCGTGGATGCCCGGCACAAGACATATGCTCGGGCCGGCCAATGGCCGGACCCGAGTGCCGGGCATGACGGGCTGGGGCGAAAGCGCTGATTTCGTTGGCCGCATTTCCGGCCAGACTCTGAGGTGCGTTCTTAGTGCGCGGCGATCTTTTTCTTGGCCGCGGGCGCTTGGGCGAGCTTTGCAGTTTGCACGGGGCACGTGAGGTAGGCCGCTTTGATCGCGGCTGGTGCCCCTGCGAGGCTGAACTCAGCCGACGTGCGGCCCACACCGGTGAGCGACCGGATAAGGATGTAAAGGCTTTTCGATGTCGATAACTCATCGATGAATTGCGCCACCTCGTCGGGTCTCTCGATTAAGACGCTTTTGTAGTCGGCAACGAAGCGTACCTCGATTTCGCGCCCGGGCCGGTCGTCAAACCGGTAGGCGAACGATGCATTTCGAGTCGAGCCGACTTTGAACGGAAAATTGAAGCTGACGGTAGGCATTCCTTTGAAGCACAGGAGCTGGAGGTGTGCGGACGGCGGGAATGGGATTTTTGAAGTGGACACGGTGCGCGTCATCAAAAACGCGCTAGAAATTGGCAGTTCTGTAATGCGGTCGATCGCCCGCTCAATTCGCCAGTTGCCGGCCGGCACCGTGTTCGCCCCGACAACGACCGGATCGCGCGCTATGTAGGCGCTCAGCAAAAGCGGGCACGCCAACGCGAGCAGGCATCGTACTCGATCTGAAAACACGCCCCGCAACCCCCTGCTACCGGGAGTTTGCTTATTTCTTGGTCCACACGCAAGAGACTACTAGGGCCGGCTGCTAACTGCTATCCTCGACCTCCGTTTCCGGGCGGTCGCGGCCGGGAGCGGTCTCCGTGTGCCAGCGGCCGTTCGCGTCCTCGTATTCGATAGCCTCGGTGTGGCCGGGCACGCGCTGCTCGGCGGCGGCTCGGCGCGCGGCGTCGAGCGCCTCGGCGTGTGTCGCGAAGGTCTCCGAAAAGACGCCCTGCGCCTGGTAAGCCCAGCCGTCTTCGTGCCGAACGACCTTATAGATGACGTGCGTCATGGATGCCCTCCCGGCTGGCGCTTGCCATCAACGGGAGCGCGCGCCGCAGGTTCCCGCCGTTGCGCTTTGCGCGTCGGGGGCTAGGCTCTTTGCGGGCGCGTTCGGGTAAGCAACGGGAGTTGACGATGGCTTTTACGGTGACGAGCAACAGTTTCAAAGACGGAGATTACCTGCACAAGGACCACATCCTTTCGGCCGAATACGGTTTCGGTTGCGCCGGCGGCAACAGGTCGCCGCATTTGAAGTGGTCAGGCGCGCCCGCCGGGACGAAAAGCTTCGCGATCACGTGCTTCGATCCGGATGCGCCGACCGGCTCCGGGTTTTGGCATTGGCTGGTGGTGAATATCCCGCCGGACGTAACCGAGCTTGCCGCGGGCGCCGGCAGTGCGGGAGGATCGATGCCGCCGGGCGCATTGCAGACGCGCACCGATTTCGGCGCGCCCGGTTACGGCGGTCCTTGTCCTCCGGAAGGCGATCACCCGCACCGGTATTTGTTCACGGTGTTCGCCGTCGGGAAAGAAAAGCTCGACGTGAAAGCCGACACGTCCGCTGCCGTGGTCGGCTTCAATCTGCATTTTAGCACCTTGGCCAAGGCCGAGATCATGGGCCTGTTCAAGCGGTGACCGATGCGGAGAGCTGCGCGCCGTGGCTCGCGTCAGTTCGGCTTGTTGACGCGCGGTTTGTAAACGACGCCGATGCTGACTCGGAAACCTTTACCGGGCGCGGTTTCAATGCTGAAGTCCGTCTTTGCGTTCTCGCGCAGGCTTTGCAGGATGAGAGCGCCAAGCTTGCCCGGTTGCGGCCACGTCTTTCCCTCCGGAAGTCCCACGCCGTCGTCGGCGACGACAATGCGATAATTGTCTTCGCTTTCGTGCAAACAGCGGAGCGTGATGGTGCCGCTCGTCGCGCCGTTGAACGCATATTTGAACGAGTTGGTCAGTAGCTCGTTGACGAGCAGGCCCACCGGCATCGCGATATTGATCGAAATGGGCGCATGGTCGACTTTGAGGTCAAGCCTTATTCCGTCGACCGCGTAGGTATGCATGACGGCCGAACCGATCTGGCTCAAATAATGCCCGAGGTCGACGCTCTGACCGAATCCTTCGGCGGACAAATCCTGATAGAGCAGTTGCAGCGATTCGATTCGTCCGGCCAGCCTGTCGAGGTTGACCTTGTTGCCATTGCGCTGATTGCGAGCGTCGAGCCGGATCAGCGCGGTGATGAGTTGCAAGTTGTTCTTGACGCGATGCTGAACCTCCTTGAGAAGCATGTCCTTGTCGCGGACCTGCCGGGCGAATTCTTCCCGTTGCATCCTCTCGCGTTCAGTGACGTCGATAAGGGCAACGATGCGGTAATTTTCGGTGCCGTCCTCGTTTTCGATGAGACTGACATAAGCCTCGACGAGCTTCGATTCCGGCGCGTCCGGCCGGAACGTTCCGGCGAACTCTTCGCTTTTCGCCAGCGCCTGGCTGAACGGACGATGGGCTTCGTCTTCCAGCTTGAACGAGTCCAGAACCGTCCAATCCTTGCCGACAATCTCGGCCCCGCTCTGTCCTGAAAAGCTTTCATACGCTTTGTTGCAGAACACGATGCGCTGGCCGCCGTCGATAAACTTGGAAACGACGATCGCGATCGGGACATGGTCCAGAAAAAGCTTGAATTCCTCTGTGTCGACGGCGGCCGTGAGTTCCGCCGACTCGAACAACTCGTTGACCTGCGGCAACGCAGATGAAGGCGCCTCTTCGGGCGTCGGCATAATGCGGTTCCCTGTTTGGTAGAGGATGATCGCTTAGCCGCCTTAAATAGGCAAGACGACGCTCTCTTCGGGTGGCCCGAAATTCGGGCGAACATAAGGCTGCGAACGGCCGCGCCAACTCGAAGCAGACCCCAAGTGCGCGCTTGTAGGGACGCCCGGACGACCGTCTCGACGCGAGCTTACGCGCCATCGCATTAATTCAGGGGCCGGCCTGTCGAACGTGAGCGCGCAGCGCCCGTCCCCTTTGAGGAAGATGGCGGGTGCAACCTCGGTCGTGATGGGCATCCGATGTCCAAAGACGCGGCCGGGCTGCACGATGCCGGTTTAGATGGTGCAGCGATGGTGGTGCCACAGAAATTCCTTCGCCTGCACGGCGGCGCCGAACGTCGGCAGCGGCGGCGTCAGAATGCGATAATTGGACGGAATCGGCCGGCCGCCCCAGCCGAAATCGTAAATCTGGCACATGCCGGTAATGTCCCACTTGATGACGCGATAATCGGGCGCGGCCTGTGCCGACGTGGAGATAACAAACGCCGCTGCGGCGCCCAACAACGAGAGACCTAAACGTTTCATCGTGCGCTCCTGCCAATTTTTACGTAATGCGGCACCGGCGCGCCAATGCGCGCCGGCACGCGGCGAGACTTGCAAGCCTGTAACAGGCGGGCGCGGGAATTGTTCCCGTGCGCCGCGGCGTGATGCAGCCGGTTGCAGGGGCAGCGAGACGCTCACGCCCGCTCGACTCGCGCCGCGTAGCAACCTGCTGCGGCGAAATGGATGTGCAGGTATTGCGCGCGCGGATCGGCGAACTGCCGTTCGAACGCTTCTTCGAGTCTGGTGCCTTCAACCAATTCGCAGGCCGTCATCATCGCCTTGTCATCGAACGCCCGCACAGCAAGCGTGCGCGTGCGCAATTGCTCCGGAACGGCGCCAACGGCGTCGAAGGTTTCCTCATTCTCGCGTACGTAGATCGCAAAGCGCATGCGGTAGGGCGAGGCGACCGCGTGATGCTCGTAATTGACCAGGATGAGTTCGTCTCCCGGCTTCGCATCGGTGAGGCTGACGCGGCAAGGACTGGGGCCTTGGGCGATCTGCCGTACGGCACCGAGCGTTCCGAGCTCGGCATCCGAAAGCGTGAAAAGGTGCGTAAACTGTTTGGCCTCAAGGCCGCGAATGCGGAAATTCATGTTGTTCTCCATCTCTGTTAAAGAGGACATGGCGACGCGGGTGGCGCGAAACCACCCGTTTCCCGGCTACAATTGACCGGCAACGGAAAGGCACGTTATGCCACGACGACCGATAGGCGACTCCCGCTCCGAAGCCGAGAAGGCCTTCAAGGCCGCGACAACCAGACCGGTGGCGGCGCCGCCGCAAGCGCCGGCTATTCCGGGCGCCAGGGAGACGGTGTCGCTGCGGATCGATCGCGACGTGCTCGATTTCTTTCAGGAAGACGGCCCCGGCTGGCAGGACCGCATCAACGCGGCGCTGCGAAAAGCAGCGGGAAAGTAATTCAGCCCGGCTGCCAA